>JAFGMA010000327.1 GCA_016927835.1 Candidatus Zhuqueibacterota bacterium | reverse complement strand
TTTTAGAATATAAGCACTTACGGATGAGATTGCTTCGGCAAAAAACGCCTCGCAATGACATTTTGGGGACTTTTCGTTCAGCCACTATATAACAGTTGTTTTGACTTCATTTTACACTTACCATTTTTTTTATATAAACCAACCGCGGATTTTCAGGTTGTATCCAGAGTTATTTTCTCAGAACTGCTGCTGCTGTTTTATTTTCGAATTTGGATATCGGAAAGCGTGCCCCGGAGTTTGAATCCAGGATTTGCAGTGCCTTCCATTCCAAAATGCTTGATTCTTTGCTTGCAATTTTGTATATTATTTTGATTTTACATTACCTGCATGAGCTAGGAGAAATTGTGTTCGAAAACGAAAAAAATATACTGGACAGGTTGAATCCACAGCAGGAAGAGGCAGTTTGTTTTGGTGAAGGTCCTTTGATGATTATTGCGGGAGCGGGCACCGGGAAAACCAGTGTCATTACGCGGCGAATCGCATATCTTATTGCATCGAAACGGGCTTATCCAAATGAAATCCTTGCGCTTACTTTCACTGACAAGGCTGCGGCTGAAATGGAAGAGCGCGTCGATATTTTATTGCCCTATGGATTCGCAAATATTCAAATCAGTACCTTTCATAGCTTTGGTGATCGCATTCTTCGCAATCACTCGCTGGAACTCGGTTTATCACCCGATTTTCGGGTGCTATCAAAAGCCGAACAAATCATTTTTTTCCGGGAACATCTTTTTGAATTTCCGCTTTCCTATTATCGCCCCCTGGGAAATCCGACGCGCTATATCGATGCGGTCCTCACGCTGATCAGTCGCGCAAAAGATGAAGCCGTGAGCCCTGAAGAATATTCGCTCTATGTACAGGAACTCAACCGTCTGATTGAAATCGAAACGGAGCGCCGCGAGGAGCTTGAAGAACTAACAGCCCAACAACTGGAACTGGCACAGACGTACACCAAATACCAGGAATTGATGGCGCAAAAAGGGAATATCGATTTTGGCGATCAGATCGCGCTGGTGTTGAAACTTTTTGAAGATCACCCCAGCGTTTTGAAACGTTTTCAGAACAAATTCAAATATATTCTGGTTGATGAATTTCAGGATACCAATTATGCCCAGTTCGATTTGGTTCGGAAGCTTGCCGGAGATAATGGAAATGTAACCGTGGTTTGCGATGATGATCAATCGATCTACAAATTTCGCGGTGCAGCCATCAGCAATATCCTCAAATTCAGGGATACATATCCGGCTTCAAAGCTAGTTGTGCTCACGCGCAATTATCGTTCATCCCAAAAAATACTCGATTCTGCCTATCGCCTGATTTTGCATAACAATCCGGATCGCCTGGAAGATCGTGAAAATATCACCAAAAAGCTGCTGGCGACAGAAAAATTGGAAGCGGTCGTCGAACACCTGCATTTTAACTCGATTTCCGCTGAATCGGATGCAGTAGCAGAAATGATTGAAAAGAAGGCTGGATCAGGAGATTACCGTTTCAGGGATTTTGCGATTCTGGTGCGGACAAACAATGACGCTGATCCGTTCCTGCGTTCGTTGAATATGCGGGGCATTCCATATCAGTTTTCAGGCAGCCGTGGCTTGTATCATCGCGAAGAAGTACGGTTACTGATTTCCTTTTTGCGGGCGCTCACCAATTTCAATGACTCAATCAGCCTGTACCACCTTGCCAGCTCTGATATTTATCAATTCCCGATGGATGAATTGGTTCAGTGTTTGAATTTCGCGCGGCAGGCTAATCGCGGGCTACACTATGTCATGCAGCATCTGGATCAAATTCCGGAACTTGCGCAACTATCTGTGGAATTAAAAGCCTCCGCTCAAAAACTGTTCGGAGATCTCCGGCGCTACCTTGAAATATCGCGTCAGAACTCCGCCGGATCTGTGTTGTACCAATTCATCACCGAATCAGGTTACCTGAAACGATTGGTGGATGAAGGGAATCCCGAAGCTGAGGTAAAGGTACTGAATATCGCCCGGTTTTTTGAGGTTGTTCGAGGTTATTCGAATTTAGGCGTGGCTGATGATGTGCATTCGTTTGTAACGCATCTGGATTTGCTGATCGAGGCGGGAGATGATCCCGCCACCGCCGAAGCGGACATCGATATGGAAGCCGTGCATATTCTCACCGTGCATAAATCCAAAGGTTTGGAATTTCCCGTTGTTTTTCTAGTCAGCCTGGTTCAGAACAAATTTCCGCTGCCGGGACGCAGCGAGCTTCTGGAATTGCCGGATTCACTTGTTAAAGATATGCTGCCCGAAGGTGAGTTTCATTTGCAGGAAGAACGGCGCTTATTTTATGTCGGCATGACCCGCGCCAAAAAAGAGCTGTACCTGACAAGCGCACGCGATTACGGCGGTTCGCGTCCCCGAAAAATCAGTCAGTTCGTACTCGAAGCCTTGGATAGACCCAGGGCGGATGAGACTGCGCTAAAAAGCTCGCCACTCGAAAGTATTGAACGCTTCGCCCCGGTATCTGATTCCTCGCTGGAATCGCCCGGACGAATCCCTGACGAACAGATTTTGAGCCTGAGCAATTTACAAATTGAAGATTATTCAACCTGCCCGCTGAAGTATAAATATATCCACATCCTACGTGTGCCGGTATTGCCGCATCATTCAATGATCTACGGGCGCGCCATCCACGAAGCCATTCGGGAGTATAATCGACGGAAGTCAATGGATCGCAAGGTGACCCTGGAAGATGTTCTGCATGTTTTCGAACTTATGTGGAAAAACCAGGGATTCCTGACGCGGGAGCACGAAGAGCTGCGCTTCAAAACCGGCAAGGACGTATTGACACGATTCTTTCAGGAGGAGGAAAACGCGGTTTCAAAACCAACTATTGTGGAACAGGACTTCAGCTTTCTGCAAGGAAATAATCGAATAATTGGTCGGTGGGATCGGATCGATGAATCCGCGGAAAAAGTCTGCATTATCGATTACAAAACATCGGATGTGCGAACACAGAAGGCTGCTGACGATAAAACCCGTAAAAGCCCGCAACTCCTCATTTACGCCGAAGCTTATCTCATGACGTATAACCGCATTCCTGAGACCATAAAATATGTGTTCCTGGAAACAGGCTTCATCGGTGAAGTTGGCGTCACCGAAAATAACCTGAAAAAGATCCGCACCCAAATCAATGAGGTGTCTGATGGCATCCGGGGACGATGTTACACACCAAATCCCGGATTCATATCGTGCGGATATTGCGCATTTTCGAATGTGTGTCCGGCGTCGGTTCGGTAAGTCGTGCAGCTCCTGATCCCCAAACCACCTGACTGGTCCAAACCTTAGGATTCACGTATGGCGACGGATAAGCACAGAGTCTGGCATTCATTCATTTCAGTGAGTCCGATGATTTACTCCCCTTTAAAAAATCCCTTGCTATCGAGGTAGGCTTCACAGCGGGTCATGATTCCGGCATCATTGCCGTGCCCGTCGAACTGGAGCACGATATATGGCTTGCCCGAGGCTTCGTGCACATAGTGTTTGACGTAGGAATCGGGACCGCATTTAAAATTTGTAATATAAATCAGGTGCAAATTCGGATGCTGCTTGATGTATTTCGCGGTTTGTAAAATTTTCCGCCCATAATTCCAGTACATGGAGTCGTTTATGTCGTCGATGCCGATGTGTTCGGTGGACAGAAAATCGAATGGGATCACATTTACGCCATAAATCTGGCGCAGTTTGGTGGGCACATTCAGGTTGATAGCCCGATCATAGAGATTATACGGGCGCCCGATGAGTACGATTGCCATTTCATCGCTTTCGATGATGGTATTCAATGCCTGCTGACCCATCTCGAGTAAAGCGCTTCTGAATGTCCGTTGTGCCTGGTAGGCAGCATCAACCGCGAGATCGCTTGCCTTTTTCGAAATGCCGAATTGTTTCAGATGATCCCTTAATTCGCGTTTAACGTAATCGCTGCCTTTCATGAAGTGAATTGTCGGTGCTATGTACCGGTCCCGATATGCTTGAAAAGCCGGCACATGGGCAAAGACGTACGGCTGCGTTTGACCCCAGGGGCAAAGGTAAGATTCCATTGAAGGGGTCGGTGTCTCGGAATTGATTTCATTGGGCTGAAATATCATTTCAACATTTTTATCGATCAGGTTTTGGATATGTCCGTGCGCTACAATAATCGGGAAGCAGGGCTCTGCAACTGCCGAAGCGACGGCATCATTGAGTATCTTTTTATTGGTGATGTCTGACAGTACCAGCTTGAATCCCAGTTCGCTCAGGTAAGTCGACCAGAAAGGGAGCCGTTCGTAAAAATACATGCTTCGTGGAATTCCGAACACGGGACCGGTGCCATCGAAACGCGAATGCTGTTTGAGCTGGTTCTCCCGGAATTCAATCAAATCGGGGATGATTGCGTGGCGGCTCACCCTGGCTTTCTTGCGATAGCGATCCGAGCATTTATCGCCCCAGTAGGTTTTTTCATCTTCGACCGTTACTTCCTGAATATCACAATGATTGGCGCAACCCCGGCACACGAAGTTCCGGATCGTGTAGTTGACAGCGTTCAAATCAAATCCCCTGAAATTGCTGTGGCGATCCCGCTGTTCCATTTTTTGCATCGCCAGTATTGCCGCTCCGATTGCGCCGATAACACCGTTGTATGGGGGTACAATCACTTCTTTATTTAATACTGTGGAAAATGCGGCGGCAACTGAATCGTTATACGCAGTACCTCCCTGAAAATAGATGGTATCACCGATTCGCCTTCCTCGAACCACCCGGTTCAAATAATTCAGGACGATCGAATATGCCAACCCGGCGGTCAGGTCGGCTTTTGACACGCCTTGTTGCAGGTATGGCGTAAGCATTTTCTCCATGAAAACTGTGCAGCGTTCGCCCAGGCGAATAGGTGTGCTCGAACTTAGCGCAAGCTCTGCAAATTCCTGTTTGATCGAAATTCCCAGTTTTTCAGCTTGCTCCTCGAGGAATGAACCGGTACCCGCGGCACAGGCTTCATTCATGGTGAAGTCGACTACCACACCGTTTTGAATCGAAATGAATTTTGAATCCTGACCGCCTATATCGAAGATGGTATCTACTTCTTGCTGAATCATTTTTTCACTAATATACATCGCACCCGCTTTATGAGCGGTGATCTCATCTTTGATTGTGTCGGCACCAACGAGGCTGCCGATCAATTCCCGCCCTGAACCGGTTGTGCCAACGCCGCAAATGGTGACGCGATTCCCCAACTCCGATTCGATTTCTTTCAAACCGCGTTTGACGACTTCTACTGGTCGTGCATCGGTACGCGTATAAATTTCTTTTATCAGATTGCCGCCCGAATCAATAATAACGAGTTTGGTCGAAACAGAGCCGATATCGATTCCCAGGTACGCGTTCACCGGAAGCTGTTTGCCTTCGAAGGAAAATTGCTGAACTCGATCTCTCAGCAGAATGGTTTTTTCCAGTGTAAGTGGTTTGTGATGAGGAAATGAAGTATCTGAGTTACTTTGAATTATCTGGGCGTTTTTCAGGCGTTCGCTGAAATAATCAGTTGGTTTTGAGTGTGCCAACAATGCCGCCCCAATCGCCCCCATTGAAGCGTGATATGCCGGAACGAATAGCGAATCGCCATCCTGATTCAGCATCTGGCGGATAGCCTGTACAACCCCGGCGTTACCTGCCACTCCACCGATGAAAACCGAGTGTTTGCCTAACGCTTTGCCCTTGACAATTGTCCCTTTAAAATTCCTGACCACTGCTTCGCACAGTCCCTTCAAAATTTCCGGAGGCTGATATCCTTTTTGTTGCGCGTGAATCATATCGGATTTGGCAAATACCGAACATCGACCTGCAATATTGGCACTTTTTCCGGCAGCCACAACTATCTCCCCGACATCTTCGATATCATAAAGTAGACGGCTGGCTTGCTGATCCATGAATGAGCCGGTGCCGGCAGCGCAATCGCCATTTCTTCCATAGTCGATGATGCTCACCGCTTCCCTTTGCGGATTCACTTCGATAGCGATATATTTTGAGGAGTCGCCGCCTAACTCAAGAATTGAATAAACATCGGGATGGAATCTGCCTACTCCGGTGGCAATTGCTTTGAATTCATTTACCAGGTCTGCATCAAGCAGTTCACTCAACTTTTTCGCACCAGATCCGGTGACGCAAATACTCGCTGCGATGCTTTGGGGCATACTCGAGTGAAATTCTTGCAGCAATTCAAGCGAAACTTCTATGGGCGCACCATGAATGCGTCGATAGTGGGAGAGCATCAGGATATTCTTTGTCGGAAAATCTCGTGGAATTTTATCAGCAATGTAGAAACTGCCTTTCGAATCGACAAGTTGGTTAATATGATCGCGAATATCCTCGGGGACGATAACCGCCAATTTGACACTGATTGCCCCGATGTCCAGTCCGATTGCAATGGATATGGTCTTGTCTGTCTCCTTCTGAGTCATGAAGATTTCTCCTATAGTTTACTTTATCGCACCGAAACGTGAGAAAAGGGTGTTAATCTGGTGGCAGGATTTTGTCAAGTTTTAGAATGGATGTGAAACACAATTGCCCCTCTGATGAATCCGCTGCTTTCAATGCTCTAATCCGAGTAATTCCAGCAAAGGAGTGGATTTCGCAATTTTGGGGGCAATGTATTTTATGTTAATCGAGGTATCGAGGCAGGTAACGACCAGAGCGCTGAGCGGGAATTGGGTGACTATTTCTTTCAGATACTGAAAAAAGTTATCATCGCCGACGGATCGCCCGAGCAGGATAGCCTGTGTTTCGATTTTCGCAATTTCACTCTCTGCGTTTTGATGAAAGTCGACTGCGGCGTTGTATTGTCGAATAAAACGCGAATAATTTTCCTCTCCGCCGGAATACAGGATTGCAAGCTCTTTGAGCAATTGGCGCATCAGCTTGCCGGAAGCTTGTATCGTATCCAGTGCATCGATGAGTTTGCTATAGATTGATTTTTCATATATTAAATATTCGAATCCAACAAGCAGCAATTCACGCAAGACCGCCTGTTCAACGTACCGATCCAGGCGCCGTCTCAAAGGCAATTTATCATTGAGCACGAATTCGACGCCGATATTCTGGAAGCCAAGGCTGATCGGGTGCAGCAGCCTCATCGCTTTATAAAATTGAGCCGCAGCTTGTTGGATCCTGGCTTCGAATACGGGATGAGCCTGTTCCTTTTCGGATGATGAAAGCGCGTCTTTAAATTCTTTTGATTTCAACTGCTGAATGCCGCTATCAACAATTTCATTAATGCGCTTATCCAGATTATTCAAAAATCTATAGACCGTATTGGCGGTTCCGAACTTATTGTTTTCGACCGCCCGGTTGCCTAGCGCTACAAGAAATTCTTTGGGAAGCGGCAGTTGCTCGCTTTGCAAGCGGCTTGAATAGGCTTGCTCCAATTCCTTATAGAGTGTATCGAGCGATGCGATTTCAGTTTCAGACAAACCATCCAGGGCATAATATCGCGATAAAATATTTTTAGCAGCGATTAAATCGTTTGTCTGAAAAGCTTTCACCGCAACTGATTCTTTGTTGAATAAAGGGTAGACCACCGAAAAATCACAAAAATACAGCGCTGCTGCCATTAAATGCAATTCGAGTTCAATAAAATCAGAAACATCATCCAAATGCATTTTCACTCGCAATCTCCTCAAAAAATAAACATCAACAACTTCACACTATTCAGAATTGGAAATAAAAGCCTGTCGGTTATCACAAAAATGCTTTTTCAATTACCTTTCGTGTGATATCCGGGATGTCGTATGAGGGCAACTCCTCAATCGGAACCCACTTCGCATCCTTTGCATCGGATGCCGGGCACAACTCGCCGCTGAGATAGGTAGCTGAAAAATCGATCAGGATGTAATGATATTGTACCGCGCCCCCATCATCTTTTTTAATCAAATCGACAACGCTGATAATATCACCCAATTCGATTTGAAGGTTGCATTCCTCAAGTACTTCACGTTTGGCTGCCTCCTGCGTCGATTCGCCCAGTTCGATTAATCCCCCCGGGATTGTCCACACGTTCATTTTGGGTTGTTGCCCTCGTTCGACGAGGACAACGGAATGCGCATGCTTGATCACTATCCCAACGCCAACAAGTGGCGCATCCGGATATTCGCGTTTCAACTTGCCTCCGATTCGTATGATTCAATGGGACAGAACCGCTCAGTTCCACTCGTCTTCTTCATCGAATCCGTCCCATTCATCATCATCATCTTCTTCCTCCCAATCATCTTCCTCTTCTTCGTCCCATTCTTCCTCATCCCAGTCATCGTCGTCTTCTTCGGGATCTTCTTCTTCGTCCCATTCCTCATCCCACTCATCATCTTCATATTCATCATCATCATTATCGTCCAGGCTGCATTCAGGCATTAAGCGGATGATTGCTTCCGGATCATCGATTTGATTGTTCTCGTAAGGATTTCCATCCCCCATTGAGTGACTAAAGGCATATTTTGACATTTCACTTACCTCCTATAGGTTTAATCTGTAACAGCAAAAATCCGGGACAGGTTCCTCAGATACCTTAATTACATAGAGAAAATTCGGTTTAAATTTCAAAGCTGCTTTTAAATCAATCAGGCGCCGCAAGCTTTTAAGCCCTCCAGATCCAGGATTTTTAATTTTCTACCTTCACGTTCAATATAACCTTTGCTTTCCATCGCCTTGAAGACGCGCGAAATGGTTTCGCGCGACGTACCCGCCATATTTGCCAGATCCTGTTGAAGTGGTATTCTGGAGATGATAATTTTGCCTTCTCGGTGCTTTCCAATTTCATCTGCCAGCAAAATCAGGGTTGAGGCAACCTTTCCCATTGCATCCTGCAATGATAAGCTCGTGATCTGCGTATCGCTCTTGCGGATTCTTCCGGCTAATTCTTTGAGAAGTGCGATTGCGATCTGCGGGTATTCCTCCAAAATGTGCAAAAAATCTCCTCTTCGCAGTAAAATAATTTCGCTGTTTTCGATAGCAGTAACACTCGCCGATCGTGCTTTTCCGTCAAGAATCGACATTTCACCGAATATGTCGCCGCTCTCCAGGATGGATAATATTACTTCCCTGCCATCCTCGCTCGTTCGCGTTACCTTCACGCGACCTTTATAAATGATAAATAAAGTCTTCCCGATTTCTTCTTCGACTAAAATGAGTTGATCCTTCACATACCGTTTTGTCACACAGTATTCGGCAATGTGTTGAATTTGTCTGTCATTCAAACCGGAAAAAATCGGAACTCTCTTCAGCAACATTAATTCCATTTGATCTCCCTCGACCTAATCGTGCGATTGTTCTTTGAAAGGCAACATGTTGCTTATTGATTGCTAAGTGCTACAATTCACCGGAGTTGCAGCCCGGGCAGGTCGAATCGTGGCTTATTTCTGATTCGCTCCGGATAAAACCAGATGGCACCAGGAGCCGACTCGAAGTGCTTAATTTTATAAATAATGTATGAACGAAAAGTCCATATTTCTTCACCCTGAGCGGAGTCGAAGGGTGATAAGTGTTCTATTTTATATCTGTTACATTCCTGAGACCGGGAGCCTTCAAAAAATTCCTGCTGAATGACAAATCCCGTGTTTGGTTACCTGGCAATCCATGCCTTTTAAGGTTTGCCAAAAAAGCGCTGCTGCATGAAGGCAGCTTATGATTTTATAAGGCTGAAATATAGCGATTCCAGCCGGTCCAGCATGAGTGAATCAGTGAAAAGCCGTTGCACTCGCTGAAATCCATTGTCGCCAAGAAGTCGCCGTTTTTCCGGATGCCGGATCAATTCGGCGACGGCATGATTCAATTCAGGGACGTTTTTCGGCGTGAAGAGCAAGCCCGTTTCGTTTTCGACCACGACATCCAGCACGCCGTCACTGCGACAGGCGATCACCGGGAGGTGCATAGCCATGGCTTCAATCAGCACCAATCCAAATGCTTCCGCGCGCGAGGGGAATACAAAAATGTCCATCGCCGATAACAGGCGAGGTACATCTTCCCGGTATCCGGTGCAAATGCATTTATCCCGCAACTGCCACTCGTCAATTTTTCCTAAAATCATATCGGCTTCAGCATTGTGCCCATAAGTGGCTTCACCGACAATCAAAAATTTGACATTTTCAAAAGACTTCGAAATGGTTGACGCCATTTCCAGAAACTCCAGATAGCCCTTGCCCACCTGAAGCCGCCCGATAATGCCGATTACCAGCTCATCCGCGGAAAACGAAAATTCGCGTCGCGCGGTTTCCCTGTCGGTCGGCGAAGGTGAAAATGTTTCGAGTGAAATCCCGTTGTGAATGACACTCACACGTTCAGGCGCAATCGGGTGCGTATTGACCACATTTTCGCGGATAACATTGGAAATGGCGATGATTTGATTTACGTTTCGATAAATCCACCGGTGAAACGGATCGCGTTTGGGTTTTTGAGTCCCAATATGTTTTAAAAGAACAATGGGCAGTTTTTTAGATAGCCGTACAGCCGGCACAATCGTCCACAAATCTTTAGAATAATCCGAGTGAATGATGTCAATATCTGAATTTCTGATTTTTCGAGCCAATCGGAAAATGAGGAACGGGTGTATATAGCTCTTCACATTCAGATAAAAGGGCTTGAAACCGGCGCGAACCAGTTGCTGGTCGATCCGGCTTCCCTTGTAACAAACGGGCAAAATGACGTAACCTCGTTCACGGAGCAACTCGCACAGATGCACTGTATGCATTTCCAAACCACCCCATGAGCGCGATGTACAAACCTTGAGGATCGAAAGCCTATTTTGAGCCCGTTTCATCCATTTCCTCTAACTGGCGCTGCATCTCGTAAACGGTTGCCATTATCATGTCCGCCTGATCCTGCAACAGATGCTTGTTTGCTTTGTCAACGGCTACTTTTTCAAGCATCACCGGTTTTCCGATCATTGCCCGGATTTTCACCGGTCTGGGGAATTTGGCTTCCGGCGGCATTGCATTTCTGGTGCCACTGATGGCGATCGGTACAACATTGCAGCCCGCCATTTGCGCCAGTCTGACAAATCCGGTGCGAGCGCGGGGCAATTCATTTTCACTGTGCCGTTTTCGCGTTCCTTCGGGTGACATAAAAACGATTTCTTTCCGCTCCAATATCGATAGCGCATGTTTGAACGCCGTTTGATCGGAAGCATCGCGAATGACCGGAAACATGTTTACCTTTTTCAACCACCAGCCCAGAACCGGTACTTTGAATAGCGAATCCTTTGCCATCGTATGGACCTTCCCGCGTACGACCAGCGACATTGCAGGAATATCCATAAAGCTATTGTGATTGATTACGCCAACGTACGGTCCCTGTTTCGGTAGATTTTCTTTCTGGTAAACCTGACCCCTGAAATAAATTTTGGTGAAAAATCGTATGATGTAAAGCGAAATGCGAAAAATCATTTTTTTCGTAATGATTCAGTTTTTGGTTCTTTTCATGTTTTACAATGCCTCTTGAGTTCCCACACCGGAGTTTGGGAATCAGTTACTGAGGGATTACTTTTTTTCTCGAAAGAGCTGTGTAAATTCTAATCGCATAACGGATGTTATGTTTCAATCCGCAGGCTAAATTTAAACCAAAAATACAGCATTAAACAGAGAAAGTCAAGATTTTTTTTATCCGAAATGCCGATTTGAGAGCGGTTGATAGTGTGCTTTTTTCTTTCAACTTAACTGCTTTTTGAAGGAAATGTTCAGAATTTCGGGTAATTCATCCAGGCATTAATCAGCTTGCTCGATTATGATATTCTGATTCGTATAGTTTGAGACATTACCTACCGGCGCAGGTTCTGCTTGCATTCTTTTAAAATTTTTCGGATATTACTTTTCGGGAGCCGCCGAGAAAATAATCCGGCGCTCAACCAAGCGTGCAGGCAAATTAAACCCCGGGTTGAACGGTTCAATATTCAAAGTTCCGGGTTGATAAACCTTAACAGATAAAATTTAATAGAGTTGCGCCTTGTTAGATATTTTATACTGCAAACGGTCATAAATTGAACATTTTTATACGTCATTGCGAGGCGTTTTTTGCCGAAGCAATCTTTTCAGTGCTTAACCTCATGGGATTGCTTCGCTGCACTCCGTTTCGCTCGCAAT
>JAFGMA010000326.1 GCA_016927835.1 Candidatus Zhuqueibacterota bacterium | reverse complement strand
CATTAAGAATTTAATTTATTATAGTTAGACTATCATTTATAATATCAAGAGCCTTGGTCTACATTATAGCAGGTCAGGTGTTCTGAAATTTATGAATAATTCAGGTTAATGAAGCACGAGAAGAATCGATTCAAAGGATGGTTACTGAGGCGGAATCACTGGGTGCAAATGCGGTGATAAATGTTCGCTTTACGACATCGAGCCTGATGGGCGGCGCTTCAGAAATTCTGGCGTATGGAACCGCCGTCAAAATTAAATAAGCCGCACTGTTGTTCGCTTCAAGCTAATTGCGATTTGCGTCCAACCTTTTATTTTTAATACGAATCGCTTTATCGCTTGCAGGGGGCTGGATTAACAAGTGAAATGCGTTGCTTTCCAGCTTATAAGGTACTAACAACGAAATGTTATTAAAAGGCAAAAAGCCTGGTCCAGCTTCCTAAATATCAAAGATGATTTGCGCAAACCAATGTAATCCCTCAGTGACTGGTTCCCAAACTCCCGTTTGGGAATCCCGGGGGCATTGCAAATCATGAAAAGAACCAATAATTGAGGCATTGCCAAACCAATTATCAGCCTCAAGTCGTTCTATTTTTAACCCATGAAAAGTAACCGCTTTGATCTCATTTTTTATATGATGCTGCCGCAGATTCAACGCCTCACCACGTACGACAGCCTTCAATGAAGTTTCCGATAATTCGCTTATCCTGAATTCACAGAAAAGCAAGTATTCAGTTTGAAAAACAAAATTAAGTTCCGACAGCCAATTGACCAGCAGTTCTTCGCGATCGCCCGCACTAACCTCAATTGCTCGCTCAATTTTTGGATGTATCAATTCTATCGGTGTAATCAGATCAAAAAATGCAGCCGCGGCATTCTCATGCAGTTGCGTTAAGCTTTCACCAAATACGCGAATGCCAATATCACCAGTGTGCTCGATTTGTTCGTAATTTTTCATGCGTCCGCCATTTATATTTCCAAATTTTTATTTTTCAAAATCCCACCAAAATACAAAATATCACACCTTCAATCAAGGAAAAAATCCTGAATTGAATGCGCGTCAATCAATAATTCAAAGATTCAACCCTTCACAAATTCAAGCTCTGCGAAAGGCTAAGTGCATGTTAATTCCTCTCTATCCAATGTTCTGAATTTGATGAAAACCGGGTAGTCGCAACCTGTTTCTGTTCTGCCGGCAAGTATGACCGAAATCAATGCCATCATCAACTCACCTGATTTCATAAAAAAAGCGCCAGGCGAAAAACCACTTGGCGCAGAGAGGGAGGAGAATGTAGGTCATAAGGGAGTAAACAGCATATTATTTAAGTGCCAAACTCAAGCCTCCGAGTAAACTGAAAAACGTTTCATCTTCATAAATCGTCCACCGCGCCTTGACGAAGGGCGCCATACTACGCTTTGGGCGACCCCCGAAATCAAGTCCGAGAAACGCATTGCCACCAACTTTGGAGAACGACTCATCACTGTTATCGGGTAACGTATAATCTACGGCAACTCCGCCGCCAAAGAAAAACGGACCGCGAGGCGTGGGTTTGAAAATCATATCACCGTCAAACTGCCACCGGTTAGCGTCTTCAGTGAAATAGTATTGAAAGCCAGGGGATATTTTCCAAAACAGCCCAACAGGCACACCCAAACTTGCACCGGCAAGAAAATTTTCATGTTTGAAATTGTTGCCGAATTGAATATTCAATGTGGTTGTTGGCTGCGGTTTGCGATTGGACACTCGCATCCGGGGATGCCTGCGCCGTATCTGGGCATCGGCGTTCGGAGCAATCAACATTACGAACAGCCCGGCAATCAATAGCTGAAAGAATATCCGCGATTTCATAAATCAGCTCCTTATTTTTCACGTTAACTTTTATTCAATTCATTTTTTTGAGTTCGACAGTGATTTTTATACCCACCATCAAATTCACCCTGGGTTAAGGCAAAGCCTGTGCCAGTGAAATGTGTTTAATTTAACATATTGTTTTCATTAGTCGAAGCATGTCCGGCGTTTTCGAACTCAAATGATCAATAGACCGATTCGTACGGACAAGTGTACCTGATGGTTCATTTCGGGTTATGACAAAATTGGTTGTATCGGGAAAATTTGAATTTGATAGAAGCGAGCGGCACAAGCGGAGGAGGCATCGCGAAAAGGATTTCTTTATTTGTGAGCGTGTTCCTTATCTGCAACCAGGGCGTAAATATTCCCATCGAAGGCGGAGATAAACAGCCCATTTCCTGAAATTGCAGGTGTAGAGAGAATTGGCGCTCCGAGGTTCAGCTTCCATAGCAAGGTTCCATCACGCCAATTTAGCGCATACACGTAACCATCCGTGCCGCCACAAAAAACCACCTGTCCGGAGACCACAGGCGAACCGGTCAATGTCGGGGAAATTGATAATTGCCTTGAAAAACGCACCAGGGAATTTGAACAGGCAAATTTCCAGACTTGCTCGCCATTGAACCGATTAATAGCTGTGATGCCGCCATCGCCGTTTCCGGCGATAACAAGGCTATCGATTGCAGTTGGGGATGAATACGTCAATCCCGTGCCTAATTTGGTATGCCAGATAGCCGATCCTGTCTCCATGCGAATTGCAATGAGTTCCCCATCAATTGATTGAATGTAAAGGTACTCGCTGGCGATGAGTGCTGCGCTATGGGTTCCTGAGAATTTATAATCCCACAAGAGATTACCATTCATTGCATTCAAAGCAAACAGGTTTCGCCGATCCCCGATTGCACCGATAATCAATTTGCCATTTTGAAACGCCGGCGACGCGTAGCAGGTATTTAGTTGTTTCACAAGCTGCTTTTTCCATAAAACATTGCCGTTTTCCAAAATGATCGCGGAGATGCCGGCAGCATTTCCTGCATAGCAAATCCCATCGACGACAATCGGTGCGGAGCACAACCAGGGCAATGTTTCATCTTCGCTCAACGAAACCTGCCAGATAATTTCACCGGAATCTTCATCCAGTGCAACCAGATGCCCTGATACTTCCTGCGCAATTATTTTATCCTCGTAGCAGGCAACCGTATGTTGGACTGCGGTTGGCATTTCGAAGCACCAAATCAGTTCACCGTCAGCGGCGTTGAAAGCGCAGATGTAATTGTTGCCCAGGTTATGAGGATCTTTTGCAGCAATAAAAAGCTTGTGATGATGAAACACGGGCGAACCAATGTCAACCATGCCACCAGTTGACTTCACCCATTTGATATTCAGGGGAAGTTTCAAATTCGACTGGCTAAGTCCTGAATGCAAAATGTCTTTCTTGAACATTGACCAGTTGTCAATTGGCACAAAGCTCAATAATTTATCGGACCGAATTGAAAAATCGCTGACCATTTGCCATTTCCGACTATCCTTGAATTTCCCCGAAAGGGTTAATTTATAATCACCCGCAGTCATATTGCTGTGGATTCGGCTCACCCAGCTCCATTTGCTTGCTCGATTCAATCGCCCGATTTCATTGATATTGGGCTCTTTAATCAATTGGCACGCTACATCGACGATTTCATTTTTTGTATCATATAAATTCGCTACAATATTCAGACTATCTCCGATTGCATACGATTCGGTTGATGGATAAACAAGCGTGGTGCTTTTTTCAATTCCACCGTAACGGAACTCGCTGTAGATCGAATCTGGTTCGATTGTAATCACCCGAAACCCTGCCGGAGATGCATCGGCGCCGGCGAATCTGAGTGGCGGAGTTGTATACAGCATCATCCCGGAGACCTTCACCACATCATTAGATTGTCGATATCCGGAAAATATCGCCTGCACATTGAATGCTGAAAGTATTCCCAATTGCGTTTTTGTAGGCGGCAAATATTGAAAAATCACGGTTCGCATGTGCGGTGCACAAACCATCAAATCCTTTTCGAGCCACTCCTCTTGCTTCTTCGATGGCAGACAATTATTGTAGTTCACAAAATGGCAGTCACCGACATCAAACGAAAAATAATCAGGACCTGAATATCGCTGAAAATGACGCAGACGATTTAATCCGTCACAGAGATCATTCTTCCCACAGACCGAATAAACAGGCACCTGAAATTTATTCAATATCCGCGCAATGGTTTTCCTCTGCTTGGCAACGCGTCCATCTACCACCAAATCGCCCCCGGTGATGAAGAATTGAGGAGTCGGGTGTTGCGCCAATGCTTCGAGCATCGAGCTTTTTAAATCTATTGTATCAGCAGCGGATTCAAAATAAATGCCACCGCTGTGAATAAATGTGAATGCTTGATCGACATTTTCCGACAGAGGTTTCAATCCGAAGTTGAATAGCTTTTGTCCCACCGAATCATGCGGCAAATAGTAAAAATTTAAATTCTTCTCATAAGTGCCCGGAATACAAGCGAAGACGAATTGGGCATCCGCTTCATCATTTTCCAGCGAATAAATTCCGTGTGCATCAGTCAGAACAACATCCCGTCCGTCCGAGACCGCGATATTGGGCAAGCCGCGCTCAGTCGGATCCTGCCGTTGATTGCCATTTTGATCCTCAAATACAATCCCCCTGATCGCAAATGAATACGTTCCGCACTCATGATCCGTGCGAATTGCGATAGGAGCCTTATCATCCCATTCTGGTTGGTCTGCGCCTGAATTGTCATTTACCAGAATTCCATCGACGCAGAATTCTCGATTTTTCCAACAAAAAAAGCCTGTTTTTCCGCATCGAAATGAGGAATCCTGAAACTGGAAAATTCGCTTCGCATCGAGATAGCCGCTCAGTGTATCCCCACAAACATCAACGCCAAGATTGAATGTCGCGTTCGGTTCAGGAAAATTGAAATCAGCTTTTTTGGCAAGGATGACGGTTTTCCCGGCAACGCATTTTTCCAATTGCCATCCAGCGCCATCGAGATACCCGTGTTTCCCCATCATCCAACGATAATAATTACTCGAATCCTTATATCGGAATAACACACCAAAAACCCCGCTTCCACGGTTCAACACACGGGATTGCACAGAATAGTCTTTCCAATTAACGTCGCCGGCGACAATTTGAGTACCGGAGATTTTTTCGTTCGGATCGCTTTGAGAGCCGATGTCGCTGGCTTGCACTAATAGACCATTCTCGCAGATCCACGTCGCCACATCGGTTTCCATCTGGTTATCAATTTCCCAGCCGGTGAGTTTACCATCTTTAAATTCATCGCGCCACGGCAATCTGATCTGAATTGCCGGTTTCAACGGATGAGTAATTTCAGATCGTTGGTAAGATTTTGGTTTATGGCTGCTGCATGAAATCAAAGCGAGAATTACGAGCAGGCTGATTGCTTTGGCTTTAGCGGAGTTTGATTTTGTATTCATTTTGGATGCCTTAAATTCCTTTAGCTTATGAAATTTCAATCCTTTGTTAATAATGAGCAGAAGAGGCATTACCCGGGACGATCGCTGTCGATCCGTGTTTCGACTGAGAAAAAAGCTCCGGAAAATGCGACCTGGTTCAAGCAGTCCGTCGAATATGCTGGTCGATTCCGCAAAGCCCGTTCTTCAGAATCGCTTCGTTCCAAATCAGCTTACGGCGGACTCATCAATCGACAGTGTGCCCGAGTATGTGTCGAGTGTCGCCATGATCCCCAGCGGTAAAGTTGGCTTATTCGCAACATGACCGAGAGAAAATCCGAATAAAACAGGGCATTTTAAATCGTGCAAGCGATCGTGGATTACCTCTTCAATGCTGAGTGTATTCGAAAACGCCGGCTTGTACTCCGCCGGTCCGCATTTGGCGCATTTATCAATCACAATTCCCGCTGCATCCGCCAGTTTGCCAGCGAGGCTCAGTTGGGTCAGCATACGGTCTAGATCGTACGGTTCCTCGCCTACTTCCTCCAGAAACACTATTTTCCCTTTTGTTACGATTTCAAAGGGTGTGCCCAGGGTAGCTGTCACCATCGTCAGGTTTCCGCCAATAAGCGGACCACTCGCCAAACCTTCGCGGATCGCCTCGTACCCACTGCTCAATTGTCTCGGATTATCGCGGGGCGGTTCTTCGATTTTGCCAATCGCTGTGGAGGATGTGAGAATTTTCATAAAGTAATTCGTTGAATACTCATTGAACGTTGACAACGCAACCGGACCATGAAACGTAACCAGATTCGTCATTTTATGAATTCCCAGGTGCAGCGCGGAAATATCGCTGTATCCGACCAGAATTTTGGGTTTTCTCTGAATCAGATTATAATCGATTTTATCCAACAACCGACCTGAGCCATAACCGCCTCGAATCGTAATTATGGCGCGGACAGCATCATCTTCGAACATGTCATGCAAATCTTTCAAGCGCTGCTTATCGATTCCGGCTAAATACCCATATTTTTTCCGCACGTATTTTCCCAACTTCACTTTGAAGCCCAGCGATTCCATCGCCTCTTTGCCTTCTCGAATCGCGCTCGCTTCAAACGGCGTGCTGGCAGGAGCGATAATCCCTATGGTATCGCCAGGATTCAATCGAGGTGGTTTAATAATCGGTTGCCTGGCACTATGCGATGAGAACACCAAACCGGGAGCAACTGTGCTCATTGCGCTGGCGGCAGAAATTCCGCCGATAAATTGACGTCGTGTTAATGCGGCTTTCCTGGAATCCATAGGCAATCGAAATGTTTAGAAAAAATATGAATTTTGAGTTATTAACGAAAGGGTAAATGCATTTTTTGAAAGCGGATGAATAAAAGCAATTTTTTTGATGGTATTTCCAATTTTCTGATTAAATGGCGCACAGCCTCATGAAACAACAAATTGCATGCCTCAATCGCCGACCATCCAGTATCTTCCGACTGGCACGTCGCTCCTTAGTTCCATTCAGGAGATGGGATAAAATAACCTGGACATTTTGGTTAATAATAATTTTGATGATTAGCCACTTAGGAAATTAAATGGGTAACTTATTTTATCCCACATCCATAGGGCTTGAAATCGACGACTGAAACATGCTTTAAGCATCAGTCGCAAAAACATGTTGAATATAATGAGAACTTCCCTTAAATGCAAGTTAATTCACAGCAGCAAAGTAATCCCTCAGTTTCTGGTTCCCAAACACCAGTTCGGGAATCCCAGAAAAATGAACCGGCGAAATCAAACTGTGAAATACAAAGCATTGATAGCACTTCTTTTATTTATTTGATATGAAGATTCTGAAAAAATCATTGATTTTCTAAAAAATTTATCTTAAGTTATGCAGGTTGAATTCAAGCCGGATTTAGCATGAGTTAGCGCATTTGTGATCAGGCGATTGCCATTAAAGCCTGCGATGCAAGCCTGGGAAAACCATCACAAGACAATTTACATTTTTTTACGTCAGCGCTTTCTCCATCAAGTTGATGATTTTAGTTTCACAACAAAAATCATTAATTGGATTAACACATTATGATTAAATTTTATTTGTCACCATCCTTCGTGGGATGTTGACTCTAAATCGATTTCATTGCAGCGAACTTACTGCAACAATCTGAATTTGGAGATGATGATACGCCGGGTGAATGCCTTCAAAAATGGGAATATAATTAAATTGTAAAACAAGAATTGTGAGGAAATTATGAAATCAATATTGATTGTGGACGACGAACCTAACCTGAGAATTTTATACGAAAAGGAACTGCTAGAGGAAGGATATAAAGTATTTACAGCAGAAAGCGGTGAAGGAGCGCTTGAAAAAATCCAAAAAAATGCGGTTGATTTAATCGTCCTCGATATTAAGATGAAAGGCATCGACGGAATTCAAACATTGCGGGAAATCCTGACAAAAGACCGGAATATCAAAGTAATCCTGAATTCAGCATATTCGACTTATAAATCAGATTTTTCAACGTGGTCGGCAGATGCATATATAATTAAATCGTCGAATCTTGATGAACTTAAAAATAAAATTAAGGAATTATTGGGGGAGTAATCCCGCCTGTTGAAAGCAAGGCTGGGGATTGCATGAAAAATCAGCATGCCCCGGTATTCCAAAAATGCTCATAGCCGTTGATGCATCCTTTTTGTCAATTCGAATCTAATTCATGCTGAGTACCGCAATTGGATTTTGTAATCCCCTGATAATTCAGAATTCCATTTTAAAAATCATATCTGTTGCCTGATCGGCAATAGCGGTCTGCACGACAGCCAGAAGTGAAACGGGAACCTGTCATTTTCCGACTGCTATTGCCATTTTTGTTATAATACATTACGAGCAGGTCTGCAAATCGATTCGATCCATGCAGATTCATCTTTTTCGGCAAGCACGAACATCTGCTTTCCTGCTTTGACATTAGCGAGAAGAAATTGAAAACCATACAAAATGAATTTTTGATCATTGGTAGCGGCATCGCCGGACTCTCGTTCGCACTTAAAGCGGCAGAACATGGCTCGGTAGCTATCATTACCAAAAAAGAGAAAGCCGAGTCAAACACAAATTATGCGCAAGGGGGCATTGCAGCAGTATTTTCGCCTGATGATTCGATTAAGTATCATTTAAAAGATACATTATCTGCGGGTGCGGGGCTTTGCCATCCGGAGGCAGTCCAATTATTGGTTGAGCAGGGACCCAATCGAATCAAAGAACTCATCGATTGGGGGGTGGAATTTTCAAAAAGCAGTGACAATAGCTTCGACCTGGGCAGGGAGGGCGGACACTCTAAAAACCGAATTATTCATGCGAAAGATTACACCGGCAGCGCTGTGGAATCGGCGTTACTCAGCGCAACAAAGCGTCACCCAAACATCAGGATTTATGAAAATCACAGCGCAATTGAATTAATCACCGAACATCACTTGCGGCAGCGATCCATACCTGCCGGCAGTCTTCTCCATTGCTGGGGCGCTTACGTCCTGAACGAGGAAGAGCGCCAAATTATCACATTTCTTGCAAAAGCTACAATCCTGGCAACCGGCGGATGCGGGCAGGTTTATTATCATACGACGAATCCGCGGATCGCCACCGGAGATGGCGTCGCCATGTCGTATCGCGCCGGTGCGGTTATTGCCAATATGGAATTCATGCAATTTCATCCGACAACGCTGTATCATCCGCAAGCCGAATCATTTCTGATATCGGAAGCAGTTCGAGGTTTCGGGGGAATTCTGCGCTTAGGCGACGGTTCAAGCTTCATGGAAAAATATCACCCAATGGCTTCCCTGGCGCCCAGGGATATCGTTGCGCAGGCAATCGATGCTGAATTGAAAATTCGAGGCGAAGAATGCGTCTACCTGGACATCACGCACATCGATTCGGATGCTGTCAAGGCAAGATTTCCTCGAATTTATGAAAAATGCCTGTCATTTAATATCGATATAACCAAACACCCCATACCGGTTGTGCCAGCAGCTCATTATGCATGCGGAGGCGTTCAATCGGATATCAAGGGACGCACCTCGATAATAGGGCTTTATGCATTTGGAGAAGTGGCGCATACCGGCGTCCATGGCGCAAATCGGCTGGCTTCGAATTCATTGCTGGAGGCACTTGTTTTTTCTCACGAGGCAATTTGCGATGCAAAGAATTTTGTAAAAACTGTGACCGCTTTTCCGGACATCGCGGAATGGGATGATTCCGGCACATTCAACCACGAAGAATGGATTCTTATTTCCCATGACAAGATTGAAATTCAGCAACTGATGTGGGATTATGTCGGAATTGTACGATCAAATTTAAGATTGAATCGTGCACTCAGACGAATCAAGCTCATCATTAATGAAATTGAACGTTTTTATAAAAAGACCAAAATTACCCAGGGATTGCTCGAATTGAGGAACCTGGCGTATGTTGCGATGCTGATTATCGAAAGTGCATTGCGGCGCAAAGAAAGCCGCGGCTTGCATTATACGACCGATTATCCTCACCGAAATGATCGATATTGGTTGAAAGATACAATCGTAGTACGAAATAGCCAAAAAACCGGGGAGTGATTTAGAGCGAACACGCGCGGACTTTTGCATTGAGAAGCCAACGATATGCCTGGCATCATCAGCCTGGTTCATTTCAAGAATGATTCGTATGGGCTGAACGAGAAATCGTTATTCCAAATGCAAACATGCCATTTATTCGTAATGGCTCAGTTTTTGGTTCCTTGCATGGATTACGATGCCTGTTGGTTCCCAAACGGGAAACTGAGGCATTACCCCCTATTCTTACAATTGCTTAATCTGCTTCTTCTCAAGGCTCAAAATTTGAGAAATACCATTCACTCTCCCCCCATTCTGAAACGCAGTGTCAAAAGTTTCATTATTTTCTCTTTAGCAAGTTAATGATTTTTAAGCGATTAATTTTGCCATTACCTTTCTCCCCTTAATCTCCCCCTGAATCTGGCTATTTTTCCCTTTTTAACCCATTCTGAAGGGCTTGAAAGAGCGATGTGAGCAAATTTAAGGCGAAATTTTTTCATGAAACTTTTGACACTACCAGGCGAAGTTGCCAGGCTGAATATGTAGTACCTAACCTCAATGGGATCAGCAGTAAAATAATTAATCAACTCGTCTTCGATGTAAATGCCTTTTGTCCAGTGTGCTTCAGTTTTCAGGATGATATTCGGATTAAAAGCAAAATTAATCCCGAAGGCGTAATCATCATGCAAATTCATACTTTTTTTGACATCTTCGACAAAAGGTATTTCGAGCTGATCCATGTTTTTTATGTCAGCAAAATCAGCCTGGATATTGATCCTGAGTTTTTCAAACAGCTTCAAACCAACCTGTGCGTAATATGCCTGATAATTCACTTTATTATCGAAGCGGGCATCCCGAAATTCGGCTCGTGTGGAGAATATTGTGAAGTCGCTATCGAGCGAGTACATCAATGAATAAAAATCTAGTTCATCAAAGTGATAGCCCTTTGCTGAGTGCGCTTTATTTCCTGCTAAACCCAATCTGAAACCATCGATTGGACATCTCAACCAGAGCTGCCCCCCAAGCCCGTGAGTTACATCTATCGTTTGAACCATATCGGTCTTGGTAAAAATACTTTTAGTGGCTTCTGACCATTTCCATTCACCGCCATAAAAATCTACATCCACTCCCCAGGAAGAATATTCGCCCAGTAAATGCGTCAATACAAATCCGTCAACGGTCTCACTCGTGTATCTTCCTTCCTGATACAGATTGAACGGAGCGCGATAAAATGGCAACAACACACCCACATCTCTCAATTCATTGAAAATGCCCATGGGAAGCTGGACTTTGCCAACTTTCATCGACGTGCCAAACGAAAATCTGTGCTCAAAGAATGCCCAATCCAATGCGACAGCTTCTTCGATTAACATAAACGGGCTTCTTCCCAGTCGTTTGTGGCTGAATTGAAAAACCAAATTGTCATGTGACGTGATAGAATATCGAAATTGGAGCGCCAGATTACGATAATCTGACGTCCCGTCGTGTGGAATTCCCATCAGTTGGTGCGTATTGGTGAAAGCATACGCCTGGGTCAAATAGCCATGTATCGCGAGCTTGGTTTGGCTCAGGGCTATTGAGTGCACCATCAATAATGAAATGATGACAATTTTTGCCGGATAAAATCGTTTCATCGCCTCACCTCTTTTTTTGTGAACTTCCTGTTTTTGGACTCATATTTGATTACGAATCGCGCGCCAAAAGAAATTGCCTGAGAGCTGCATTTGATGTGATATTGCATAAAACGCTCGCAAAGCTAATAATACGAATATTAATTTTACAACTAGCGGCTCTATTTTTTCGGCAATTCGGTAATTTGCAGCCAGTGCTTGATAATTACCTCGATAGCATTTTTCATTTCATTGAAATCTGCTGGTTTGGCAATATAAGTATTTGCCCCGCTTTCGTAAGCTTGCTGAGCGATGTCATCATCATTTGAACTTGTGAAAACTATTGTGGGAATGGCGCGCAGGGCGCTATCGCTTTTGATTTTCCGCAATGTTTCCAATCCATCCATCCGCGGCATATTGATATCCAGAAGGATTAATCCCGGAAGATGATAGGACGCTTTATCAGTATATTTTCCCCGATTGCTCAAAAAATGCATTGCCTCAACGCCATCTCTTACAACATGCAACGGGTTAGTAATGTGGCACTTCTCGATAGCGCGACGGATAATCTGAATGTCATTGAATTCATCTTCTACGAGCAAGATGGAAACACGGTTTTTGAATGATTTCATCGTTGTTTCTCTTTGTTTTGTGGGCAAACCAACTCTGGCTAGCTTTTCGATTAAATAGAGCCATGAATCTAGTACTATATTATCGGACACTCTATTTCTTTATTTAATAAAAGATCATGATTTTATTGCAACTTGTTCTTCGGTTGACGCAACAGCATCCCTGAGCAGCCGTGCTTCTGCAAATCAGCTATGGTTTGGCTCATGATCCGATGAATCAGATGCTTTGTTCTGTGGCGGGCAATAGCGCTGAAGGATTACCTCGGTGGCATCACTGCTAATGTTATCCAGCATCGGCAGTGCACCCGCTGATTTGCTCAAACTTGAGATCAAAATGAAACTTTGCCGTATAATCGCCTTGTGCGCGGCTAAATTTGCTCTAATTATCCCTGGTTTGCATTCAATGCAACTATTCCTTTTCCTAAATAGTAAAAGACTCCAAACGAACAGGCGCGGAAGTTTTTAGTAGATTAAGGAATTATTTCTTCGAACGTTATCTTTTGACACAGGGTTATCCGGTTAGATCAGCAAACTCCGATACGTGCTACCGAATGCAGCGATTGTAATCCATTGGCTTTGCGCGGCTGGAGAATCCCATTTAACTACTCGCCTGGTATATATGCATGCTTTGTTGCGGTTTTGCCGGGTATGCCGGATAGCCAACTAATAACCAAACCAACAGATCGAAAGGACAGGCGAAATGCAATCCCCAAAAAGACAATCCGAGAATGAAAGGACGTATAAAGATTTATCTCCATCTCAATTCAGAGAGAATGCCACCCGTGCAATTCAATGGATTTCAGACTATTTCGGGACCATTGACCAATATCCCGTGTTATCCAGAATCCGACCCGGTGAAATTAAATCCCGGCTCCCGTCCTCGCCGCCAGGTCAACCAGAGTCTTTCGAAAAAATCTTAAGTGATTTTGAGAACATAATCGTTCCCGGGATTACACATTGGAACCACCCGCGTTTTATGGCTTATTTTTCAATCACCGGTTCGGGTCCAGGCATAATCGGGGAAATGCTATCCGGCGCATTGAATGTCAATGCGATGCTCTGGAAAACTTCTCCCGCTGCGACTGAACTTGAGGACGTGGTACTTGATTGGTTGCGGCAAATGGTGGGGCTTCCGGCAACTTTCGAAGGCATCATCAATGATACCGCTTCAGTGAGCAGCTTGTGCGCCATGGCAGCAGCCCGTGAAGCCGCAGGATTGGATATTCGCGAAAAAGGACTTGCCGGTCGCGATGACTTGCCGCGACTGCGATTTTATACGTCAATTGAAGCACATTCATCGATTGAAAAAGCTGCTATCGTACTCGGGTTAGGACAGCAAGGGTTGCAGAAAATCCCCACTGATAATGCGTTCCGCATGGATGCCGATGTCCTGCGGCAACGTGTCGAAGCTGATCTGGAGCAGGGCATCAAGCCGATTGGCGTTATAGCCACACTGGGCACCACTTCTACCACGAGCATCGATCCCATCAACGAGATCGCAGCGATTTGTGAAAAACATGCGCTGTGGCTCCACGTCGATGCAGCCTATGCCGGTGCAGCCGCCATACTCCCGGAAATCAGAACCCGATTTTCCGGGTGGAAAAAGGCCGATTCAATCGTGATAAATCCACATAAGTGGCTCTTCACCCCGATTGATTGCAGCGTTTTGTATTGTCGGAAATCCGAAATTCTGAAGGGCGCCTTCAGCCTGGTTCCGGAGTATTTGCGTACGTCTGAAGGCGATGAGGTCAAAAATTACATGGATTACGGTGTTGCGCTGGGCAGGCGATTTCGCGCACTAAAATTGTGGATGATTATTCGAACATTGGGCATCAGCGGCATTACCGATGCCATACGCGAACATATCAGTTTTGCGGATCGCTTAAAGAAACTCATCCTTCAAAATCCTGATTTCGAATTATTGGCACCCGTTCCGTTCAGCACCCTTGTTTTTCGGTTCACACCCGGAACAATGAGCAATATTGCAGAGCCCCAAAATGTGGAAGCGTCCCTGGAAAAATTGAATGCCATGCTTTTGGAGAGAATTAACCAGACGGGCAAGGTTTTTCTTTCGCACACAAAACTAGCCGGTAAATTCGGCATTCGAATCGCTATCGGGAATCTGAAGACGCGGTGGGATGATATCGAGTTGGTTTGGGAGATCGTTCAGCAACAAGCCCGGGAACTCACACTGGTGAATCAGGCAAGCGCGAACTGATGGTTGCCCCAATCTAGACGCTTTGAATCACCGGATTCGCGGAATAAAATGGCTTGAAAAAAATGCCCGAGTCGTTTTCATTCCAGTTCAGGCTGAAGAGACGAAATGCATCGATCTCTTTTCTGAAAATATCAATCAAGCTTTTTTTAGTCATTTGAAAATATCATCAAGTGAAGGAAAAAATCAGCATCCGTTCGTCCTGGATTCCCGCACAGGGCGTGAGGGAATAACAGCAGCTTTCATCAAAGCTATTGAGGCATTAAAGCATTTACAGATAATGATTGGATTTTCTTCTTCAAACAGAGGCTCAACGATTTTTCCTTCTTGTGAATTTCGTGATTTTATTTGGCTGTACTCTCGCCTCCACCCAATGCTGCAAAGTCATGAGCGTCCGCTTCCAATGCAGCGCGTTCGCCTTCTTTTAGATCTACTTTAGCTAAAATGATCATTCCTACCAGAAAGAATAGCACCAGAGCAAAAACGCTCAACCTGCTGGAGCCCGCCAATTGACTGATGAAAGCGAAGGTAACGGGTCCCAAAATGCCGGCAAATTTAGCAAAAACGCTGAAGAATCCGAAAAACTCCGCCGATTTCGATCTCGGAATAATATTGCTGAACATCGCACGGCTTAGTGCCTGGGTTCCGCCCTGAACGATTGCAACAGCAAATGCCAATAGCCAGAAGTGCCACGCTTCTTGAATGAAATAACCCCCGATTGAGATCAGCATATAAACGCATAAGCCCAGATAAATCGCCCGTTTGGCTCCAATTCGATTGGCAAGAAATCCGAATGCGAATGTAAAGGGGATACCGGCAAATTGGGTCAATACCAGTGCACCAATAAGATCCGACTGCTCGATGCCTATTTCAGTGCCATAGATTGTTGCCATTTTGATGATCGTATTTATTCCATCATTATAAAACCAGAAAGCTGCGAGGAAAAGGGCTAGCTGACGGTATTTGGGAATATCTCGTAAGGTTTGGAATAGCCGCCTGAAACCCGCACGCAACGGTTTGATGTTGGATATTTCACTTCGCGAGATTAAGCGGATGGGTTCACGTACATTATTAAATACCGGAATGGAAAATACCGCCCACCAAACGGCTACACTTAAAATTGCCAGTCGAGATGCAGTAGCGGTATCGGGAATACCAAAGGTTTGGGGAGATTGAATCCAGAAGATATTTAACAGCAGCAACAATCCGCCGCCCAGGTAACCGACGGCATAGCCTGCTGAAGATATCTGATCGATTTCATTTTTTCGTGCGATATGTGGCAAAAGGGAGTCGTAGAAAATATTGGCTCCGGAAAAGCCGATATTCGCGAAGATAAACAAAATTGATGCCTCAAGCCAATTTCCGCGCTCGATAAAGTAGAGGGAGGCGGTAAATAGAATTCCAAAGACTGCAAAGGCACCCATAAATCGCTTTTTTGCGCCCATGTAATCGGCAACAGCGCCAAGAATGGGCGAAATGAGCGCAATAATAAACAAAGCAATCGCAGTGGTGTATGCCCAATAAGCAGAAGCGACATTGGCTGGCAGGCTGAAACCGGCGACTTTTGAATAATAGGGTGGTAACACCGCCGCCATAATCGTTGTTGCAAAAGCAGAATTTGCCCAGTCATACATTGCCCAACTAATCGTTTCTTTTCGATCGAGCCCAATACTGCGCAATAATTTCTGCAGTTTTGACGCCGAAATAAGCGGCGCATCTTGCACGTTTGCTCCCTCTTTTAAACCATGCATTTGAGGATGGCAATACACAACCAGAATGCTATTCAACTTTTTACATGGCGCCAATATGAGATTGAGCACCGGGTCGGATCGGGCGTACTGAAGTTGAAAGCAAAAAACCGCACCCTTTCAAATGGCTGCGGTTTCCTCGTGATCAAATTATGCTTTTTTATGCTGAAACGGTTTGTATTAATTTGACAAGTTGATTTGTCAGCTTGCGGTAGCTGGTTCGAGGCGGTACAATAGCGACAAAAATTACCGTTTGATCGAAAGCCTCAAAAAATCGAAAGATAATTCTCCTGGAGTTGTCGCCTTCCATGGTGATCTCCTTCAGCCTTGACATGCCACCCATCATGTCCGCGATACGTTTAATATCCTGCAAATAAACTGAAATTTCAATCAATCGGTCGCGTTCAAGAGACTCTTCATTTTTAGCTTCAGCGATTGGAAGACCTTCATCCGAAAAAAGATGTGCCATTTCATAGTTTCCCATAGTAACGATACGGCGCATTTCATTTTCGATTACAGACTGAGGAGATTCATTCATTGATATTTCCATAATTCATTGATCCATTTTTTTATGATATGTCATTTGCATTTTCACCCGCACTGATGAAATTCGTTTTCAAAAATTCATTTAACTGAAAAAGTCGTATTTAAGAGACGTGATTAAGCAAAGCGTAACGAGTGTATTGAATTGGATATACAAAAAGCCATGTATAAAACGAAATAGAATACGACTTTTCCGTCCTAAGTCAGTCGACGCTGAATATTTGCGATAACCAGGTTAATAATGGCTTTCAACGAAGCAAACACGCCCTGCCCGGTCATTGCCACGGCTTGAAAGTGTGGTACATTGAAATAATTAAGTTTC
This sequence comes from Candidatus Zhuqueibacterota bacterium, assembly GCA_016927835.1. Taxonomy (GTDB): domain Bacteria; phylum Zhuqueibacterota; class Zhuqueibacteria; order Thermofontimicrobiales; family Sulfurfontimicrobiaceae; genus Sulfurfontimicrobium. Next base: position 2,356 of record JAFGMA010000326.1, on the reverse strand, counting down.
CGTTGAAGCGTTTCAACAGGCAATATTTTCTCAAGATCGCGTTTATTATATTGAATAATCCAGGGAAATGATTGCAGCGTTTGACCCGATTCAATCAGTATTTCTTCAAGTTCTTGTAAAAGCTCGAGGTTATGCGACAACCGGCTTTGCTGGGAATCCGCTACAAACACAATTCCGTCCACACCATTCAGGATGATGCGGCGACTCTCCGCATAATACGATTGACCGGGAATCGTATATAATCCAAACTTCGGTTGCTTATTTTTAATCCTCCCGATTTCGAACTGCAAAAAATCAAAGAAAATCGTTCGGTCTTCCCTCGTATTTAAACTGACAAGCTCTCCACGTATCGAAGGATCAAGATTTTTATATATATAATTCAGATTCGTCGTCTTACCGCTCAATCCCGGACCATAATATACAATTTTCAATTGAATCTCTTGTAAAGCCCAATTAATGAACATTGTGCATTCAGCTATTATTGAACGTTTTATCAAGTTCTTGATTCAGCAGCGTACTAAATTCGATATCCAAAAATTCTCTTGCCTTGTCATCCATTTCTTGCTGCTGTGATAACAATGTCTCCAGAGATTGGATTGTACGATTCGTAAAAATACGAACCATCCCGAGTGCGGTTGAGATATCGAAAACTACCGTCAAAAGGAAATGATCGCCAACATTACAGCAATACATATTCATGTCATGCCCTTCATGGAAGATGTACCTGAATCGATCAGATTCCCCTAAAATATTTGCCATTTCTGCGGTGGCTGCGTAATGACCCGCTGCAAGCGCGGCGAGTGTATTAATATTCAGCCCGGTAATCGTACCCTTCTGGGTAATCGCGTGACCGTCCATATCAGCAAAAATGATAAGACGCGCTTTGGTCTTCATCAGCAGTTCGGACAAAATCTCAGTGATCGATTTATACATTTCTCCCGAAAGGATTATTTGCTGTCCATTACCTCCTTTACCAACTTTCATTGGATTTACCTCCGAATGCATAAAGCTATTTTATTTGGTTATTGCCCGATTTGTAACCGCGCGATAAGAAAATTCGGCAAGCCTACCGCCCTCATTTTCATTTGTGTCTTCACGATATCGTATTCCGTTCGATGCAAGTGGTAATGTCCCGTATCCGTATCATATACCGCATAAGCTGAATTTGGATTCAAATCGCGGGGTTGACCAACACTACCTACATTAATAATATATCGGACGCCGGCTTCAAGGCAAAAAGCAGTCTCGTTCAACACATGATATTCCTGGCGCTTTAATTCAGAAAAAATCACTGGTGAATGCGAATGGCCAACAAAACATACGCGATCGCTGAAAGAAAGAAACTGCTGGATTGCATCATCGACGTAAAAGATATAATCCCATTGTTCCGGTTTATGTGGTGTTGCATGAACGAAATGCACTTCACCTTCTTTATATTGAAGCGGTAGCCCAGCTAAAAACGCCATATTTTCCTCGGTAAGCACCTCACCAGTCCATCGAATCGCAGCTTTAGCATAAGCATTGAAAAAGCTGGTATCAATCCTCCCGATGGGTGCATAATCATGATTGCCAGCCAGTATTATTTTGGCTTTCTGCTTTATCAACTCGATGCATTCGTTCGGATTCGGACCATAGCCTACGACATCTCCCAGGCAAATGATATAATCAATCGAGGCGTTCTCTATTTGCAGAAGCACCGCCTCCAATGCTTCGAGGTTGCCGTGTATATCTGATAGAATCGCGTAACGCAATTGTCAGTCCTTGTAGGGATTATGCTTTTGGAAAAGTAAGCCATTTTTAAGCAAAGTTCATGCCACGCAATGAGTTACATCAGCTAACGCGCGAACAGGCAAGTGCAATTTATTGATTGAAAAGCAATTTTCATCTATAATATAAAATGAAAATAAAATATATGCAAGGATTATCTTAACAATTTTCAATAATGTAATTACATATTATTTTTTCAGGTTCTTATAGATTTTCATTTAGTCGGTATAAAAAACATAATAAACAGGATTCTTACCCTCGCCTTCTCTCCAGACACCCTGGGCGGTGAGTATTTGGTGCCTATCGGAAACCAATTTTAAAGAATGGATTGGATCAGGCAAAAACTGTCATCCCCGCATGTTTTAAGCGGGATGCCGCCCACGGGAATCCATTTTTCAAATGGTCTAATGGATGCCCGATATAAGCATTCGGGCACGACAGAAGTGGATTATCTTTTTTAATTTTTTTATTGATTGCCAAAAATCACTGCTTTTCGGACGGATAAGTTCAGACCTCAACGGCAATAGATATAATTTCAATAAAAATAATGATGATAATATTTTCAATTCGCAACTAATTTTACTGGATT
>JAFGMA010000325.1 GCA_016927835.1 Candidatus Zhuqueibacterota bacterium | reverse complement strand
AAGGCAACAATAAAAGAGACATCCGTGAGATAGTTTCGATGAGCCAATCCAATTCTGTGCAATAAAAATAGTGAGTTACTATAGAAGCATAAACATGGCATGCGCTTTGCTTGAGTGCTGGCAGAGCTACAAAAAATCATAAGAAACAAAGGATTTCACTCATAGCTTATCATATATTAGGAGATAAAAATCATGAAAAAGAATACAATTCTGGCATTAGCCGTAGCAGCAATTTTTGCGTTTGGTCTTTTTGTAAATGCAGACTCTTTTGCTGCCGAACGAAGGGTAAGCAAATCACTGAGTAAAGTACATGACGGTTATACAGACGAAGGCACGACGATTGTGAAATTTCAAAACTCAGCAGGAGAAAATACTCCCAGACCGAAAATGCGATATGAACCAAAAATCGATAGTGAGGAGAATTCGCAGGGTTTCTGGACGAGGATCATCAGGTTGATAAAACCTGACAAAACGGTTGAATTGCCATCACCTAACCATCCCTTTCTGGCTCCTGCAGATAAGTAACACAGGACCGCTCTTTCGAAGTCATACCCGTTAAAAAATAGAATCTGCCTACAAAGAAAGGCTCTGCCACTAATGGCAGAGCCTTTCTGCTTTTAAATAGCTCAAATCAATCGATCATTATCTCAATATTCCGCTTCGGTATCAAGCGCAGCGGACCCTGCAATCCCGATGGAAGCGGATCTTTTGTTAATTCATTGGCGCGGGTATTGGTTATCTTCAGTTCGAGCAGATTTTCGCCTGAGCGCAGGGTTGAGGTGAGGTCCCATTCAAAAGGCTGCCAGAGTCTCAAACCCAGCGGGCTGCCATTCAAAAAGGCTTCCGCATATTCGCGTACGCCGTTTACTTCCAATAGCCACTGTAAATCATCTTCGAGGAGTGAGTCGGGGAACTGAAACAGGCAGGCATAGGTCAGGCTGCCGGAGTATTTTTTCAAATCTCCCCAATCAGTCCAATAATGCAGCCGCGCCATGGGACGTGTTCCCCCACTTGGCAAGGTGAGCGTCCACTTGCCTGTGAGCGGAATGGGCTCGGGAATAGGCGGGGCTTCAATGATTCTTGCCGATGTGCGTTCGATTTTATCCGGATTCCATACGATAAGGCGCTCCGCTTTGTAGTACGAGCCGCACACGCGCGTGCCCTCAAATTCCTTTATTATATCCGTCACTTCATCCAAATTGGTATCCGTCACTTTTGGCCAGGCTTTTTGTTTATCAAACACTATAATTTTCGATTGGCAGGGGTGCAATTTTATCGAAAAGCATGTTCTCCCGTTTTCCTGCCAATAGTGATATTGCCGCTTCATCGCCCCGGTTTCCGCATCCCAGATTTCGGGCGAACCGAGCGTTGGCAGCTCCAGCTTCGTTTCAATCAGCCGTTCCCCCTCGTTGGTCAAAAGATAAAAATCCGTCTCCGATTTCACCAAATGTAACACACGCAGATCAGCCGCCTCGGAGTACGCTTTCACCGAATGCGGTATTTTGTAGGGAAGATGATATTCATTGACATACTTCAACTGCAACGATCTGCAAGGTTTTTCCCGGTTTGCTCCTGGCGCTGATTCATCGAGCACGAATACGTAAATGTGATTTTGCAGCAATTCATCAAGACGCGATGCGAACGTGGATGTTTTCCAGTTTGGTTGATCAAAAATCAGGTATTTATAAGCCATGGGTCCGATTTTCAATGCGCCGGAATCAATTTGCGCCTCTGATTCGAAAGTGGCTTCATCGATGAAGTTGAAATCGATTTGATTTTGAAATAGAATTTTCGCAGCGTGCCAATTGGCTTGATTATCAACAGCGGCTACGGCACATTCACACACCTGTTTCGAATCGGTGAGCAGCCAGGAAAGGCGATTCGTATAACATGAATAGCGTTGATACTGCTGCCACCAGAGATTATTGGGTCCCACATCGGGCGGGCGCTCGTAACGTCGATCTCCGGCAAGTGAATAATAAAATGCGTGGGGAACCAGCAAATTTGTGCCGCGAACCATCAGCCAGTCAGTGAGCCATTTCATTTCCGCGGGGGTAAGCTGCCAGCCATACGCACCGAGATATTCATTGAGCACCCATCGCCGATTGTGGTGTCTGGCGATACTGCTGGCACATTTGGGATTGGTGCTCTGTTCGCCTTCGAGCGCGCTTTTTCCGGGCAACACCCAGCGCCAGACAATATCCTGCCCGGGCAATTGGAAATAATGCAATGGCAACATGTCGTCAGGTTCCGCCGGATGTCCCGTGAGCGCGATTTGATGCGATTGGCACCACGTTGATAGCGGTTGGTAATAGCTCTGCATGAGTTTCGCCTGGATCGCACGCTGATATTGCTGTCGGACCCGATTTTGAGATGCGTCATCGGCTTCAAAGAAAAGCAAAGGCAACAATGTCACGGGATCAGCATCGATAAATTTTCCCCAGAATGCGAGGAAATCGTTAGTCCAAGGTTTCAATCCCTTTTGCGCACCGCGTCCGAGCAGACTCGGTTCATCGGTAAACATGCCGATAACCGTGCGTCCAAAATGTTGCTTCAATCGATTGAAATAACGCTCATGGGTCAGCTTGATGAACCATTCCGTTGCTTCCGGATTAAGCAGGTCTGCGGAAGGGGGCGCATTTTCCTGTCCGTCATCTTCGCCAAAATGCACGCCCCGGATATGCCCCCCGGATGGCGTCTGTACGAATGCCATCAGTTGCCATTTGCCCGGCGGTGCCTCCAAATTCTCACCCGCTTTGAGTTCGATCAGACTGCGGCTCATCACGGTATCGCCCTTCATTTCAGCGGCAACCAGTGCCACGAATTTTTGGCGCGGCGTTAGCTTGGGTTTCCAGGCGAATCGTCCGGGACCATCAAATGTTTCGGTCAAAACACACAAGCCTTGCGATGCAAATTCCGGATTTTGGCGCACAACCTCGCCATGGGCACAACCTGACGGATACATGCCTTCATCGTACAGGCAGATTTTCATATCGAGCGATTCCGCCAGTTGCGCGGCAACTTCGATTAAATCCAGCCATTCCTCAGTCAGATAACCAATGTTTTCAGACAATCCCATCCGGGCGTGCGGAATGACACCATAGACTCCGTGCGCTTTGAAATCAAGCAGTTGCTGTCGAATGCCTTCAGGCGTGATATTATCATTCCAGAACCAGAAGGGCATCTGGGTGAATTCCGTTGGCGGATTGCTAAATTGCTGTCTGAGTGTCTCCGAAATTTTTGCCATTGCGTATGAATTTATGATTAAAATGGTGAGCATCAGATTTAGCAGGCTTTTTGGGAATGCGATTCGGTGGCATGCTTTCATTATTATCCACTAATTGAAGTATAGTTTTTATTGCGCAGCAATTTTAAAATATCACCAACCCGATCTCAAAATGGTGCATTTCTGTAAATACGGCTCATTCGACGGTACGGGTGGCAATGACGTTTGCGCCCGATTTAAGTACATTTGAAATAAGAACCTGACCGCGCTTCACAGGTGGTCCCGGGCGTAACTTAGCGATCTCAGCGATGATTTCTTTTAAAAGATGACGCGGGACGCGGTCGGAAAGGCGAACAGACAGCATTTTGAAATGCTTTCCAGCGATGGGAACCGATGTCGCCAGGTTCCGTATGGGGTGAAGCACTTCTTCCTGTGCAAAGACTTCTCCTTTTTCACATTGATTGCCGGTGACCGTCACCAGATCATCATTGGTTTCAACTGTCATTTCGCAGCCCAGGGGACACATGATACAGGTCAGGATTTCAGTCATGGCAAATCACCTCAAGTTCTTCTTCGACCGCTTTCTTGATTTTAATTTTCATCAATTCTGAGGGCAGAAGCCGCGGGAATTTTTTTCCGGCGTAACGGATGCCGCTGTTTTTTCCGAGAACCGACACACGCTTGTTCCGTGAAGGTCGCGTGACCCTGAAATTGAGTTCAATATTCTCGACACCCGCGTGCAGCTTTTGCGGAAGACAATAGCGGATGCCTTTGCCAGGATGGGTCAGAAACCTCTGCTTTCCGTTCAAATTTATATTCAGATATTTTGCAGCAAATTCACCGGCTTTGAAGCCTTCGAAAGAGGCAAAGTCGGCGACATCGTGGATGTGCAGCACATTTCCGCAGGAAAAAATCCCATCAACCGATGTCATTAAATATTCATCGACTTCCGCTCCGCCTGTGATACGGGACAGGCAGACACCAGCCTTTTTTGAAAGCTCATTCTCCGGGATCAATCCCACCGAAAGCAGCAAGGTATCGCAGGCAATCGTCTCTTCAGTGCCGAGAATTGGCAAAAGCTGTTCATCGACGGCGGCAACGGTGGCACTTTCGAGCCGATCGCGTCCCTGCACATCGATCACGGTGGATGATAAGCGCAGCGGGATATCGAAATCCAGCAGGCATTGGCGAACGTTGCGTTCCAACCCGTTGCAAAAGGGCATCAGTTCGTGCACCCCGATGACGTGCATGCCTTCGAATGTGAGCCGGCGCGCCATGATCAAGCCGATATCGCCCGATCCCAGAATCAGCACATGCTGCCCGATTTTCAAATTTTGCAGGTTAACCAGATTCTGTGCGCAGCCGGCGGTGAAAATGCCTGCGGGACGTGCGCCAGGAATTTCGATCATTTCGCGAGTCCGCTCCCGGCAGCCCATAGCGAGAATAACGGCTCCTGCCTGAATCAGTTGATAGCCTTTGCGGGAATTCACTTTCACAATACGGTCTGCTGTCAAATCGAGCACCATTGCATCGGTCTGGTAACGGACATTTTCTTTGATAATATCGTCGATCAGATTTTCCGCATATTCGGGACCGCTGATGGTTTGCTCGTACAAAAACAGCCCGAATCCGTCGTGAATGCACTGATTTAAAATTCCCCCCAGGACACTATCGCGTTCGAGGAGCAACACATCATCTACGCCGGCGCGTTTGGCTCCCAATGCGGCAGCCATCCCGGCGGGACCTGCGCCAATTACAACGACATCGTGCTTTTCAATAGCTGTCATGTAGCATTGCCTGTTAATAATATGTTTGGCACCTGTTGATCTGAAAAAATCAGCTTAAAAAACAAAACGAACCCAGCGTTTTCCGGATTCTTTTTGCAGTTACGGTTAATGTATTTTGATTATTCTTTAATCTTCCCGTAAAATAACCGAGACTGACCTCCGCGTTTGGTGAGCTCGATATCGGAATATCCTTTTTGCCGCAAAATCTCCACGATGCGCGGGGTACAGAATCCCCCCTGGCAGCGCCCCATACCACAGCGGCTCCGGCGTTTGATCGCATCCAGAGCGTGCACATTCAACGGATTATCGATTGCGTGCGCCACCTCTGCCCGGGTGACCGTTTCGCAGCGGCAGACCATTTCGCCCCAGTCAGGATTTTCAGCAACCAGGCGCGTGCGTTGCTGATCATCAAGTTCGGCGAAGCGCGGGAGTTCCGGTCTTCCGGGATTGAAATCGGATTTTTCCGATAAATCCTCCTTTGCGCCGATCATTTGCACGATCCGTTTGGCGATTGCCGGGGCAGCGGTCAATCCCGGCGACTCGATTCCGATTAAATTGATCCAGCCCGGTTTGGCAGCGCTTTCTTCGATCACGAAATCCTTGAATTTGATATTTCCCGCGGGATCAACCAGTTTGGGTCGAATGCCGGCATAGCTGTGGATGAAACTCAATTTGCGTAATTCGGGCATAAGATCGTAGGCTTCGCGCTTCAATTGGGTCATGATGCGCCGCGTGGATGCTGTATCCCGTTTGTCATCGATTGCATCCGCCGATGGACCGAGCAGGATATTGTGCTCCATCGTGGGTGTAATGTGAACTCCAAGCCCTGGTCCGTCTTTCGGCGGCACCGGGTAAATCGGCAGGCGCAAATTCAATTCATCGTCTTTATCCGTGATGAGATATTCACCGCGATAAGGAAAAATTCGATAGCCATCAATTCCGGCAAGGCTGGCGACGATGTCCGAAAACAGACCAGCGCTGTTAACGACCCAGCGAGTCTTGATTTCAGCGTCCGGGATTTGTAACGTAAATCCGTGCCCGTTGGTGCTAATTGATGTAACCGGGGATTCCAGCCGGACGGAAGCGCCATTTTGCCAGGCGCATTCAGCGAGAGCGACAGTGAATTGATAGGGAGAGATAATACCGGTGTGCGGCGACCACAGCGCCCATTTTCCTGCTGCGAGAGGTTCCAGCGCCTTGATCCGCTCTTGACCGATAATTTCGAGATCGGGCGTGCTGTTTTTTTCACCTTGCGCCTTCAACGCGATCAACCGTTCTTTGCCGTCATCATCGAGAGCGACCACGAGCTTGCCGGTCTTTTTGTGGGGCACGCTCAATTGTTGCGCCAATTCATAGATATCAAATAATCCCTTGACATTCATTTCGGCTTTCAACGTACCCGGCGGCACATTGAATCCCGCGTGGATCACACCACTATTGGCTTTGCTGATACCTTCCGCCAGGTCCGCTTCGCGCTCAAGCAGCAAAATTTTCAATCGAAAGCGACTCAGTTCGCGCAACACAGCGCAACCGACGACGCCACCACCGATAACAACGACATCATAGAAATTCGACTGTTCCGCACTCATTCTGCCATTTCCATTTTCAATTTATCCAACTCGAAAAAAAATTACAGATTAAAACGCCAGCTTCAATGATATGTTCCCGATGGGACTTCTGAAACGGATTGGGAAAAATTTATGAAAGTGCGGATGAAAGCTGGGGTGGTGAAGATTGAAAATGGTTGTTGGCGCCCAATTTCGGTTGCTCTATGGGGGGAATTTCAAATTGAGTCCATCCGAATATGCGCCATCAGAACGGACCCAAATCAAATATACTTCTCCCGCCGCTGCAAGTTTAATAAGCCGTAAAGCACAGCTAAAATTGAACCTACCAGCAGATAAATTCGGTTGTAGAATGTGATTTCATCCCAAACCATCGCCTGGGACTCATTCGGGATTCCGAAAGGATTGTGAAATAAATTCCAACTACTGCCCTGCAAGCTCGAATAGCCCATCCAAAAACCGATAATCAGTATCACTAGCAGCGTGCCGGTTCCGGCACCGCTTCGTGTCAACGTTGCCAGCATGAATGAGATGCAACTGAGGAAAATGAGCGGAACCATTAAGTGGGCGATCATGCGCCAAAACGGGAAATCCGCCATGACATATTTCGATAAAATTCCGAGCAGCAACAACAAAACAAACGCGATCACAAAAATTAATCCCAACCGCACGAGCCAGATTTTATAGCGATAATTCGGAATCCCGAATAAAGTTTCGATCATCCGCGTGTCGGTATCAATCTGAATCGAGAATGCCGACGGATAAAAAATAATCAAAATACCCGGAATTATCAGCAGGAAATAAATCGTTCCGCTGGTCACCGGCGAATCCGCGTTAAAAATGACTATGGCACTGATGAGCAGAAATACCAACACCGCAGCCAGCAAAAAATAAAAGAATATGTTGGCAAATATGATAATTAAATTATATCTCAGAAATGTTATCAGCGTCTTCAAAGTCATGTTTCAAAATTCCTATGATAGTCATTTGAGTACACCGCCTGTTTTCAGTGGGGTATTTTTGAGCCGCCCAGTAGCCATAGATAGGCATCTTCGAGCGTCGGTGCGATGCTGATGGCGCCCGGGAATGTAGCTTTCCGGGCTAAAAAGCGCACCCGGATTTTGTCTTCGACACGAATGTGATGCACAATCATCAGTTTGTCGCGTACGTTTTCGAACTCAGCGGGCGACAGCATCACTTGCCAGACAAATCCTTTGGCGACGTCAACCATTTCCTCAGGGATCCCCCAGAAATAGAGCTTTCCCCGATCCAAAACCGCAACCTGGTTACACGAACTGGAAATATCCTCGATGATGTGCGTCGAAAATATCACGATCCGTTCTTTGCTCAATTCAACCAGCAGATTCCGGAACCGGATACGTTCGCGGGGATCCAAACCGGCGGTGGGCTCATCGACGATTAAGATGCGTGGCAGATGCAGCAGCGTTTGCGCAATGCCCACGCGCTGTTTCATGCCACCCGAATACGAACCGATTTTATCATTTTGCTTTTCCCCCAGGTGTACCGCCTGCAACGCGCGATTTACACGCTTTGCTCGCAGCTCCGCATCCACGATGCCTTTGAGAATTGCCTGATAATCGAGGAAATCATGTGCCGTCATATTTTCGTACGTTCCGAACTCCTGCGGCAAATAACCGATGAGCGATTGCAGTTCTTCCCGTTTTTCGCTCAGATTGATATCGTTAATCGTAATTGTACCGCGGCTTTGTTCGAGCACCCCGCAGACAGCGCGCATCAGCGTGGTTTTTCCGGCACCGTTGGGTCCCAGCAATCCAAACATTCCGCTGCCGATTTTTAAGGAAACGCCGTTTAATGCGCGAAATCGCTCTTTTTGCTTGCCGATGATGGGAATCATTTTCACAAAGCGATAAACTTCCCGCTGCAACCTGGAAAAGCGTCCGGTGATTCGATTGATATCAACTTTTTCCCGGTACAGTCGCCGGGAGAGATAGTAGATTGCAATGCCCAGAAGCCAGAGCAGTGTAAAAAATATAGGCGAAGATACCTGGTGCCATTTGAAGTAGAAGATGATGCCATTGATTAGCGGCGCCGCCCAGATGATGATGCGTGGAAGATTGCTTTGAATTAAAAATCTGTAGAAAATCGTGCGCGTGAGTTTAGCACGCATCAACTTATCGATCAGCGACCCGATAAACCACAAGGTATAAAAATACACAATAAAGCTCAATACCAACAGCCAAAACGGGCTGCCCAGGTAAAAATATACAAAATAGACCAGGAAAATCAATAAAGCTGTTTGCCAGATCAGCGGAAACAAGGGACTGGTTCGGACATCCGCTGCGCGCCCCGGCGCAGTTTCCTGTCGTTCGGCTTTTTTCCACTCGCGTACAAAACGCGTATCATCATCGTAAATTTTCACCAGGTGCCTGATTTTGATCGTCAACGTTTCATCGGAAGCGATGATTTCAGCTTGCGCGCGTCGGAGGCTGGTTTGAATGAAATACGTCAGCCCTGGGATCACTGCTGTAAGCAACGTCAAGTTGGCAAATTTCCAGACGATATCATCAACTTCATAGTAAATCAGAACGCCTCCACCGGCAAAGGCTGCCAGTTGGATCAGCTTGATTTTCCAATCCAGGTTTTTGAACCAGTCGATGGCATTCAATAAGCTGGAATAGGCGCTGGGCAGAAAAACAAGCGTGAAAAGCGTACTCGATACCAAGCCACCGATGACCGTAATTGCAAACGGAGCACCGATCCGCGTGACATATTCGGCTTTTCCCATAGCCAGCGGGAACATCGCGACGATAGTGGTGATGCTGGTGATCAGAATCGGGCGAACGCGTGCCTGTCCAGCCATGAGCAGCGCCCTCTCGATGGAATTACCTCGCTGACGCAGAATCAGCGTATAATGGATCAAAATAATTCCGTTGTTCACGACGATTCCCAACAGGATGAGAAAGCCCACCAATGTATTCAAGTTAAGCAATGAATTGCCGGTGAAAATGATCGCCCAGAGCGAGCCGATCCCTGCCAGTGGAATGGTGAACATCATCACAACGGGTGTTGACAGCGATTCAAAAACGGAAGCCAGAATCATATAAATCAAAATGAAAGCGACGGCGATCAGAAAATAGAATTCGGAATAATCCTCCTCCTCGTGAACGACCTCAACCGAGATACCGGAAGGGATCGTCAGATCGTCAATCACCTGGTCGACTTCGTTGCGCGCCGCTACGAGCTGTTCTTTTGACTCATTGATATCGGCATAAAACCGATAGCCCAGCTCGATTTCCCGTTCCTGGTTGACGCGATTGATGCCGGATAGCCCGCTTGCGTATAGGAAGTCGGTTATTTGATCCAGGGCAACCAGCCCGCCGGTAGCAGGCGCAACATTCACCTCTTTCAGGTCATCAATGGTTTTTTCTTCCAACGCTTCATTGCGAATGACGATGTCGTACTCTTCAGTTCCCTGCTTGTATTTGATATTGGATGAATATTCGCTTTCAAAGCCCGCCAATTCAGCAGAAATATCGGCGATGGTGACATTGAAATGACTGAATGCCTGGGTATCGAACAGCAGCTGCAATTCCGGTCGGTTATCGGAAATGTTGAGCCAGGTGCGTTCGACGCTCTCCAATTGGTCAAGCTGATATTGAATATCGTCCGCCACAATACGCATCAAGTCGAAATCCTCACCGCGGATAACAACCTGTTCGGTTTGCGTCCCCATCCCCATCATGCGTTGCATGCCCGCCGCGCCGCGCATTCTGCCGCCTCCCTGTCGAAAGCGCTGGCTGGATGTCGGCGGATCGAAGCTGATTTCAGCCGAATGAATCTTATTTATCCTTTGCTGAACATCGTTTCTGACATCGAGGTAAGATTTTTCCGCAATGTCTTCGTAATCTTCCTTCAATTGAATTGTGATGGTGGCTTCTTCTTCATAAATTTTCGTTGTTACATCCTGCTTCTCGGGGATGTCCTCCAATCCTTTTTCCGCTTCGGCAACCACCAGATCGGTGTTTTCCAATGTCGAGCCTCGCGGCATGCTCACATACAGAACGAGCTCATCCAGTTCTGCCTCGCGCTGAACATTCAGGCTCAAACCAAAGCAAAGCAGGAGGCTGATGAAAAAAATAACCGTTGCCCCGAGAATCGTACGTGCAGGATAGCGCAGCGCTGTTTTCAAAAGCAGGGTGTAAAGCTGCACCAGCCGATTTCGCTGGGACACAATATTGAAATTGGTAACGCCGAAGCGCCCGCCGAGAGTAAGAAATTTATGGGTGATCATCGGGATCAGCAGCAACGCCACGACCAGCGAAACCACCAGCGTCGAGATGATTGAAACACCGATATGCGTTCCGAAGAGCTTTATCTGGAATTCGGAGGAAAATATGAATGGCAAAAACACCGCAACCGTGGTCAGGGTAGCGGCGATGACCGATAGCGACACCTCGTGAGTGCCCTGGGTGACAGAAATATCCGGATCTTTTTTTCGCGACATCAGCCGGTAGATATTTTCCAGCACAACAATACTGTTATCCAGCAGCATCCCGACTGCCAGCGCCATCCCCACCAGGGTGATGCTATTAATCGATATATCGAACGCATAAAATAAATTGAAGGCGGTTAAAATTGAAATCGGGATCGCCAGCGCAATGATTACCACCAATCTCAGGTTACGTAAAAACAACCATAGAATCAGAATTGCCAGTAATCCGCCAATCAAAGCCAATTCGATGATGAGATCGATATTGGTTTCCATGGCTTCGGCTGAATCCGTTTGAATGATGATTTCTATATCCTGAGCAGCCAATTCTTCATTCAGGCGGTCGATGACGCGCCGCGTTTCCCGGGCAACCTCAATCAGATTAACTTCTGCATCGCGGATTAGCGAAATCGTTACAGCATCCTTGCCATTTACGCGACTGATTGTTGTCCGCTCTTTCGTTCCCACATATATTTCGGCAACATCCTTAAGCCGCACCGGACCTTCGGATTTGAGGATGATATTTTCCAGATCGTTCACATCCCGATATTCCGCCACCAGGTTGACAAAAAAGTGGCGTTTGCCCTGGTATGCGTGACCCAAAAAGCTTTTTTCTCTGCTGCTCCGGACGATCGCGTTCCGAATTCCCGCAACGGTTATTTTGTGTGCCTGGCAGGCTTCTTTATCCAGTATCACCTCGACAGAGCGTTCTCGTCCCCCAGTCACATCGACATTGGCGATCCCGTCGATATTCTCCAACCCGGGCGTAACGTCTTCATCGATAATGTACCGGACACGATCGAGACCGCCGCTTCCGCGCACCTGAAGCGTCATCAATTGATTGGTGAGCTGCTCCGTATCGATCTTCAATACCATCACAACGAACTCTTCGGGCAGGCTGCTTTTCATCGCATTCACTTTTTCGGTGAGCTTTAAATAGGCATATTTGACGCTCACGGTTTCATTATAATATACAAAAATTATCCCGCGGTTGCGATTGGCTAGCGATTCAATGCGATCGATGCCTTCCAGCGTCCCGATGGCGCCTTCCAGGGGAATGATCGCTTGTTTCTCGAGGTAGGACGGATCCATCTCCCGCTGCGTCCCGATCTGTACGATAAGCATTGGCAATTCGCTATACGGCAGAAGCTCGACCGGAAGCTGCAAGTATGAGACGACGCCCAGAATGCACAATCCCAGAAAGAGCATGCTCACCAATGTTTTGCGATGGATAAAAAATTGAATCAGGTTCATAATCCGGATTGCGATTGGTTAAAAATTCAGACGATGATGATAGCTCTTGGCCGATTTTGAAAGACGCCCAGGTGCTAGAGCGTTTTGCGACGATCGACCAACGCATAGACCACGGGGATCACCACCAGCGTCAGTAAGGTGGATGAAACAAGTCCCCCGATGACTGCCAACGCCATGGGTCTGCGAAGCGCCGCGCCTTCGCCGATACCGATCGTCAGCGGCAGCAGCGCCAGAATCGTTGTCAGGCTGGTCATGATAATCGGGCGGATACGCATCTGACCTGCCTCTAAAATGGCTTCGATTCGGGGAATTCCTGCGCGGCGCAATTGGTTTATCGCATCCACGAAAATAATCGAATCATTGACCGCGATACCGGCGAGCATGATCATGCCGATGTAAGCCATAATATTGAACGGAATGCCCAGCGAATAGAACAGCAGGATTGATCCGATGGTTGCCAGCGGAACCGTGAAAATGATGATAAACGGATGTAGCAGCGATTCAAATTGGGATGCCAGAACCATGTACACCAGCACAACCGCCAGCAGCAATGCGAATTTCAAATTATCGAACGCTTCCCGACGCTTCTGCTCTTCGCCGGTAATTTCATAACTGTATTTTGGCGGAAAGCTGATGCTCTTAAGCTGTGCTTCAACTCGTTTGATGATATGATCGAAAGGCTGATCCCCCGTGATATGCGCCGATAACGTGCCGATTCGCACCTGGTTCCGGCGCAGAATCTCTTTTGGGGCTTGTGTGAGTTCGATTTTTGCGATCTGATCGAGGGGCAGCGATGCACCTGAATTGGTTTTAATCACCATATCTTTCAACTCATTCACCGCGATTTTGGGAAAACGAATGGTGATATCTTTCAACTCACCCTCGTGATCCCATTGTCCGGCATCTCGTCCCGTGAGTTCATCCTGCAATTGCGAGGCAAGGTTATCGATACCGATATTCCAGATGCCGGCAATCGTGCGATCTATGACAACGTTAATTTCGGGGCGACCCTCATCGAAGCTGGTTTCAATATTGTTGAGGGCATCGATTTGGGTCAGTTGTTGCTGGATTTTCGTTGTCAGGTCATACAGGACATCCAGTTCTTCGCCTTTGACTTCAATAACCAGCGGCGAGCTTTCTGTGCCGATGGTTGCCTGCAATGCGGTTTGTTCCTGGATGAATTGCATCTCCGTATCCGGTATCTGCTGCAATTCAGGCGCAATTCGATCGATAAGCGCCGCCGATGAAGCGGAGCGCTTTTGCTTTAAAATGACGCTCATGACCGCCGTGTTTTCACCTTCAAATGTCACATCTTTGTCGCCGGAAATATCAACTGAGGGTCCTATTTTGCTGTAAAGCGTCTCGACATCTTCTCCGATCAGGTCCATGATGGTACTTTCAATATTACTCACGACACTTTCGGTTCGCAAGAGATTCGTACCTTCGGGCAATTGAATTTTGATTGTAAATTCGCCCTGATCAGCTTTAGGCATAAATTCACTGCCCACGCGCGGCAGAAGCATCACTGCAATTCCCATTGCGATAAACGTAATAATAAGGATCACGCCCTTGCGCTGCAATATCCGTTGAAGGCTTTTATAGTACCAGCCAAATTTTATGGAATGCGTGCGCGTCAGATCAATTGAAGGCGCTTTGAGAAAACGCACACTCAGCATCGGGATCACCAGAATAGCAACGAAGAGCGAAGACAACAGCGAAAATGCCACAGTCCATGCCTGGTCCTTGAATAACTCACCGGCAGTTCCGTGCAGATACACGATGGGTAGAAAAACGATAATCGTCGTCAAGGTGGATGCGGTTATGGCGCCGCCGACCTGGGATGTGCCTTCCACGGCTGCTTCCTTCAAACTGGCTCCCGATTCCAGCCGGCGATAAATATTTTCCATGACCACAATGGCGTTATCCACCAGCATGCCCGCGCCCAGCGCCAGACCGCCCAGCGTCATAATATTCAGCGTAAGCCCGTTGAAATACATCAGGTTGAATGTCGCAACAACTGAAACCGGGATCGCAACGCTGATGATCGCTGTCACGCCGATTCGTCGCAGAAACACAAATATAACAATCACCGCCAGCAGGATACCAATCAACGCAGTCTGTTCCACTTCCGAAACTGCAGTGCGAATAAACTCTGCCTGATTTTTCAGCACAGTGAGTTGATAGCCCGGCAAAGCGTCTCGCAGGTTTTGCAATTCATCTAAAAGCCTTTCAACCGCTTTGATCGTATTGAAACGGGTTTCTTTGTAAACCGCCAGCGCCATGCAGCGCGTTCGGTTTACATGCACGATATTTTCCGGATCTTTATTCTGAAAAAATACATCGGCAATTTCCTGAAGATATATGGGTACCCTTTCGTTCGACCCACCCTGCTCGCCGGCTGCGACGCCGGATTGTGTTTTGTAAGCCACAATGACATTTTGAATATCATCGAGCGACCGAAATTCACCGACGCCTTTGATGATGTATTTCCGTCCCATCTCCACGATTGAACCGCTGGAGATATTGCGGTTGAAGCTGAGAATTTTGTTGGCGACCTCCTGGCTGCTCAATCCGAAAGCCTCCATCAGGGAATGATTCGTTTCAACGACGACTTCTCGCTCCTGTCCGCCCAGCAATTCAACCGAAGCAATACCTTCAATTCGAACCAATTCATTCAACATGTTATTTTCAGCGGTACGGCGCAATTCATCCAGATCGGTGATATTGGGGTGTGACAACCCGATGAGCATCACTGGTTCGGCGTTTGGATCATATTGGGAGATGGTGAGTTCATCCAGTTCGGCATTTTGAGAGAAGCCGGTGAGCGCTTTCTGAAGCTCTAAAAACGCTTCATCCATATCAGCTTCCCAGGTATATTCCACTGTGATTTGCGCCAGACCCACTTTTGAAATCGAAGACACATTCACTACATTTTTCAATCGACTTGACAGGGCTTCAATATTTTCCACAAATTGCTTCTCGATTTCTTCCGGTGGCTTCTCCCCGACTTGTATTTCAACGAACAACCGCGGTGCATCCATTTCGGGCAGGAGATCGACACTTAATTTTTCGAATGAAATGTATCCCAGCAGCAATACGCCGAGAACCAGCATCATTACAGTTATGGGATAATTGACAGAAAATTGGGGTAGTTTTTTCATTGGGAGCGTTTGGTTATTTATTTTTTCGGTATTTCAAACCTAAACTGAGCGGTTTCAGGTTCAGGGTTCCCGGTTCAATGGTTGTAATCTATTGATGTTGCTTTTTAAAGACCTATGATCCGGAGATTATTCTTAATCAATTGGGTATAAAAATCTGACAAGGCGTAACTCTGTTAGGGCTCGTCAACCTGGAACCTTGAACGTTGTACCGCTCAACCCAGGTCAAACTTATCACGGGTTGAAAATTCTGCCTCGGATTCCCCAGATGACGCATATTAAGGATTAGCTTCGAAATGATTATTTGATTATTTTCACTTTCGAGCGATCGCGCAGGGTTTCGAACCCTTTAACAATGAGTCGATCACCGGCGCTCAAACCGTCAGTTACTTCGAACTGGCTGCGATTTTCGATACCGGTACTGATTTTGCGATCGTGTGCGATGCTGCCCTGGCGCACGATGTACACAATCTTGCTATTTTGCCGCTGCAGCACGACATCTTTGGGGATGACAATGACGCTGTCTTTTTCAGCCGTGATAATATCTGCCTGCACAAACATGCCCGGGCGCAATAACAGATTCGGATTATTAACTGTGGCGCACACTTTGAACGTTCGGCTATCCGGATCGAGTGTCGGTGCAACCTGACTGATGCGACCCTGGAGCGTATCTTTCGCCGATGCATAATGATAAACCAGCAATTTTTGCCCCACGCTCACCCGTCCCATCTGCTTATTCGGCAAATTCATCTCGAGGTGCAACTGCACATAGTCCATAAGCCGCGCAATTTCGACATTTGCATTCAGTTTTGTATCTTCGGTGTAGTAGGTTAAATCTACCAGAATCCCGGAAAAGGGTGCACCGATTTTCAATTTCGCCAATTGGATATTCGCGTTTTCCAAATCATAGCGGGCGTTGATATAATTGGCTTCTGCGGTTTTGAATTCGCTGAGGGTGACCCCGCCTTTTTCATACAGGCTTTTTTGCTTCTCGAATTCCCGTTGAGTCGTTTCCAGGTTCAGTTCTTTGGATTCAATTTTAATTTCATTTTCACGTTCGGGATTATCAAGGTAGGCAATCACCTGATCTTTGGATACCCTGTCGCCCATGGCGAATTTTTTTCCGGTTTTGGGATTGATTTCAAGGCGATAATAGCCAGCAGTTTCGCCCAGCAACACAGCTTCCTTCAGCGCCTGCACCGTACCGGTTGCGTTCACAAACTCCCGGATGGAATTCAATTCCACCTCTTCTACACTCACGGGGATGACTGCGCCCCGATCATAGCTTTGATCTTGTTGTGAACAATTAAACACCAACGCCGCGGCGAGAAACCATATATTCAACAGAACTGTTTTCTTCACGATGCACTCCAATGGTTTCAATAAATCAGGTTTTATTCTCTCCGAAATAAGCAACTTTAAATGCTAATGATGGCTGAAAAATTCATTCAGGATAAATGGGGCTGCAAAAGGTTTGCAAAATAATTTAATGATTTGACGCTCCAGCCGAAAAAAAGTTGCGGAAATTAAACGGAAAAAGAGATGCCAATATTTTGGTTCTTCTGAATTTTAGTTGATACTTCGGATAAAATAATGACATGAACTGGCGCTCTCCCACCTGGCGAGGAGTACGTTCAGAATTCGCCCGTCGATCGAAAAACCGCATCGTTCCGGAAGTTAAGCAAGTAACGTTAATACAATCCCTCAGAGCGATGCTTGAAAATTTGTCGCAATCCCGTTGATACTGGTTCCAAAACTCCTGTTTTGGTGAGGCATTGTAAATCATGGAAAGAGCCAATAACCAGGCTATTTCAATTTGCTGCATTTTTATATTGACAATTTATTTATTTTTATTTATTTTGGAAACCAATGTCACATATAATATAGTGAAATTGGTAACTCATTCCTTGAGAGGACAATCGCGATGCCCGTTGACTAACATGCATCTGAAGAAGCGGCAAAATCTTTCGAAGAGGCTGAAATAGGTGCATAGAGCAATCCGTTCAGCCCGGATGATTCGTTAAGGAACGGGGCGATCGAGTTCTGTTGCCAGCAGTTGACGTTGGCGCACTGAGTTGGTGCGAGATGCTGCGTTAATATCAGCGGCGCCTTCGTTGAGCAGTGGGATGGTCCTTACGCTGAAAACCTGGTCGAAAATAGCTTTGCAGCGATCGTTGATTTCACGCGTTAAAAAAACGCGCATAATCCAACCAAAAAAAACTTGCAACGAGTATCATTACCTGTTATATTAAAGTATGATAAAATCCTTTAAGCAGCCTTATCTTGAAAAATTCTGGAACACCGGAAAGCATAAACGTATTCCTGCACATCTTGCTAACAGATTATTGAGAAAATTGGATATGCTTAATGCATCGAAAGAATTACGTGATTTAAGTTCTCGCCTGCAAACAGATTGCATGCCCTGGCTGGCGATCGAAAAGGTCAATGGGCAATAGCGGTCAGCGGGCAATGGAGATTATGTTTCAGATTTGAGGAAGGAGAGGTATTTGATCTCGAACTCGTACAATATCACGTAAGAGGCTTAAGAAATGTTACCCCAAAATAGACGCCCAATTCATCCCGGAGAGATATTAAGATACGAATTTCTCGAACCATTAAAATTGACCCAACAAAAGCTCGCTGCTAAAATAGGAGTGACGCGAGTGAGAATTAATGAAATTATATTCGGTAAGCGTAAAATCACTCCTGACATGGCATTTAGATTGTCAAAATATTTTAATACCAGCCCTGATTTTTGGATGAATCTGCAAATGAATATTGATATGTGGGATACATTTCAATCATATAAGAATGAATATGACAATATAGAATCTATTTCAGAACTGGTTCATTCGAATGTACAAGCGACAAATTAATGTCATCAAGTGAATATATAGTGTCTGACCGAAAACTTCACGCATTAATGTTTTGATAGTTAGGCAATTAAAATGAAGTGAATCCTTTCCAAAATGTT
>JAFGMA010000029.1 GCA_016927835.1 Candidatus Zhuqueibacterota bacterium | reverse complement strand
TTGTCATTGCGAGGCGTTTTTTGCCGAAGCAATCCCCTAATAAAACGGCTGAGATTGCTTCGTCGCAAAAAACGCTCCTCGCAATGAAAGCTCAAAGGTAGTTCTCGGACAGACACTAAATACAAATGAGGTGAATGACAATGAAAACCACATTCGGTTTACTCATCAGTGTGTTTCTTTTCAGCGTCAATGTCATCGCCCAGGTTGGATGGTATCCTCAATATAATATAGAATTTATTGCTGATCTCATGGATATTTGGGCTTTTGATTCCAATACGGCGATTGCGGTTGGCGAAGGGGGAACAATCATCAAGACAACCGACGGGGGCGAAGAGTGGGAAGTGCGGAATAATGTCGCCGGCACGTCTGAATATTTGTTGGCAATACAGTTCGCGAATGAAACTAGTGGCTGGGTTGTTGGCACTGGCGGTACGATTCTTAAAACCACTGACGGCGGAGGCAACTGGTTCCCACAAACCAGCGGGATTATCGAGGATTTGTTTTCTGTTTACGCAATCGATACGAATACTGGTTGGGCAGTTGGTTATGATGGCAAAATTATTAAAACCGTAAATGGCGGTGCTGATTGGATTCCACAAACCTGTGGCGGTTCTCAAATGTTGACCGCGGTATGGTTTGCGAACGCTGACACCGGCTGGATTATCGCCGAAACGGAAATTTATAAAACAGAGAATGGTGGCACAAACTGGGATCTGGTTTTCAGCAGTTCGATTGATTACTTCTATTCATGTTATTTCTTTGATGCCGATACGGGCTGGGTATGCGGCGATGCCGGCGTGATACTTAAAACAACCAACGGGGGCGCAGACTGGATCCCACAATCGAGCGGAATTTCAGATATTATAGCTTCCATGAGTTTCATTTCCGCTGATACAGGTTGGGCGATTAGTTGGAGCGGCGCTATTATTAAAACTGAAGATGGCGGAAATAACTGGACACCTCAATCAGGTGGTACTGCCGACTCGTTTTATTCTATATTTTTCACGAATGAAAGCTCTGGCTGGATCGTTGGTGCATTTGGTGTTATTCTCAAAACTGATGATGGCGGTACAAATTGGATTCTGCAGGATACCGCGTACCCTTCCCAACAAACAACCTTCAACGCGATCCAATTCATCGATCCCAACACCGGCTGGGCTGCCGGAACCGGCGGAATTATGCTTCATACAGCAGATGGCGGAAATGATTGGATTTTACAGAACAGCAATAGCTCCGCAGACCTTTACTCACTCTGTTTCACGAATGCCGACACCGGCTGGGTCTCAGGCTATTATGGTCTGATTTTGAAAACCACAGATGGCGGTTCGAACTGGGTAACGCAGAATTGTGGTACATCAAAGAACCTGTATTCGATCTTTTTTATCAATAGCGACACCGGTTGGGCGGTCGGTAGAAATGGCTATACGCTACCCGGTACGATCATTAAAACCGAGGATGGCGGATTAAACTGGACGCCACAGACCTGCCCGATATTGGCAACATTGAGATCAGTTATCTTCACCGATACAAATACCGGCTGGGCAGCCGGCAGCGAAGGAATAATCAATCCTGAGTACCGCGTTATTAAAACCACAAATGGCGGACAAATTTGGACAGAACAATACCTTCCGCAAATCAGTACCGGCGGTGATTTGTATTCAATCTTTTTCATCGATTCAAATACAGGTTGGACGGTGGGAAGCTATGGGGCGCTTTTCAGAACAACAGATGGCGGTGCCAACTGGATTGCACAAAACACCGGAACATCGGAAGAATTGCATTCGGTTTATTTCGTAGATGCAACGACCGGTTGGATAGTTGGTGACAACGGTACCATTCTCAGTTCAACCGATGGCGGTGTCACCTGGTTCCCTCAAACGAGCAGCACTACATCTCAGCTAAATTCGGTATATTTTGCCGACGCTAATACCGGATGGGCAGCCGGACGGGATGGCATTATTTTTCATACAATAGATGGTGGTGTGCCCGTGGAATTGGTGTCATTCACAGGCACAGCTTTTAAGCAAAACAACAGGATTTTGCTTGAATGGAAAACAGCTACGGAAACCAATAATTCAGGATTCGAAGTCGAGCGGCTTGCAGGAAGTAACTGGATTGGGATCGGCTTTGTCAAGGGGCAGGGAACCACAACGGAACCTCAATACTACCAATTCACCGATAAACTCACCACTGTTCATCCCTTGAATACATCCTGCATTCACTACCGTTTGAAGCAAATCGATACCAATGGATCATTCACCTATTCGAAGCAAATCAGTGTGCTGTTGAAACCACCCGCTGAGATCAGTCTCATGCAAAATTATCCCAATCCATTCAACGCAGAAACCCTCATCCAATATCAATTACCCGAACCGGCAGAAGTGAAGCTTATCGTTTACAATGTCTCTGGTCAGAAAATCCGCACGCTCGTTCATGAGAAAAAGCAAGCCGGGTATCATCAAATCAAATGGGATGGTGAAGATGATCAGCGCGTCCGTGTAGCATCCGGTTTATACCTTTGCCGCCTGGTAACAATGCGATTTGTAAAAACGCAGAAGATGCTTAACCTGAGATAAAACCGCTAAAATATAAATGATACCTAAACTGAGCGGTTTCAGGTTCAGGGTTCCCGGTTCAATGGTTGTAATCTATTGATATTGCATTTGTAACGCCCAATGATTCGGAGATTGTTCTTAATAAATTGGGTATAAAAATCTAACAAGGCGTAACTCTGTTAAATTTTAACCGTTAAGGCTCATCAACCTGGAACCTTGAACGTTGAACCGCGCAATCCAGGTGATAATTAAAACGAAAGGAGGCAACCAATGAGAAAGCTGGCTTCTGTTGTTTCAGGTTTGATCATAGGCATTTATCTGGTCAATCCGTTCAACTTGATATACGCCCAAAACGAAACAAAGATTACCGCTAGCGATGCCGGGGATAACGACCGTTTTGGATATTCTGTTTCCAGGTGCGGTGATTACATCGTGGTCGGAGCTTATAACGATTCTGATAACGGAGATGAATCTGGCTCAGCTTACATATTCAAACGCAATGGCACCACCTGGATTGAGGAGATAAAACTATTCGCAGATGATGGAGACCAATACGATTATTTCGGTTTTTCGGTTGCTATTTGCGGGAACTATGCCATGATTGGCGCTCCAGGCAATAATCGTATGGGTGCGGTCTATATTTTCAAACGAGATGGCACAAGCTGGAATCAAAAGTTAAAATTGACAGGTCCTTCTTTCGGAACTGAATTCGGAGAATCGGTTTCTTGCGACGATAACACACTTGTCATCGGGGCAAGGGATGATGATATAAATGGTGAGTACTCGGGCTCAGTATATATTTATAAACTTAATGGAAGCATTTGGAATCTGGAAGCAAGGCTTTCTCCCAGCGATGCCGCTGCATATCAGTTCTTTGGAATGTATGTTTGTATCAAAGGAGACTATGTTGTTGCGTGCTCTATTTACCCATCTTCAGCCTACATATTCAAGCGTACCGGTATCGCCTGGACCGAGGAAGCAAAGCTTGGCCCGGGATTCGATATATGTTCTCTTTCACTAAATGATAAATATGTTGTATTCGGCTCTTCCGGCGCTGCTCTGGTTTTCAAACACGATGGATCAAGTTGGATTCAGGATGCAAAACTCACCGCAAGTGACAGCACGTTGGGTTTCGGAGATGCGGTTTCTCTCTGGGATGATCAAATTGCAGTCAGCGCTCCGTATGGAAAATGGAATGAAGATTTCATGGGCTCTAGTGGACCGGGTTCAGTTTACCTTTTCGATCGAGATCAAACCGGATGGCAGGAGACAGCAAAAATTCTGCCATCTGACAGTAAAAGCGGGAACCTTTTTGGACAATCTGTACACCTCAAGGAGAACTATTTAGTAGTTGGCGCTCCTATTGACACCAATAATGGGATTAGATCGGGTGCAGTATATGTATATGATGTGGCGTATTCACCCTTTATTGTTAATGTCAGCGACATCCCCCACGACCAGGGCGGATATGTGACGTTAAAATGGAAAGCTTCATCATTGGATAAAGATGTTGCTTCGCTGCCGTTTTACAGCATCTGGCGCGCTTTGCCAGCGGGAATGTCAGCCAGAGCTTCGGCAGCCTCCCCCAAAACTATCACCGAAAATTTCACAGGTCCGGCTTACCGGTTTGCGTCGCAAAATACGGGCTACGTCTGGGAATGGCTGGCGAATCAACCGGCACATCGCATGCCTTATTATGGATATACCGCAAAAACGTTGTACGATTCGATGTCCACCACCGATGCGACGCATTACTTCATGGTTTCCGCACACACGAATGATCCGAATATCTTCTACGATTCAAACGTGGATAGCGGGTACAGCGTTGATAATTTGCCGCCTTTGCCTCCGGCGGGACTGGTAGCATCAGTGATCAACGATGCTGTCGCGCTTAACTGGAATGAATCACTCGAACCTGATTTGCGATTTTATATCATTTATCGAAATGCGACACCCTATGATACCACGAGTCAAACTCAGTTTGTAGATGCGGACGTTGAAATCGGGCAAACCTATTCATACAAGCTAACCGCGGTCGATATTCATGAAAACGAAAGCGAATTCAGTGAGGAGGCTTTATCGGGACCTGTTCCGGTCGAACTTATGAGTTTCACGGCGTCGGTCAAATTCAATACTGTTACGCTAAATTGGCAAACGGCAACAGAAACTGCCAATTTTGGCTTCAGTATCGAACGTCGCACCTCGAACAAAAATGGGATCAATAATAATGAGCTCTGGGAAAAAATTGGTTTTGTCAAAGGTTGCGGAACGACAAATACTTCCCGATTTTATCACTACAAAGATACAATTCCGCCCGATCAATTCTCCAACGCCATCAGCTATCAGTATCGCTTGAAGCAGATCGATCTCGATGGTGCGTTTACTTATTCGCACATAATCAATGTGATACTGGAAATGCCCCAGGAATGCCAGCTTTTGCAAAACTATCCGAATCCGTTCAATTCCAATACGCTTATACATTACCACCTGCCAGCACCTTCCGCTGTGGAGTTGACTGTTTGCAACGTTGCCGGTCAGATTATCCGCACTCTCGTAAGACAGCAGAAATCTGCCGGTTATCATCGGATTCAGTGGGATGGCTCCGATGATCGGGGCATGAATGTACCTTCAGGCTTATATTTTTATCGCTTGAAAATCAAAGGATTTGAGCTATCTCAGAAAATGCTTTTGCTAAGGTAATGCTGCTAAAAAATCAACTACACTCATTTTGAAAGGAAACACACAATGAGAAAAATTACTTCATTTACGGCAGGCTTGATTTTTGTCATTCTTACGCCTTTTCTTTTCAATTCGGTTTATGCCCAGGATGAAACAAAAATCACTGCCAGCGATGCGGCATTCGCTGCCCGATTCGGCAGTTCCGTTGCGATATGCGGGAACATGCTTTTGGTTGGCGCCAAAAGCGACGCGCCAAACGGACTTTTGGGCGCAGGTGCAGCTTATGTGTTCGAACGTGTTGGTACAAACTGGCATGAAGTCACCAAGCTTATCGCCAGCGATGCGAAACAAGGCGACCTGTTCGGGGTTGCTGTTGATATTGATGGTGAGTACCTGATCGTCGGCGCCAGTTTATGTGAGGATAATGGCTATAAATCAGGCGCGGCTTATATATTCAAGCGCACAGGTAACACCTGGCTTGAAGAAACCAAAATCCTCGCCGAGGATGGCAGTGCCAACGATCGTTTCGGATGCTCCGTTTCTATCAGCGGAGATTATGCTGCTATCGGTGCTTATGAAAGCGATGCCGTTGGATATCATTCTGGTACAGCTTATATTTTCAAACGTGATGCGTACGGCTGGTTCCAGCAGGCACGACTGTCAGCAAGCGATGCCATAGACGGCGGTTTTTTTGGAAAATCGGTTTCGATCGATGGAAATTATTGCGCCATCGGTGCCGATATGGAATATTATGATTCTACCGGTGCATGTTATGTCTTCAAACGCAATGGTACGAATTGGTCTGAGCAGGCAAAGCTTACCGCAGCCGATAGCAAACCCAGCGAACTGTTCGGATTTTCGGTTTCTCTCAGTGATGATCGCATCGTTGTCGGATCGTATGGCGATAATATGTTTACAGGGTCCGCTTATGTTTTTGTACGCAACGGAATGAGTTGGCACCAGGAAGCCAAGCTCATTGCCAGCGACGGTTCAATCCGCGATTCTTTCGGTCATTCGGTTTCGATCGATGGCGAAGAAATCGTCATCGGCGCTTTGTATGACGATGATAACGGCGACCGATCAGGATCAGCTTACGTATTTGCGCGGAAAAATACCGGTTGGAATGAGGTTGCAAAGCTCATCGCCAGCGACGGCACAGAAGTTGATCAATTCGGGGAGGCGGTTTGTATCCATAACAGGTACGCCGCAATCGGTGCCGCCGAAGATGGGGATCAACTGCTTGCTTCAGGTTCAGTCTATTTATATGATTTAAGCGCGCTGCTTAGATCTGAAATAGTGCTTAGTGTTGGAAATATATCTGCTTTTCCCGGCGATACAATCGGTATTCCTATAACTGTAGAATTTCCGGCTGGCAAAACCTATGATGCCGCTGAAATAGCATTTGGCAGCTATCAAAGCGGTTTGCAATTTATCGAAATTGATACCGCTTCGAGCATCATCGGCGATGCACTGTGGACTTACCAGGCGAATGAAACCGGCAGCCTTTTAATGACAGGTTATGCCGGCTCACAGGATATCTCGGGCAATGGCATCTTTTGCAATTTAAAATTCAAGGTAACGGGTGAACCCTGTACCGATGTGCCGATTACGTTCGAATCTGCGCTTTTTAATACCGGGGAGGATTCTGTGATCACTACAGATGGCAGCGTTAAAATTAATCCTATCCCGGTTTATGGCGATGTTGATGAAAATGGTCTGATTCAAGCGCACGACGCCGCGCTGATTCTGAAGCATCTTGTTGGCATAGATACACTGCTGTGCCAGCAACTCGCCAATGCCGATGTCACGCTAGACGGCTCGGTCTCGGCGCTGGATGCCTCGATGATCCTGCAATACATCGTCGTGCTCATCGACAGTTTGCCTTATGATACAACGGAATCACTGCTGCTGGCTTCCGGCAAAATCAGCATGAATGATGGCTCGATTCAGGCAGGAGAAATTGTTGACGTGCCGCTATACCTGGATAACAGCGATAACATTTTTTCCTTTGAGGGTCGGATCGCTTACAATCCCATTCATTTGACACTGGCTGAGATAATCTGGGCATCGCAATTAAACCAATACACAAAATTGGATGCTGCGCGGAGCGGAAAAATACAGTTTGCCGGCTGCGGAACATCGCCGTCGATTCAGGATGGTATTTTTGCTACACTGCGGTTCATCGTGGATGACGATTTTAATGAAAATGAAACCACAGTCAAGCTGCATAAAATGCGCTGGAATGAAAATACGGTGATGGAAAATATAGCAATATCAACATTAACCGCGGCAACAGCCATTAACCAAATGGATCGGCGATTGCCGGCGAAATTCGAATTGCTGCAATGCTACCCAAATCCGTTCAATCCTGAAACTACGATTCGATATCAATTGCCCGTCGCCGCCCATGTTGAGCTTATAATCTACAACATTTCCGGTGATGCGATTCGCACGTTGACATGCCAGCACAACGATGCCGGCTATCACCAGATTCAGTGGGACGGCAAAAATGACCAGGGCGTGCCCGTAGCCTCCGGCTTATACGTCTACCGTTTGAAAACCACAGGATTTGACCAAGCGCAGAAAATGCTGCTGCTGAGATAAATAAAAATTATTTGCAGCCATTTGAGAATACTTCTAAACCGGGATAAACATGCGCAAAACACAACGATCGATTGTTTTCATCATTCTCTTTGTCTTGCTAGTTACTGAATCCGGTTTCTCCGAACGCGTCGGTAAAAATGAGGCGCTTCAAATCGCGCAGGCTTTCATCAGTCGAAAAAATTCTGCTCCGGTATCACCCCTTAGAAAATATGTCGAACTCAGTATCCGGGAAATAGATGACCTGACCGCACCGGACAGCGATAACGCGTGGGCATATATTGCGAGCGTTGAACCGAGGGGATTTATCGTCATCTCGGCAGATACACGACTCGAACCAATCATCGCGTATTCACTGCGGCATGACTGGAAGGCGGATGAGAGCAGCGGCTTGTTCCGACAGATGCTGATTGATGATTTAAAATTAAGAAATGAAGCGCTTCAGCTTTTTCCCGATGAAATCATCGAAGAAAATAATCGAAAATGGCAGCGGGAAACTCAGGCAGCGAATTTGAATCAACGCATGAGTGCCTTTCAGCAATGGCCTGAACCAGGCACAACCAGCACTGGTGGCTGGATCGAAACGACCTGGCATCAATCCGCTCCTTACAATGATTTGTGCCCCACTGATTCAACCCGAATTCAAAGAAATTTTGCCGGCTGCGTGGCAACTGCAATGGCGCAGATTGCGAATTATCACCAGTCCATCGGAAATGTGAGGCTTACGGAGGGTGATCGGTATGCGACCAAAAGCCTGAAAATCCGGATTGATGAAGATAGCACAAAATATGATTTTCCTTCGTTCGAGACATTGAATGCCGGTTTGGAGAATATAAAAACTAAATACCTTAGCAACAGCCTGCTCACGGATTCAGAAGCAGCATTGCTCAATTTTACCTGCGCGATCTTGCTGCAAACCGATTTCAACTACCCCGCTTCCGGAGCCAGGGTGAGCGCTGCTGCTATCGCCTTCAAAGATAAACTTGGTTACCAAAGCGCTGAATACCGATACCCGGGAGAGAGCTTTTATCCGATTCTGAGAGCAAATATGATGAATGGTTTCCCTGCCCTGCTTTCGATTTACATATCGGATGCCCCGATAACCAGCGCTCACAGCATCATTGCAGATGGTTACAACACCGATGGTTTTTATCATTTAAATTTTGGCTGGGGAAGCACCAATCCCGATCAAATAACGGATGCGTGGTGTTTGATTCCCGAACAGATGGGAGCCAATTATAATATGGTGAGCTCCTCGGTTCTGGATATCAAACTTATCGCTGGCGTACGGGCGCAACTCGAGGCGAGTACTTATTCGCTGACTATCCCACCCACCTATGTCGGCGGTTCCTCTGATATTCAAACGCTCACTCTGACAAATAACAGCCAGGACTCGCTGACAATCAACTTTATTAAAGCGACGCCATATTTTTCAGTTAGCATTGCAGCAAACGAGTTTGCGGATTCTCTCGGCTCCATTACATTGCCTCCGGATGATGATCTGGAACTGGATATTGTTTTTCAGCCGGATAGTATCGGCATTTTCAAGGGAAACATCCACATTTATTATTGCGATGAACGTGAATATTTGACAATTCAATTGTCAGGGCACGGGGTTCCGGCGGGTGGAACCAGTATCATCGTAGAAAGTGTTTCCGGAACCTGGCATAAGGCAGGGTCGCCCTATTATATTTGCTGTGATATTACCGTTCCTGCGGGCGAAAAATTAGAAATTGGTGCCGGTACAAGCGTATTTTTTACAGGTTCATGTGCTTTGGAAATCGGGGATGATGCCCAATTGGTGGCAAAAGGAACGGAAACAGACTCAATCTTTTTTCAGGCATACGATATCAATAAAGGCTGGTCAGGTATCCATTTTAAAAAAAGCGGCAGGGATGATACGCTGTCCTATTGCGTAATTTCGGGCGGACAAACAGGGAAAAAAGGCGGGGCACTATACATATCATCGTCGGCGCTTGTGATTTGCCATTCGAGAATCTCACACAATCATGCCGCTTACGGAGGTGCAATTTCAACCTTCAATTCATCGTTAATAATTTCCGATCTGACGCTTAGCGACAACAGCGCCGACTTTTCAGGCGGAGCATTCTATATTGACTATTCATCGGCGAAGATTTCCAACGCTACCATTTGCAATAATATCGCTGAAAATGGTGGCGCATTTTATATAGCGAATGCCAGATTTACGATTTCCAATTCGGCTATTTTCCATAACCAGGCTGAAATCGGCGGCGCCATATCCGTGCATAAATCATTGCCCCATTTATTAAATGTGACCATAGCGGAAAATGAAGCATTCGATTGTGGCGGGGCGCTGAATTTAGCGGGCTATAACAATTTCGAAGTCAAAAATTCGGTTATCTGGGCGAACAAAGCCGACTCGGGAGCAACGCTTTCATTCAATCAATCCTATCCAAAGCCAGATACGATTGAATTCGCCTATTCAAATATCGATACATTTGTTGGACACTGGCTATTCAAAGAAAAGGAGTCCAGCAACAACCGAAAAATCATCCGCTGGTCCAGGCAGATTTGCGAAGATCCTTGTTTCAAAAATCCGGAAATGCGTGATTTTTCTCTCAAATCAACTTCTCCGTGCATTGATAGCGGTGATCCTAATGATAATATTTTAGAGGAGCCATTCCCACACGGATATTGCATCAATATGGGTGCTTATGGAGGCACACCAAAAGCAGCCTGTACCAGCAAGGCGACGCTGACAGTCACGCCTGACCCATTCGATTTTGATGTGATTGAATTGAATAGTGCAAAGCGCAAAGCATGCTATTTGAAAAATGGCTCTCCATCAACCATTAACATTAACGAAATCCAACTATCAGATTCACTCAATTTTTCCATCAAAACATTTTCACAAGCTGCTGACGTCACTGCACCGATTTTAACGTTGAATCCCCGGGAAATCGATAGTCTTGAAATACGATTTGCGCCCACTTCGGAAATCGAGCAGGATTACATAGCATATCTCCTGCTAAAAATGGATGAATGCCCGAATAAAGTTATGGAAATACTGGCGCGCGCAAAGTCGTTACCTGAATACAATCCTATCCCCCTGAAGCCGCAGTTAGTGCAAAATTATCCCAATCCTTTCAATGCAGCAACGGTGATAGAATACCGGATGCATCGGGATGATAAAGTTAAGTTTATTATTTATAATGTGCTTGGCAAGAGAATAAGAATATTGGAAGATAAAGCTGCAAAAGCCGGCTTGAACAGAATCGTATGGGACGGAAAAGATGATACCGGAAAAATCGTCAGTTCCGGGATTTATTTTTATCAAATGCGAACAGGATATTACAGAAAATTCAGGCGGATGGTATTGGTGAGGTGAAAAATTAATAATCAGCAACGGTTTATTCATTCCAATAAAGCCGTATTGAAACGTGCAATTCTCAATCCGGCAAGCAGCCGGTCCCGGGAAATAAACGAATACAGCCAAACCCAAGCCTTCAAGCCGCGCTGGTTTTTACTTAAGATAAATGAGCTTGATCGATTTCGAATAGGCTCCTGCCTCGAGTCTGCCAATGTACATCCCACTCGGTAAATCTCGGGCTTCAAATTTCAGCCTGTGATAACCAGCCGCCTGCTGAGCGTCAACCAGTGATGCAACCTGCCTTCCAGAAACATCATACAATTGAAAGCGGACGGGCAACGCTTTTTCTAAAAAATACAAAATCGTGGTCGAGGCGTTGAATGGATTGGGGTAGGCTTGCAGGAGGATTGAATTTTCCGGTGCAATGCTGCCATCCCGAGGCGAATCATCAATTGATGTTTCAATTGTTGAGAAATCTCGAAAAATTACCGCTCTGCCGGAGCCATCATAATTTTCGGTGTCCTTCGTCTCCCAGATGCCTAAAATCAAATTGGGCACCGGCGCATCCGGTTCAGTGATTGCAAGCCTGCAATCGGTGCCATAGCTTTTATCGCTGAGTTCCAGCGAAGCTCCCGTGGCATTTCCCAGGTCATCGAACATGCGATAAGAGGGATACGCCAGCCACGATTTCTCGGGTGTAGCCTCATACGCGTCTTCGTAGATGAAATGGATGGTGCTGTCGCCCTGCCGAATTCTGATATCGGCATCTTTTTGGAAACTGAACGTGTGTTCCGAGAGTTGCACATCCGCTGTTTGGGGCGTGCCGTCGCGATTAAAGATTCGGAAATATGCGCCTTTGCCGCTGCCATCTGTTCCGTTCCCGGCATCCGAATATGGAAAGTCCTGCCACATAATAACGAAGCGTCCGTCGTTGAATACGTCCACCTCGGGATATTCCTGAACATACCAAATTGGCTCGGTTACGGAGAGATCGCCATTTGCTCGGCGCTGGGATTCGAATAATTTGACCGGCGGATTGCCTTCGTACACAGGTTTGCAGTCGAAGAGCTGGAACCAGATGTCGCGATCCCGGGATGCCCCTTCGAAATTACCGGCGGTTTCACTATACCAGGTTGCAGCCAGGACGGAGTCAGGGAAAAATTTCAGGCTGATTTCCGCCTGGTTATAAGCGATAACATCAGCCACACCGATAACATCACTAATGCTGTTGCCTTCTCTATCAAAAAATTTCATCAAAATATCGCCGGTATGCCACCCGATAACGAAAAGACTGCCATCCAGGGAAACAGCGACATCCGGTCGGTCGCCGATGGCACGAATGCCCTCTCCGGCTGGCGTTGGCTCGACAATAAAATTTTCTTCACCATTGGCGCAAGCGATAATGCAGAATTGGACTTTGCCATTTTGCTCCCACGTCACAACGAAACGATCGCTGCCGGGAAATGCCTCGAGACTTGCGGTATCCGTCGTCGGACCGGTGTGATAGCATTCGCGGAATGTTTTGCGGTCGTAGCTCACCGCAAAAATATTTTCATCAGGACCATTAATCTCTGATTCAAACACTGCGAGTACTGTCCCCCTTTCATTCACGGCGATTTCGGGGCTGTCCTGATGACCGAAAGTGGTGCTGTTGACCTGAACCGAATTGGGATAATTACCCTGGGCGTAGAGACCGGATACGAGAAACAGCGCGAAGCTTAACAGAAAATATGTGATTTTTAAAAATCGGCCGGCAGCAATGCAAATCACGGCAGAGAGGTTTGATTTCATGATTTTCCCCATTTGGCTTGAATTATTGGATGGCAGGAACCCTGGTATATGAAAATTGGGCGCCTATTTTCAATGCCTCGCTTCTGATAGGCGAGTGCTACATCATTAGATATTTTCCTTCATTCCAAATTGATTGCGAAATCTCATGTTTGCTTTTTCTGCGAATAATTGCGGCAGAAAAATTTTGGCGCGTTGAAAAACAGCTCCAGGCATTTCCATATTGCCCGGCATACGTGAAGTGATTTTTTCATCTATCTTCCATTCAAGCAGGTGCTATTTTAAGTTGATGTGTACCGGAATGTCAATCACGGGCTTTCGTGTGTCATTGGTATGCACCACAACTCTGCCCTGGTAAATACCTTTTTTCTCCGGTTCGGTCCAAATCAGCTTCAAGGTAAATTGTTCACCTTTCCTCGTCTCTTCCTGGCTCACTTTCAGTTGAGCGGGTTCGGCGGAAATTTTGGTGAGTTCTAAGCCGGATTCGAATCTCCGGGTTATTTTTACAAAACGCGGCGGCAAATTGCCGTTTGCATCAGACAGCATGCGCACGGTACCGGGAGATACAACCAACGATGGCTGCACTGCGCCCGAAACCGGAAGCTTGATCGAAGGATCGAAATCGCTATCCGTTATCAACGTGACGCTTCCTGAAAATCGCCCTTCGGGATAGGTGTCCGGGATCGTGATAAATAGCTTGT
Organism: Candidatus Zhuqueibacterota bacterium; assembly: GCA_016927835.1. GTDB lineage: Bacteria > Zhuqueibacterota > Zhuqueibacteria > Thermofontimicrobiales > Sulfurfontimicrobiaceae > Sulfurfontimicrobium. Next base: position 37,376 of record JAFGMA010000029.1, on the reverse strand, counting down.
ATTGCTCCCAATACTCATTCGCGGAAGTCGGTTTCTGATCCCCGCCGGTCTTTTCCAATCTCGTTTTGATATTCGGGCTGCTGGATCTGGCATAGACCGTTAGCCGGTTCTCGCCAATGGTGGCAATTGTGAGTTCTTTTGTTTGTTCGACGCCGACGCGCGTGTTGAAATAGACATTGCTCATGGGCAATACTTTCACGCCCAGGATGCTGCATTTGAAATAAAGTGTGAGTTTGGGTGTTTTGGGATCATTCGAAACCACGACGATCGATTTATTCAGAATGCCGCGGTATTTTTGTGTGCTAAGCGTTGCGGTGATTTTTCCCGTCTGACCAGGCGGGATGACTTTGTCAAAATCTGCCACAGTGCAGCCTCACGTGGGTGCAACACGCTTGATTAACAGCGTTGAATCACCATGATTCTCCACGAGGAAGGTTCCGACCACTTTATCACCGGGCTTTGCGATGCCGGCATCATAAATGGTTTGTTGGATTACAATTTCAGGTGCTCCGGTTGTTGCAGCCTGTGCTGAGGCGTCTGCCGGAACAGTGAAAATTATCAAAAATATCAAAAGGCAGCTCGTTTTGAGAAAATAGAGATAGATCTCGCGCTTCCTTATCAGGAAGGCTTTCTCCAGCCTGGTCACATGATCGGTCATCACATTTCGCTCCTGATTGCTTCAATTCAAGGTTTTTATCAAATGGTTGAAATTGTGCTCTATTCTTTGTAATTTTCATGAATTCCGCTGCGGGTGAATTCGTCACAGGCGATGTCCTGCCATACAGGTTCCAGCCCGATTGAAGGATTATCGCCATAATAGCCGGCAACGAATCCGCCCCTGCCCTGCCAGAGCTTGTCAAGCATCTCACGAGCTTCGGCGCGGATTTTTTTCTCATTTTTCGTTTGCAGCGTTTTCTGGATATCGACCGGGCACCAGAACGTAATTTTACCATTATTTTGGTGCGCTGCCAGGGTATCGATGCCATGCAATGCAGGTTGATCGAATTGCAGCAGATCGACGCCGGCTCGCATCAGCCCGGGAACAATCGCTTCAATTTGTCCGCAGGAATGCATGAAAACCTTGATACCGGCGGCATGTGCAATCCCACAAAGCCGCTCGAACCGGGGATAGAATTCTTCCATCCAGAGTCCCGGGCTGACGAGTGTTTGACTCTGTGTTCCCCAGTCTTCGCAAAACATGATACTGTCGACGCCTGCTGCTGCATAGTTACGGATACCAGCCTCGAGCATATCATCGATGCGATCATGCAACTCCCGAATACGATCGCGCTCCAACAGAATATCTATGAGATATTGATCGAGTTTGCGCATTTTCCTGGCAATATTGAATGCAAAGCCGGGTAAACCGCCGATGAACCATTTATCCTGCGCCTGGTTTCGCGCCTCTCTCACATTGACGTAGTCTTCGGGCTTTGAATAATCGGGCAATTCATACGAATCGAGAGCGTTTAAATTGTCCAGCACGCCTTTGAGCACCTCGCCTTTCGACGTGGGATCGATTCTTCCCCAGACATTTCCCCATTCATCGATTCGTTCCCATCTGCCGTTGCTGATTTCGCGCCATTTCGTGGCACAGGTTTCAATTGCGCAGGTTGCACCCGCAAAATCCGATTCACCGAAGGAACGGGCAACTCGAATCGGATGCTCAAAATCGACTGTCCGACGTACAATTTCTCGTGAAGTCATGCCAAATACCCCATGCTCATTCTACTGTGGTGATAGTTTTTATGTGAATTCGTTTTGAGTCTGAAAAGTTCAGAGCGAGTCCAGATTCATTTCGCGAAGCAAATTTTCGGCTAATGTGAAAAAACTTTATGTATGTTAATGAATAATCGAAAGGTGATCACAACCGATTAAGCTGCCCTGAAATGCCCCAGCAATTCATGAAATTCCGCTTCGATGGCTTTGCCGCGATCCTTCGCATACCATTTATGAAGTTTTTCATAAACCTTCATTTTCTCAATACCATCTGCCAGATGCCGGCAAACAAGCGCAGCCGCGGCTTTTGGGCGTGGACCCCAGCGGAACAGCTCATTTCCTTCAGGATCAAAGGCAATGAGCTTGGGTATGGCACGTTTTCCGTCAGTCAGGTAGCGCTCCATGATATCCGGGTTCTCATCACGCAACAAGATTTTCAATTCTATCATTTTATTGCATGCGGCTACTTTTGCAATCTCCGGTAAAATCTGTGCCGAATCGCCGCACCAGGCTTCAGTTAAAACCATCCAGAGTTGAGGCTGCTCAATGGATTTCACGCTTTCGCAAAGCTCTTGTGAGACGGTGTAGGTTTTTTGAATCCGGGATGATCGGTGATAATTCATTTTTATGTGATGTGCATGCGCATCGTTGATTTTGCCGGATTCGATATCTTTCAATTTTTGCTCCATTTCACGTTCCATAAACGCGGCATAATCCAAACCATGGTGTGGTCGTTTTTCCTTGAAAAAGTCGTTCATACAAAATTCCTTCATCAGAATGCTGGTTTAAAAATTTACCGTAAAATATAAAACTCAAAGCGCAAAAAAGCAACTCCAATCTCGCTGCCATGCGATTTCGGTCACTGTTATCCGATCCGCTTGAAAAGCATTCATCGTCCAATAGCATTCGTTCCCGAAGCGCGTTGATAATCGTTGAAGCGGCTATTGGCTTAATGCAGCATACACGGCTTCAGCGATCGCCAGGTGACCGGTGAGATTCGGGTGAACCGGTTCGGGACAGAATGTATCCGGCTCATGAAATCGGATCAAGCGCTGAAACAAGTCGTGTGTTTTAACAAGGCGCGTTTGATATTTTTCGCTCAACGCATGCACGATAGAAACGTACTCCTGGAGAATCGTCAGCACGTCATTGCGGAATGATTGACTGGCGCGATCATTACTTATGTAAAACGGATCGATCAAAAGTATTTGGCAGCTTTCAAATGCCTCTTTTGTGCGATTCAAAATTTCGTCATACGCTTTGTGAAACACCACGGGCGTCACCGCCGCCGGATCACCCCTTAAAACGCTATGCAAATCATTGATCCCGATTTATATCGATAACCAGTCGGGGTGATGGCGCATCACATCATCGGTCCAGCGATTTTGCATACCAGTCACCCGGTCTCCGCCAATCCCCTTGTTGATGATGGTGATTTGTTTTTCAGGTTCACGAATTGCCACCAAATCCGCAAAAAGTTTAACATATCCGTTTCCCAGGGGGCGCTCCGTTGCCCGCCGACCGCAATCTGTAATACTGTCGCCGATGAAGAGAATCGTCTGTCCGCTTTCAATTTGTAGTGCCATGTTCATTTCCTTTCCGGATGCGTTTTATACTGGCTGCTTCTAAAAGTCAGGGAGTGAATTGATTGAGTCAATTCAGTGCATCGGCACAGTCGATGCACTCCAATTACGCGTTACTCATTCCGCAAGTATCCTGTCCACGACCAGTTGCCGAAATTCTTTTGAAAGACTGCCGAAGTAGGCGCTGAAGCCGGTAACCCGCACGATGAGATCCGGATATTTGCCCGGGTCTTGATGCGCCTCCAGGATTTTTTGCTTATTCAAAATATTCATATTGATCTGGGTTCCGCCAAGCGAAAAATGCGTTTTAACCAGATGCCCCGTATACGCAATCGCATCATCTTCGCGTGCAAATCCCGGATCCAATTCGATCTGCATGGGTGATGCATTCCCGAATTTCTGCTGCACGGCGGCGGTGATCGTTGCCAGGGCAGTGGGCGCTCCGTCTTTTCGGAAACCCGGGTCAGGATTCGGACCGTGCGATATGGCTTCACCAACGCGCCGACCGTTGGGAGTTGCACCGACATCCTTTCCCATCAAAATCGTTGCTGCCCAGGAAAATATTCCCGGAATCAGGTTATAACCATTCGGCGTTGGTTTTTCCTTGACCAGGCGACTGAATGTCCGAGCGATTCGGATGCCGTAGTCATCTGCGCGCGAATCGCCGGAGCCATAGCGGGGAATGCTTTTCATCATCAATCGCATCCGTTCCCCCTCAGGGCTTTGCCAATCGGTATCCAGCAAGCGCTTGAGTTCCTTCCAGGTCAGACGCTGCTCCTTTTCAACTCGCTGTTCAACTGCGGCAAATGAATCGGCAGTCGTTGCCAGACCGGCACCATCGATGCCGAGATTGATATATTCCACTCCCCCGTGAGACGCATCGAGCCCGCGTTCAATCGGACCGTGACACAGCAAGTCCAGAACCAGTTCGGGGAACACCTGGTGCATGTGTTCGAGTTGAAAATCCAGGCTTTCGCGAATCACATCGAGCGCTGCTCCCAGGTGATGCTCAAATCGTCGCCACAATTCATTAACTGATGGCGTCGTCTCCGGATCACCCAGTATGTCTTCGAAGGCAACCTCGAAAATCCGAGCAAAGTTGACTTTCACACAATCGTTGACCGTGTATTCTCTTCCCGGCAGGGCTGACCAGTGGCAACCGGAATACGCTCGCTGCCGGGCGAGTTCCGGAGGGTACCCGTTGCGCTCAAAGCCTTTGATCGTATTTTCAATGCCCAGGAATTTTGGAATACCTGTTTTATCCGCCAGCATGATTTCCAGACCGCGCTGCAGCAGTTGTGCATCGATACTCTCGCCCACACAGACGCCGATGTTCGCCGGTATCTTCAACCGATGCGCCGCTTCCAGCACCAGGAGAGACAGATGATTGGTTTTATCCTGCCCGCTTGCGTCGGGACCGCCCAGTTGCATGTAACTCGTATCCTGAATCAGATGGCAGGCAAGATGAAAAATAGCTTCCTCGTCGGACAGCATGTCCGCGGCTTTGTCGCGCTCGTAAAACGGGAACAGAAGCTGATCGATTTTTCCGAGTGAGCCGCTCATGTTATACATTTTTCCCGCCATCTGATACCAGAGCATCCATTGGCAGGCGTCGCGGAAGGTAGCCGGCGAATGATTAACCAGGCGTTCGTTCATATCCGCCAGTTCCACCAGATTTTGCCGCAATTGCGGATGGGATTCAGCCACGGACATCTCTCGCGCAGCTTTCGCAGTACGACCAATCCAGTTTTGCATGCCCTGTACCACTGCTTCCAGCCCATCGTAAAAAGCACCAGCTTCCGTCCCGGTATTGATGGCACGAAAACGATGAATTTTTTCGAGGATGCCTGCCCAGCCCAGGTCGAAGCCGATTTGCAGATCCTGGCAAAAATGCTGCACGGCGCCGATGCCATGATACAGCTTATACCGCTGTTGTTGCTCATGCAAGTGTGAATAGTCAAAATCCGGATTCCAAAACGGATCGCGATAGGATAAAAAATTCACCATATACCCCCCTGCCAGCGAACTCATCGGATCGATGTAAACCGGATGCGCCATGAGTAGGGCTTTGAAATTTTCACCGCACGCTTCAGGACCGAAAAAGCCGCCGGACGGGTGATTGCTTTTCGGCTGAAATTCCTTCAGCAAGACATCGGTTATCGGGACGCCCGAACCGCTGATGACATTCACGATATGTCGGGATTCAGGAGGCGGTAAAATAAGCGCATGATCGTCAAAATCCATGGAACCGATAACATTCCATTTTTCCTGCGTATACCTTTGTTTAGTGGCACGCAATGCATCGATACGCTGCTGGTAGCTGAAATAATGATCAGAGGCTGGACACATTCACGTTCTCCGAAAGATAGTGTTGATAAAATCGATACGATCAGGAATACTGTATCTAAAATAATTGGTTCTTGCATAAATGCATATAGTGATTTCTTGTTCCGGCAAAATCGCTTTGCCTTTTCTAAAGCCACAGGTACTCCGGAACAAAAAAACGTACAGGGCGCAAACAGATGCAATTCAATCTGGAATAAAGAAAGTTCGAGTGACACATTCAAATTTGTAAAGAGCAACCGCCAACATTTGTAGAAAATGATTGCCCAATATTTAGTCTTAAAATTAATCGTCCGGTGCCAACTCAAATCCGGGTATCATGAGAGCCGCGAGCAGCGTACCGTGTATCTGTGAATTGGCGTGAGCCTTATTTGATCAAATTGTGAACCCTTCCCATATAATATGGCAACAAGAAAAACGTACCCTCGTGTTCGGCATATCCGCCGTCTTCATTGGCATACAGGGCGAAGCCGTCCCGATCCTGACGCACGTGCCCCCGCTCCTGTATCGGCAAAGCGCCCCCGTTGACGTGCCAGCCGACTTTTGGCAATTGCCCCGGCGTGGGATCCAGCACAATATCCAGACGATGCGAGTTATCCATTTCATAGCCGATTAGATCGAGGGGCATTCCCCTCAGGGTTTCAAGGACATCGTTCATCCGGGGATCAGTATTTTTGAGTTGTTTAGCGGTGAAACGGGCATACGGACCGGCTTCGGGGAACACGTTTCCGCTATCAAAAACACCGCTATCGAAAATGTCTGCGAAATGCTGAACCAGGGCGCCGTAAATAATATTCCACAGCGCATTTTTCTGGCGGCTGATGTGCAGCCAGGCATGTTCGAGGCTGAGCCGATACATCAAAAGCAATTCCGGATCAAATTCATATTTGATCAGCCCATGCAAACTCATCAGGCAGAGATTGTTATCCCAGGGCACGACAAAATCAGGTGGAAAATACATTTTCGATTGCATGGCGTTGATGTGGTACTGATGCTTTTCCCTGAGCATCTCTGCGGCTTCAGCGTATTTTGAATCGCCCGTGACGTGCTGCGCAACATTCAAAAATGAAAGCATCATCATTGAATTCAATCCGCGTTGCTCCCACCCGCGTTCGGAATTCAAAAATTCAGGTGAAAAATTTCCCCAGCGCGTTGGTGTGCCGTCATGATCGCGAAGCAAGAATCCGTTTCGAATCAGATGGTCCGTGATATCCCGAACGACCTGTCTGACGGGCTCCTTCTCCTGTTCGGTTTCAGCCACCAAATCATAATAGATGCCGTAGAAAAAATAATGTCCGGCGAGTTCGTCGGAACTGGTATCGCATTTCCAGAGATATTTGCCATCTTTGCTTTTCACGAAGCGCGGCAGAATCAACTTCCAGAACGGATCGCTTGCCCGCCGGCGCAGGTTGTACTCTCGCCCGTATTGCTCGTTGACAGGTTCCCCCCAATCGATGGGAATAATCACCCGCGCCGGGAAACCGGTTTCATGGGTGATATCGACGAGCCGCTTGCAGGCATTCAGGCTGCGCCGGGCAAGTACCTTCGCCTGTTGCTCCCCGGTTGCCGCGTATCTGAAAGCCTGGGCAGCGCCGTACTTGGCAGTATACATGCCGTCATTATCACTAATCTTGGGAGACCAGGAATTGACATCGTATCGCGTTTTCAGCCGGCAATCAGCGATGAATCCCATGCGATTGTGTCGCTGTTCGGTTTGGGTGATGAAATACGCGGCTTTCTCTTCTAGTGTCATCATTTTGCGTTCGATGCGACTGATTCCACCGCGGGTAGCGATCCAGGCAGTGCCGTACGGTTGCACCGCAATCGCTGTCACATAGTCGTTGGGCAACCAGCGCCGACTGAAGCGATAACTGAAGCAATTGTTATCCGCACGAATGGCGCCTTTTGTTGTGCCAAACCAGACTTCGCCATTAGCGCCGGCAGTTGAACAGGTAAACTGATTATACGGCAATCCTTCGGCGCCCGTGAATAAATGCCAGCGCTCGTTTTCGAGATAGCCGATCCCTTGCCTGCATCCGAACCACAGTCGTCCCTTCGAATCAAACTGCACGACGTCGACATCCCGCAAAGCCCAACTGTACGTTTCATTCGCTGGTGTGAGCCTGCGCCATTGCCTCGTTTCTTTTTCGAGCAGAAAAAGCCCATCGCGCGCACCAATCGCCTGTTGGTCGCCATGAGTTGTGACGGCTATAATTTGATCTTGATCTACAGGCGGGGCGATCATGAGTCTATTCATGACAGGAGGAATTGTTCCCGGTTGAATTTTATGCCAGGACTTCCCATTGTATGCGACCGCGCCATGCTCAGTTTCGGCGACAGGCAGTCCATTTTCGGACAGGGCTATATTCAGAATGAAGCTGTCCGGGAGCGCATCTTTCATTTCAAAAATTGTGGCGATTTCCTGCGGAAATTTTTCATTGATCACGTTACCCTCCGATGCCGGTACCTGCATCATAAATCCAAGCGATAATAAAATTACAATCTTTTTCATGAAGCACCTCAACTTAAGTTTGCATTGGTTGAAGATAAACCATGGGCACAATCATCTCCTCCATCGAAATCCCGCCATGAGCATAGCGCGTATATTTTTCGTCCGATTTAATCCCGAAGACGCGCCTGTCTCGCAGAAAGCCGAATTGCGTCCGATCATCATCAGCTATATTCAACGCTTCGGATGAAAAACAGATCAAATCAGGGCAGGGGAGATCGACCGATTTTATTTCGATCCACCTTCGGTGTGTTTCGGATGAAGCACCGCTTTTTGCGAAATTATTCAGATTGGTGATTTTGCCAGTCGGCTCCATAAACCCATGATCGGCGAAAATTAGTATCGGTGAGTCTGCAGGAATGGCAGCGAGCATCGGTTTGATGGTTCGTTGACATTCATTTTGAATTTCCAGATAGAGCTGATCAAGCGGCAAATCCGAATGATGAATCCGCTTGTCAAAGCTGTCGAAAATCATGATTTTCAGTCGGGCAGGGGCTTGCTGAAAGCTTTCGAATCGGCGCATGTCGCGTTGGTTTTCAGCGAACGTCAATGCATCGAGTGAAGATATTGACAGCGCATTTTTCACAAATTCCCACTCGTCAACGGTGGGGGACAACGGAGCCAGTTGACCAGATAACAGAAAGGGTCGGCAAATTCCGGTGATTCCCGGCAACGGTGCAATCAGCAGACCCGCTTCCCGTTTCCGATTGCGCCACAGCGATTCGAATCGCGGTTCGAGCATTTTCCAGCCGTCCTGGCGCATGCCGTCGAAAATTACAACGTATAGCGGTGTATCGGGCGATTGCGATAAATGCTTTTTGATGTAATGATACGGATATTGGGGTTGTTCAGCGACCGGTTCTGCAATCGCCCCGCGAAGCACGCTAAGGTACTGGCGTTCGATAAAAGCCGCGAATTTAGATTGAGCCAAATCCAGAACCGATTCGGTCTCTCTCGCCAATTTTTGAAGGATTTCAGGAGTCAAAAACTGCGTACGCCGGTTGGTGCCATCGATGCGCGCCAGGAGCCATGGGAGCTGCGACAGGGATTCCGAGAAAGTTTGCAGCAAATCCTTTTTGACTGATGAAGCGCGCTTGCCGTCGCAGAGATGCATGAAAAGCTGCACACAGTATCTGAATTGATCGATGATATCGGCTGCAAATGTGGCTGTAGCAGTCGCGGCTTCTTCTGATGCGCGATAAAATAAATGCGATTTGAGTTCTTCCGAAGCTTTCGCCAGCTCTTTCAAATCAATGAAATCAAATTTCCGGATGAGGATATCGATGATGCGTTTTAATGCCGATTTCAGAGGTTCGAACAGCAGATGTTCTCTGCGGATGAAAGTAATCCAGGCATCCAGTGTGTCCGAAGCCATGCTCGATTTCAAATATTCATCGACCGATGATGCTGTTTTGAAATAATCTGATTCAGCTTGCTCGATTTGATCGCGGACGAAGTTTGGAACGCGCACCGCTAATTCATATTTCAAATCGTACAATTTTTCTGCATCGAATGCCTGCTGCGGGATATCGGTGGTTTGACCCAGCCAAAATGCCTGCCAGAGCCGAGGGTGCCCGGTAAATAATTTCAATTCCGGAACATCCGCGAATAGCTTTTCTTCGATGAAATCGGCAAGTTGCGGATAATTCTTTTCAAATGCCTCGTACGCGGGCGAAGTCATTTTTTTGAAATAGAAGATGAATCCGGTGGCAGCATCGAAACGGCGGGTGAAATCAGTATTCAGCAGCGCCGATGCCAGGTACGCCCGATCTTGATCGCGGAAAGATAAATTGGGCTTATCCTTGATTCGAACGAGTGTATCCAGGCAGCGCCAAAAATCCTCTCCCTGAAGCCAATTGGCGGCATCGGTCCAATGCTCTTTGCCGAAAAAATTCAACATGTCCTGCGGCGTGACATGCACCTGGACGCTGCGGCTGATGAAATCCCGAATAAAAAGATTTTCCGGCTCGGATTTATTCGAGATTATGCAAAAGCAATTTCCCGAAAAATCATCTTTTGCCCATTCCAAATCCGCCCGCAATTGCAGATCGTTTTCATAATGTACGACCGGAACCAAGGCATCATTCAAATAGAACTCAACCAGATCTGTGAGCAGATTCGAACGATCATAGATGAAAATAAAGCGCTCCGCAGCGGGAATTTTATACGCCAGGTAATTCTGAAGTATTTCAAGATTTATCGACATGGCAATTTACTCGATGATTTAAACAATGGGTATTCAATACCAGCCTGCTTGATTTCGTTCTTCTAAATTAGTAAAAATTCTGAATTATGCAAGCACAATATTCAGACAGGTGGTAATCAGCCGGTCTTTCGAAGGGAAAAAGCCATTCAAAGGTTCGAAACCTTTGAATGGTTGCACCACCCAATAACCGAAGCATTACAAACAGGCACACTCGAGTTGCAGCGGATAGGTATTTCCACGGGCACGTTTGGAGGCAGGCGAATCTGAACGGCAGAGGGTTTTCGGTATCTCCGGAAAATAAAAAATCCCCGATCCGGGAGGACCGGGGATTCGACTTTTTATTTGATGAATCAGCAGTGCTTATTCGTTAATGGCGATCTCTTTGGGCTTTGCTTCTTCGCTTTTCGGAATGTTAACCGTCAAAACGCCATTCTCATAATTCGCCTTAATCGCGTCCGATTTCACATTTTTCGGTAAGCTGAACGATCTCTGGAATTTTCCATAGCGTCTTTCAATTCTGTGGTAATGGTCATTTGATTCTTTTACCTCATATTTTCTGTCGCCGGACAGTGTCAGCACATCATCCTTGAATGTGATGTTGATTTCATTGCGCTTCATTCCGGGCAATTCAGCTTTGAGTTCGAAGTTGTTATCATTTTCGACGACATCCACAGAGGGACACCACACACTATCGGTGTTTTGAAAATCGAGTCCAAATTTGTTGAAAAAGCTATCCAGTTCATTCGGCAGAGACACCAAATGGCTATACGGATTAAATTTAATCAGTGACATGGTTAGTACCTCCAATTACAAATTGCATTTTATTTTTGTTATTTATTTTTTCAATTTCAAAAACACGCTTGCATTACGCAAAGGCTGTGCCAAATAAAAAATTAAACAAGTAACGCTAAGAAATATAATAGATTAGGGATTTATACGAAAGGGACCAGGTAATGTTTGATGGCAGGTGCTGCTGTCAATGTGACAGGATTGATTTTCAAGGTTCGTCATATTGACAGCGTTAACGGTTGAATTGTCTGAGGAGGAAGCCTGAAGTAGCTGCTTGTCTGCGGCTCTAATTATTCTTCGCTCATTCGTTTTGATTGGATTGCTGAGGCAATACAGGACTCCATAAAAAGCGCTTGATTTATTCTGAAAAGATTACTATATTTACCGTTCCTTTTAAACCGCTCAACTAGATTGAAAAATTATGGTTATACATTGACAGAAGACTCCCAAACTCGTCTGTAGCCTGAGGATGCCTCTATGACTGAATCATCGATCCTGGTTCTTGTTCTGGTCTTTTTGCCCTTCATCGCCGCACTCTTCACACCACTCATTCACAAAGTGCTGAAAAATAAAATCGGATGGTGGGCAGTTCTGGTTGCCATCATCTGCCTGGTGATTGCTTTCCGGCTCTATCCCGAAGTGAGGGCAAACGGAAAAATTGCCTTCAGCATTCCCTGGGTTACGAGCCTGGACATCGATTTAAGCTTTTACGTCACCGGATTGAGTCTGCTATTTTGCGTCATCGTCAGCGGCATTGGCACCATGATCACGGCTTATGCCAACTATTATCTCTCAACCAAAGAAAAGCTGGCGCGATTTTATGCTGAAATCCTGTTTTTCATGGGCTCAATGCTGGGAGTGGTCACTTCGGGCAATCTGATCCTGATGTTTGTTTTTTGGGAATTCACGAGCGTGAGTTCATTTTTGCTAATCGGATTTTGGGATCATCGTGAGGCGTCGGTGTATGGCGCGCGAAAAGCCCTGCTCATCACCTCTGCCGGTGCGTTGTTCATGCTGGGCGGACTGATCTGGTTATACGATATTGTGGGGCACCAGGGCGCGGTTTCGATCATGGGATCATTCGACATTGAATATTTGATCGGCAAAGCCGCATTGATTAAAAGCCATCCAGCTTATTCTTACATCCTGATTTTGCTGCTCCTGGGCGCTTTTTCCAAGTCTGCTCAATTCCCGTTTCATATATGGTTGCCCAATGCCATGGAAGCCCCGACACCCGTGAGTGCGTTTCTGCATTCGGCGACGATGGTCAAAGCGGGTGTTTTTCTGGTGGCATTTCTTTATCCGGTATTTGCGGGCACCAGATTGTGGTTTTATATGCTCACTGGCGGTGGTTTGCTCACAATGATGATGGGTGGTTACCTGGCATTGAAACAGAACGATCTGAAAGCATTGCTCGCTTACTCTACGATTGCCAACCTGGGAATGAGCATGGCACTTTTCGGATTATCAACGGGCTATAGTGTCGGCGTGGCTATTTTTCACATCATGAATCATGCAGCTTTTAAAGCGTGCCTATTTTTAGTAGTGGGCATCATCGACCACGAGACAGGAACCCGTGATTTTCGACTTCTCTCAGGTTTGCGCAAAAGAATGCCAATACTAGCTGTGATCGCAGGTATTTCTTCCCTCGCTATGGCTGGAGTGCCGCCTTTTAACGGTTTTATTAGCAAAGAAATGTTCTTCGAAGCGTCGCTGAATCAGCATTTTTTAGAAAATACCTGGCTGATTCCACTCATCGCGCTGGTAGCCAGTACATTGACTTTTGTCTATAGCATATTTATTTACCGAAAAGTTTTCTGGGGAGCAGAAACAACCAGCACACCGAAGCATTTCCATGAAGCGCCGTTTGGCATGTTACTGCCCCCAATGATTCTTGCTGCGATATGCGTCGTCGTGGGGCTTGCACCCGCACTAGCTCAGGAATCCATGGTAAAACCAGCGATACGGTATTTGCTGAATGGCAGTTCCACTGAATTTTTTGAAATCCATCTCTGGCATGGCTTTAAAGTGCCTGTGCTTATGAGTGCTATAAAAATTGCACTCGGTGTACTCATTTGTTTATCTTGCGAAAAAGTCCGAAGCTTTCAAAACAAGCTCCCGGATAACTTTATTAATATTTTGTATGATAAATGGATCGAATACCAGGATAAGCTGGCGAAATTTACCACCGGCATCATCCAGAACGGCTATCTCAAATTTTATGTGATGTTCACTGTGCTCTTTATGGCGGTGATGATTATAGGCGTTTTTTTCCGGGAAGAAGGCTACAAGATGCTTTCGGACTTCAACGCCCGCCCGATTTCGCTGTATGAGTGGGGCGTGGCAATCTTGCTGATCATCGCTACTTTTTTATTGCTCGGGATGACCAAACGCGTTTTAGCAATTATTACGCTTAGTTTTGTGGGGTGGATGGTTTCGTTACTTTATGTTATTTTCCGCGCACCCGATTTGGCGTTGACGCAGCTTATGATCGAAGCCATATCGACGGTTCTTTTTTTGTTGGTTTTCCGCTTCCTGCCGCCTCTTAAAAAAGAACTCGAAACCACATTTGTAAAACTCAGGAACATTCTGGTATCCGTGGTAGTGGGCGGCTCGATCACACTGGTGATGTTGTTGTCAAATGCCAACCGCATGTTCGGCAGTATCAATAAATATTATATGGACAATGCTTATACGCTTGCCGGCGGCAAAAATATCGTAAATGTGATTATCGTCGATTTCCGCGGTTTCGATACCATGTTCGAAATTACCGTGTTATGCATTTCAGCCGCTGCAATCTATGCGATGGTGAAATTTAAAAAGAAAAATCAGGAGAAAGCCTTTTCATGAAATCATTGATTCTGCGGGAAGTTGTTCGGATTACCATTCATATCATGCTGCTATTTTCGCTTTTCCTGCTGGTGAAGGGGCATAATACACCGGGTGGGGGCTTCATTGCCGGATTGATGACTGCCTCGGCAATTGTGTTGGAATTTCTCTCCGAAGACCTGATGTACGTTCGCAAGGTTTTCAATATGCGACACGCCGGGTATTTCGGGGTTGGTATCATGGTATCATTTCTAACGGGCATACTGCCGGTTTTCATCGAACGTGTTCCGTTTTTAACGAGTTATCAAACTCATTTGCATCATTTGCCCGTGTTGGGTGACATGCACCTGGTTTCGGCAGCCGCATTTGACCTGGGCGTTTACCTTGTTGTGGTTTTTGTGACAATCACGATTATCGAAAATATTGCAGGAGATGAGTAGTGGAGATATTATCAGCGGTCATTGTTGGTGTGCTATTCGGCTGCGGGACTTACCTGATGCTGAAGCGAACCTTGCTGAGGATTATCATCGGGCTGGCGCTGTATTCACATGCGGCAAATATTCTGCTCATGGAATCGGGATTGCATCAGGGCATCGATCCGATTATCGGCGATGGGATTTCCAAAATGAATTATGTCGATCCCATACCACAAGCTTTGATTCTAACGGCTATTGTGATAGGCTTCGCTTGCACCGCTTTCATTTTGGTGCTGGCATATAAAATCTTTCAGAATTTACAGACCGACGATCTGGATGAATTACGCGGAGAGAAAGGATGAGTCATTTCCCAGAGGTTGCATTTCCGGTACTCGTGCCTTTGTTTTTCGGCATCGTATGCCTTATTTTTCGAAAACATATTCGGTTACAGCAAAGCTTCGCTATCATCTCAATGATTGGCACGCTGGGAATTGCCGCCGGCTTGTTTTATAAAGTCTACGCCGGTTCGCAAATATTGGTATTGAACCTGGGCAATTGGAGCCCGCCGTTCGGAATCGTATTTGTCGCCGATTTGTTAAGCATGAGCATGGTGGTAAGCGCATCGATCATCGGGTTCGTCGTGAGCATCTATTCGATTTCGAATATCGATCGCAAGCGGCAGGAAAATTATTATTTCGCATTTTTCAACTTCCTGATCGCCGGCGTCAATGGCGCCTTTCTCACCGGCGATATTTTTAACCTGTATGTTTTTTTCGAAGTCATGCTCATGGCGTCTTATGCATTAATCACGCTCGGAAGCGAACGCTCGCAGCTCGAAGAATCCATAAAGTACATGGTACTGAATCTGGTGGCTTCCGCGTTTTTTGTTGCCGGTGTGGGAATCCTTTACGGCATCGTCGGTACGCTCAATATGGCGGATATTGCCAATAAAATAGAGCAGCTCAACACACTCAAAGGCTTCAACAGCGGGCTTCTGCTCATCGTCTCCATGATTTTTCTCACCGTATTCGGTACAAAGGGCGGTATTTTTCCACTCTACTACTGGTTGCCCGGCTCGTATGTTGCGCCGCCGGCATCGGTTTCGGCAGTATTCGGCGGGCTGCTCACCAAGGTCGGTGTTTATTGCCTGCTCCGGACGAATAGCCTGATATTTTATCGGGTGGAAAATATCACGGGTTTCAATTATTTGAATATTATTCTGGTTGTAATCGGCGGTTTCACCATGCTGCTCGGGGTATTCGGAGCGATTGTGCAGTATAATTTCAAGAAAATTTTATCGCATCACATTATCTCGCAGGTGGGGTATATGATCTGGGGTATCGGGATGGCAACGGTCAGTGCGATTGCCGGTACGATCCTGCATATTATCCATAACATTTTCGTGAAGACCGCGCTTTTCCTGATCGGAGGAATTCATGAAAAACTTACCGGAACCAATGATTTGAAAAAGACCGGCGGATTGGCGAATGCTGTACCGGCAGTCTCGATTCTTTTCATGATCGCCGCGCTTGCCCTCGCCGGAGTTCCACCCCTGTCCGGATTTTTTAGCAAATATGTGATCCTCAAAGCCGGTTTCGATGAGTTTTCGAGCGGCGCAAATCGCTATCTGATGGTATTTATCATCGTCGGTTTGATTACGAGTTTGCTGACGCTGTTCAGCATGATCAAAATCTGGATCTTCGGATTCTGGGGGGAGAGCAAAACAGCCATTAGAACAAATGATAAAAGCTACAAGGCGCTGATCCCGTCGGTACTCATTCTGGTAATTTTGGCGATTTGCATGGGTATATTCGCCGAGACGTTTTATAGCATTGCGATCACCACCGCGAAGCAGTTGAAAGATCCGACAAACTATTATATCAAAGCTGTGTTGCAGCACCAGATGCCGCGATGAAATTGGCAAATGGAGATTTTTAAAAGTGAGTGCGTCATTCATTCCACTTATCATCTGGAGATTGAATTTTGTTGAAACAAGTTGTCCTCAGCGGAATATTGGCAATCGTTTGGTGCCTTTTCCACAATTCGTTCGATATCAACACGTTTTCGCTTGGATTCATCCTCGCTTTAATTATCATCTTTTTATTGAGGCGATCGTATTTCGAACAGCACTTCATGGTTCGCCTGTTACTGGTTGTGAAACTCATTTTAAAATTTTTGGTCGAGGTTTTAAAAGCCAATATCGCAGTGCTGAAACTCATTTATCGCCCGAAACTCGATCTTGAACCGGGAATTATCGATTATCCGCTGCGCGTCAAAACCGATTTTCAAATCGTTCTGCTGGCGAATATGATCACGCTTACGCCGGGAACCCTAAGCATCGATATCAGTCCTGATAAGAAACATCTGTATATCCATTGCCTGCATATCGACGAAATCGAGCAAAGCAAGCAGGATATTCAAAACAACCTGGAGAATCCGATTCTGGCAATCAGTGGGCAAACAAGCAAAAAGGAGAGCGTTCATGCTTGAATGGGTAACCAATTTTGCATTGATTATGATCAGTTTCAGCTTTGCTATCAGCCTGTATCGCGTGATAGCCGGTCCGACAAATATCGATCGGGCAGTGGCGTTGGATAATATGAGTTCGAATGTGGTAGCCTTTATTATCATATTTTCAATCAAATATGCCACGCGCCATTTTATCGATGCGATGATGGTCATTGCGATTCTCAGTTTTATCGGCACCATCGCCTTTGCAAAATATCTCGCAACCGGCAGAATTATAGATAAAAAAAGGGGGAGAAAAAATGCTCGTTGAAATCATCACATCGGTTTTCATCATCATTGGTATCGCTTTCATTTTCAGCGCGTCCTTTGGGCTTTTTCGGCTGCCAGACGCTTATTGCCGTATGCATGCCACCACAAAAGCCAGCACATTGGGATTGATCAATATGCTGCTGGCATCGATGATATTTTTCAGCTTAGCACCTGGCGTGGAAAAACAGCATTTTGTGATTCAAGAGATACTAGTGATCTTTTTTACGTTTGTGAGTGCTCCGGCAGGGGCGCACATGCTGGCGCGAACAGGATATATGATTCAAATCAAAATGTATGACCGTACACGAGTGGATGAATTGGAAGGCAAGCACCTGCCATCCTTGTCGGAAAATGAGTTGTAGAATGAGAATATTTGCGTACGCCATGCATCGAAGAAAACAATCAAACGCAGTTTTCCTGCCTCTCCTTTGCTTACCTCAACAAAAAATTTTATTCTGAGCCCACGAAACGCACAAAAAGTCACTTTCGCGTGTTCGGTGTATTTCATTGGAACTCCTTTGAAAATTATTGAGCTATTTGCATTATTGGCTTTTCCGCTTCAGCTTTCGGGATAAAATTCACTTGCAAAAATCATAATTATTTATTAGTGTAGTGGCGGCTTTTTTGAAACCGCAGGTCATCGAATCCGGATGCAACCATTCAGTTCATTACCCTGGAAAAAAAGGATGTGCGCATGAAGATTTTGATTTTGCATAACGATCGTTTCCCCTGTGATACCGATAATGAAAACTGGGGCAATTCTTTCATTATAAATTCTGGACATATCAGCTTGTATCCCTACACCTGGTTCTTCGATCCGTTTCTCGCGGCTCATTTATCTGAAAATTTCAGCATTCACCAGGCAGCTCAAATCAGGGGGGGTGATGTCGATGATCGGACGTTGCTAGTGATTCCGCATCGTAACGGTGACATACCCGATCAATTGCTTCGGAAACACATCGAGCGGAGACGCAAGCTGATTTTGATCGATGCGCGTCCGGAACAATTGCGATTTCACCTTGAATTATCAGCGATCGAATCCGAAGACAGGTTCCTGTCCAATTGCGAAACATGGACTATCGGCGAAAATGCGGAGCGCTGGCAATATCCGCAGGGCATCTCCTTCGAAACGCTGAAACATATACCGGCTGCGGCGAAATGCTACTCAAAGATCGGTGAATGGCAGGATATGGTTCACTTTAAAAATATCGTCTGGACAGCGACCGATGCCGTGCATGCATTCGAACTTTATCGCCAGGACTACTCAGAGATCGGCGCGGATGGATTCGTTGGGCAATTTCTCCGCGCATTCATTGGCGCCGTCCGCAGCCTGTTGGGTGAACCGCTGAGTGCGGATGAAACGCAATTCATGCAGCGCTCATTCGAGATTCGGCGCGATTTCCAGTCGCTCGGGTTCTGCCACCGAACGCTGCACCAGGCATACCACCTCGAAGGAGAATCGCCGGCTGATGATCCGATTCCTCGCATGGTGCACGCCGCAGCGCAGCGATTTATCCAAAATCAAGATGAAAACGAGGCGCGCAGCGAATTGAAGGAGCTTTTTCAATATGTTAAAAAACAACTGGATGCGCTCTTTCCATTCAAACGATATTTTATCGATGGCATCCACGGCGGAATTACATACAAAGATTACGGTTTTGCCGAATACGATTATCCTGAAAAATCCAACAAGTACATTCAAATGTACCTGGATTACGCCGAACGGTTCGATTACCGCTTCAATCTGCAAATTGGCATGTCCACTCACGAAGAAGTTGCCCGGCGAAACCCAGAGTTCTATCGCAAGCTGAAATCGCATTGGGATCAGGGCAGGATGGAAATTGTGGATGGATCGTACGGACAGCAATACCCGGAATTGTGTTCGATCGAGTCCAACCTGCGGCAGTATATTTACGGGCAATTGGTTTCTCGTGCGCTCTTCGGCAGAACCGTGCGCCATCATGTGCGCCAGGAATTCGGATTCACGCCGCAGCATCCGGGAATATTGCAAGGAGCCGGCTTCGAAACCGTGCTGCACCGAACGCAAAACTGGGGAGCTACGCCCAAAGAGAATGTTCCGCTGATTTCATGGAAAGGGCTGGATGGCGCCGCTATTCCGGCTGTCACTTCCACCGCTGCCGATGACGAACATCATCCGGTGGACTTCTTTCTGCATCTGGCTAATTTTTTCCACCAGACAAAAAAGCATGGCGTTTCCACAGGTATTTACAGCAATTTCCTGGACCTGTTCTGGTGTCCGCCGTTCCGCGAGGATGTCATTCGCGCGGCGACTTACGGGGGTGTCCTTGGCGAATTTGTCACCATGAATCAGCTTCCCGAACGAATTGGTACGCCGTCCGAATCACGGTCATATAAATTAACGGATTATCAGTATACCATTTTTTCGCAATACGGCTGGGGCGGTTCGTTTTACAGCTCCCTCAATCTTTGCGCGCGGACTGAAAATCTGCTCAGAATCCTTGAATCGCACCTGGCGGGGACAAATGCGGATGCTCAAATGAAAGCGACATGCCGGAAGCAGATTGATGCCGATTGGAAGATCCTGTGCGCTTTCCAGAATCACGATTCATTCTGCGTACCACAGACGACTGTGGGCGGACATTCGCGGGAATACCGCGGCGTGCAAGGACCGGGTCGGCGATACACTGAAGTAGAAATCGGCGCAAAATTAGTCACCGAAGCCTATCAGAACTTGCTCCATCACTATTTGGATTTTATGCGCACGCTCTACGGCGAAAGCAGCAATCCGGGGGTGCAATCGAGTCGTATGCTCGTTTTCAATCCGCTGCCCTGGCGAATTCAACAATCAGGATCTTGCAAGATGATTCACATAAAAGATCTGCCCGATCATTTGTCGGAGCAAAATTTGGAGATTGCCCTGCATGACCTCCCTCCAATGGCAGCGACTGTGAAGCGCATCGAAACTCCCCGTTGGGAACGAGGACACGAAATTTACATTGAAAATGATTGCTGGCGCGTCGAAATCGATTCAGATGCGGGAAGAATCAGTCGCATAGCCAATAAAGCGACCGGGCGAGATATTTTAAGCAGGGGCGGCATGCAATTTCGCTATACAAATGCGAACCAGATTTTACTTTCAGCCGATTTTTATGAGAGCGAAGGTGCCACCAAAGTCGAATTGAAAGGGCAATTAAGATTGCCGGATGATTTGCCAGTTGCGTATTTCCATGTCAAAGTAGTGCTGGCAAAAAACAGCCGCAGGATCGATTTCGAGACCCGGCTTTCTCCAGGCGATGCTTTTTTCGAACACCTCGAACGATTCGATGCGCCCTTCTCGAAAATGTATCATAAACCCGACGATCAATGGACAGCCTCGATTCAGGGCGCAGCGTGTTTGGCAGAAAGTTGGAACAGCGTGAAAAAAATATATTTGAACGTATTGGAAAATCCCGGGCAGGAAAAATTTCAATCAGTCGATGCGGCGGTGGTTTTGGGGAGCGACGGGTGCCTTATTTTTCATAACCAGGGAAATCAGCACTATATTTGGCGCAATTCGGAACTATCGAACGTGTTTTTGCACTCCCGCGAAGAACAGCGCATCTTCCGGAATGCCATAGAATATGTCGATTCGGAAGCGCTGATTTTCCGTCGAATCGCCGAATTCCAATTTCAGCCTCTGTTGATCCCGGTTGCGGAAACTTTCACTTTCGATAAAACCAGTTCATCTTTCGCGATCGATGCGGAAAATGTGATTGCGACATCAGTGATAGCGCTGCCCGGTGCAGACTTTCTGGTGCGCGTTGCGGAGACAACCGGTACTGCGACCGATTGTGTGCTCCGATTTGAGGAATCAATTCAGGATATTGAGGAAGTGAATCATCTGGGAGAGCCGGCGCCGAATAGTCGGGTGACAAACGGCGCAATTCGACTCAATCCCTGGGAGATTAAAACGCTCCGTGTGCGCAAATGATAGCAGCATTCCACATCAATCGGAGAAGGAGAATGAATACAGGGTTGCATTTCTCACTTCAAATTTGATTTTCACCGCTTTGCCGAAGAATGGATGCAAATCTGCGCCCGAACGCCAGCCGATTTTTTGGTTGGTGCAGGATTTGGTTATCGGCAGGCAATCCGCCAGGGCATATCCCCGGGCATCCAAAATTTCTGCGCGAACGGCTCCATCGTGCATGTCTGCGGTGATGTGCAAATGCTTTCCGCTGCAGGATATCGGGATTGTCGTCACGATTCCCGGCATCGTATTCGAAACGGGCTGCGCGCCGGCGAATCCATCGGGGCGGAGAGTTGCCAGTGCCAGAAAACCATCGCGCCAGTTGGTGTGCGGACCATTGCTGGCACCATAGTACAGGCGAATTTCTTCCCGCAAAAAGACCGGATATGCTGCCGCGTAAACGCACCCCCAATCATACGCACCTTTTTCAATGCCATTCGGGATGAAAGCTTCCCCGGGCGCGATGCGATGCCATTGTCGCGTGTCGGGACTCCAGGTGAGTTCGCAGTGGACGCGATCGGTTTGTGTGTTGAAAATCATCAGCAAGCCGATGTAAATGCCGGAGCATTGAAATACCGGCATGGTATATGTTTGAAGATGCGGCTCCAATCCTTCCAAAATAACACTCGCTGGCGTCCAATTCATAAAATCTGGTGATTCGGAGCGCCCAACCTGACGAATCCCGCGCCGATGATCCCACAAACGTGTGATGCCGACATATTGCTGTTGGCTTTCCGACCAGAATGCATTATTATGCGTATCGCCCACGGCATTCATCGCGGGGCAGGAAATGGGCTGGCTCCAGCGCACGCCATCCGCTGAAAATGCTACCGCCATGTCTCCCTGGTATTTGAATATTGCTTTGTATTGTCGCGAGGGATCGGGATCGTGCTTGTCTTGAAAAACGCCGGCACCGTGAGGCAGTCGCATCACAATGTTATTTTGTCGGCTGCCGTTGAATTCGATCACACCCAAATTCGGTTTCTCCCAGTGGAGACCGTCGCGTGAAGTGGCGTAGCAAATTGCCATCTCCCGTTCGCGCGGTTGGTAGCGGCAATTCGCCCGCGCTTCCGGCGGCGTTTCAGCGGTTGCGACATCGACGATAAACGGGCTGTACCAGCATTTGTAGAGCTTTTCGTCTGCGTCATAAATTACATTGGGATATAAATTGTCGAAGCGCACTTCCCACGGTTTGTCTTCTGCAAATAAGGGATTTGCCGGATGCTTGATTACCTTACCGAGACGTAATCGGACGTTTTCCGTTGCATCAACAATTCGAGAGTCCAAAAGCAGGTATTTTTCAGGTAGAGGGTGGGGAGGAGCAGCATCGAGCAGCGCACTACAGACCAAAAATCCCAGGGCTGATAATGATATAATTTGGAGGATCATAAAATTCTCCTGTAGGTTCAGGTTCGCGCCGATTTTTTACGCAATTGAACTCGATCCAGCAAAAACTCACTGAATCTCAATTCTAAGCGTTTTGATTTCAAACGGTTTGAACGGCAAACTCACCGTATGCGCATCTTCCGTGTCCAGCGATTGCAACGATTCTTCCATCAGGTTGACTTCCTCGATGCGTTTAACTGCGTCCCGGAACCGGATTCTGGCGCTCGTACCGCGATGGTGCGATTCATACAGGCGGAGGATCATCGCATCGCTGACTTCTGCTTTTTTGACCGCCTCGATGATGATATTTTCCGCATCGATTTCGATGAAAGAGGCGCTCATCGGCAAGGTTCCTGAATTTGATTCCATCGCGGTCACCCTCAGGGGGACATTCAATTCATACGCTGCTTTTGCCACGCCGCCTTCGATGTGGTCGCCCGGATGCGGATAAAGTGAGTATGTAAAAATATGATCGCATTGATCCGTATAATAATGATGCGGCTCACCCGGTTTGACGTCATCATCCTCAACCAGCCGTGGACCCGTATGCGGAACGCTGCGCAGCAAGTTGAGATCGAGTACATTGCCTTTAACTTTGTATCCGTATTTTGAATCGTTCAACAGCGCAATCCCGTAATCGCCCTGGGACAAGTCCACCCATTTTTGCGCCGGAACTTCGTCCTTTGCCAACTCCCAGGTTGTGTTGCGATGGGTTGCCCGGCGAAGGGTACCGAACTGGATTTCGAAGGTAGCTTCATCGGCATGAATCGCGACCGGGAAACTCGTTCTGAGCATCGAGGCAGTCTCTCGCCAACTGAGCCGCGTGCTGAAATCGATTCTGCGGCTTCCGGCAGTGAGCACGATTTCCTGAACCAGTTCAGAATAGCCCAGTCGATACGTCTGCTTCATAACAGCCCGGGGACCATCGGTATAGGCTTCAGCGGAGATGAGTTGCATGTATTGCGGTGTCTTATCAGCATAATCCATCGGAATATCCCAGGCGTTGCCCTTGTCGACATAAACTGCCAGGCGATTTGCCGGTTGATTGCCGGACAGAATCTCGCGCTGATGCTCTTTGTCCATGATCGAGCTAATTGCACCGGTTGCATCGAAATTTACCCGGAAGCAATCATTTTCCAGTGAATCTGAAGCAGCCTTCACGGGCGGGAAATCGATTGTGGCATTATCCGCATCGATCACCGCATATCCCATTGAAGGAACCGTTACATGCTGCCAATGTTCATCGGTTTGGACCCATTCGGTTCGGTGCCATGAAAGCGAATTTTGAACCAGTACCGGGCGCTGCACGTCAGATGTATAGATTTGTGTTGCCAGCGCCGCATCGTTTTTTGCCACTAGGTCAGTGAGATCAGCCAGCATCGCTTTATAGCGCGCGACGCTTTCATCATAAACGCGTTTGATCGACGAACCGGGAAGAATATCATGAAATTGGTACAACAGCACTTCGCGCCAGATGGTTTCCAATTGTTCAGCGGGATATTCTCGTTGGCGCAGTTGCATGGCGACCAACGAGGTCCATTCCGATTCGCGCAGGCTGAGTTCCATTTTGCGGTTGTACCATTTGTTTCGCGCCTGCGTGGTGAAAGTGCCCTGGTGGCGCTCGAGGTAAAGCTCTCCCACCCAACGCGGAAATTGATCCGCATCCGCTTTCCATTTTTCAAAAAAGTCACAGGCGCGCTCCTGTTTAACCGGTGGCAATCCCGCCCAATTTTTCAGGCGCATTAATCGCTCCAGATGCTCGGCACCGGGACCGCCGCCGCCATCGCCGATTCCGAATAAGAGCAGGCAGTGCTCCGAAACATCTTTATCTTTGTAATTTTTCTCAATTCGAAGCAGCGAGCGCGGCGCTGCCGGGCTATTGTAGGTTTCTTCGGGAAGCATGTGGGTGAGAACGGACGTACCGTCGATACCCTGCCAGTGAAACGAATGGTGCGGAAAAGTATTAATCTGGTTCCAGGACAGCTTTTGAGTGGTGAAATAGTCAACGCCGGATTTTTTCAGAATCTGGGGGAGTGCTGCCGAATAGCCGAACACATCGGGCAACCACAAATATTTGATCTCCACACCGAATTCTGATTTGAAGAAGCGCTTGCCTTGCAGGACTTGCCTCACCAGTGCCTCGCCTCCTGAAACGTTTGTATCGGCTTCGACCCACATAGCTCCCTGTGGCTCGATCCTGCCCTCGCGGATTTTTTGTTTGATTTTTTCATACAATGGCGGATAATGGATTTTCATCCACAAAAAATATTGAGCCTGGCTGGCGCCGAAAATGTAATCCGGGTAGCGATTCATCAAGTCCAGGGCGGTCGAAAACGTGCGCGCACCCTTCCGGATGGTTTCGCGCACGGGCCAGAGCCACGCCAGGTCTATATGCGCATGTCCCACAGCACTGATATTCAGCAATGGATCGCCGCCGCGTTTTTGGAGCATTGGGGCTAATGTCTGGCGCGCAAGTTTTACCTCTTCAGGAGAGGTGTTGCGGAGTTGATGTGCAGCGTCATTCAAAGCCATGAGTACCTGTTGCGAAAGAACTGAATCTTCGGGAGCCGCATTGAGAAAATCCAGCAAGACTTCGAAATCATAATACAAAGCGCGCAGTTCATCGTTACAAACAGCGATCGCCGCTTGTTTCACTCGCCCGTCGCCAACCAGGTTGCCGAATAGATCATTGCAGCCGCCATCCGCCCAGAGCTCGATGGTTTCATTTCCCCTGGCAGATTCCGAGATTTGATAGACCCGCTTTCCTGGCTCACCCAGGTTTAAATCATAAGCCGAGGCTTTATTGGTCAATCCGCGAACCGGGACACCTTCGCCATCGAACACGCAAAGCTCCCCGTTCACATCGATCAGCAGCACAACATGTTTGCCGGCTGCGGATGGTGGAATTTTGCCTGAAAAACGAAACCAGGCACAATCGAAAAGATCGCCCCATTTATCACCGATATCCAGCTTTCTCCTGTCCCCTGTTTCACGATTCATAAAAGGCAGCGGTTCTTTGCTGCACAAGGCAGTGATTTCCAGTTTACAGATTTCGGTGTAGATAGAATCTCTGATTGTGTTTAGCACAGAAAGCAGTTGCCGTTTGGTATAAGACATGAATTTTGGCATTCGCATTCTCCTTTGTAGTTGTCTATGAAGCGTATTGTAAAGGGGCAGGCTTTACGCGCTATGCGATATATAAAATTCTGATTCTACAAATTAAGTGAATCTTCCCAGCATCTCCATTTGGCATAGCTCACACGGTCGGGATTGCCATCGGGTTGAAGCGGGAAGCTGTTTGGCAGCGCTTCCATCAGAGGCTTGCCGCGATAGAGCACTTTAAGTACATTTGAAGCCGAAAATTTCACCCGATTATCGCTAATGGTTGCATATAGGTATGAGGCGTCTGTTTCGAAATCATCGTATGTAACTTTGCCTAAAGCATATTGATAGCGCGGACGGATATTTTCGCGGGCGATATCCATGTCCAGATTCAATTTCACGCACAGAAACGTTGTTTCGTTTTGATCCTTGAATTCGACGCCAACCGCCTGGTATGGCTTGGATGAATTGATAACTCTGATTGCCGGCGCGATATCATCAATTTTCTTTTCCCGATCATGTGGGATTAGAAGCGTGATAAAAAGCTCGAAGTCACCGGCTTTGTATTGGCTGGTGATCGTCTGGTACAGTGCGAATTCATCCTGGTACTGCCGCCGAATCGATTCAATGCCCTCGGATTTGGATTCAATATCCAGGAATTTGACGTTAAGCGACTGGTTCTGGTTCAACTCAAAAGTTGTGCCTCGGCTGCTGATTGAATCGTACAACAATTCATAGCAATGATTGCCGGCTGCTTTTATCTGCTGTGCATGCCAAAAATTCGTGAAAGTGAAATAATCCGGGCGAAGCACCTGGAGGCTGTCAACGATGACGAAGAGTGATTTGTTTTTTACATACGACACGCTTCGATCCCATTGGTAACCCAGTTCCTCGTCGACGAGTCGCGTCCGGCTCATATCGACGTCCTGCAGGGTGAGAAAATCGATTTTGGTGGTATTCACCCGCCGATACGCGCCGGTATTATGAACGAATTCGAGCATCGACTGCTTCGCATCACGCTTATTTTTTCTGGCGACGATTCGATTGTGAAAATAGTCGGCGCGGAATGCACCGTATTGACCGCTGGGCAAATTATCGCGATAACCAGCATCGGTGAGCAGCACCGAACCGGCGTTCATCAGCAGGGCTATGCTGTTTTCATCGGCATGACCATGCGTCATTTTTTCTTCTTCGACTGACAGCGTCCGCCTCAAATATTCACGGTGAATCCACCCACCGTCGCCTTCGTCGCGGTAATTCAAAAGCAAGTATGTTGAATCTCTGTTCCATCCATTTCTGAAAACAATCTTTTTACCGATAATTTCTTCGAGGACGTCCTGGCTGAGGCTGTCGGGTTGCCGGGGCGTGAGCGATTCGTCCATCCAGCGATAGGCACTGCACAAAACTTCGG
Organism: Candidatus Zhuqueibacterota bacterium; assembly: GCA_016927835.1. GTDB lineage: Bacteria > Zhuqueibacterota > Zhuqueibacteria > Thermofontimicrobiales > Sulfurfontimicrobiaceae > Sulfurfontimicrobium. The sequence continues at coordinate 10,314 of JAFGMA010000029.1, read as the reverse complement.
CGGTTGAGACATCAAAAATATCCGTGCGCTGCTTCTCATTTTCATAATACACCTGCGCAGCCCAACGCAAGCACGGATCTTTATAGATCGCTGCTGCTTTTTCAAATATCGCGACAAATCGAAGTTGATACAGCGTAGCCCGCCAATCCGTATCTCCGAAATCCGGTATCATGCCGAGAGGTGTGGTGAGTTTATAATAATACTGCATATAATATTTGATAATGGGTGAGTCGAATAGCGCTGTTTGCCCGGTATCCATAGCGTGTCGAAACAGCGCCAGCAGCCAGATTGGGCTGTAGCCGGTGGTATCCTCAATTTCCCAGCCGGTCAAACTGTCGGAGCCGATGTAGGTTGCCATTTTCTGCCAACGTTGGGCATGCGCATGTTGCGGAACAGCGAGCGCCGCCAGTGCCAGTGTTTCCGCCCTCAATATCGCGCGGTTGTGCGTTCCCCATTCCGGGAAATAAAAAATGAAATCAGCAGACGCCGCGATGCAATTGTCGATCGCTTCCTTCGAGTCGGTATCAAGGATTTCAGCATCACGGACAGCCAGGTAAGCGCGGAGCAACGGACCCGCCGAGAACAAATCCAGTATGGCGGGAACACCATGTTCATATTGAATAAATTTTTCAGTTGCGGCTTTCGGATAGTATTGGGGAAGCTCTGCAAAATCTTTCAGGATCACTGCGATATTCTCTGCATGTGCACGCTCGCCGGTTTCCTCGTAAAGAAATGTCAGGGCGCCTGCCAGATACGCCGGCATTCCCGGTGGATTTACGCCCCAGGGATTCGTCTGCTGCTGACTGCGTTTCCATTGGTCGATAAAAGCAGGATAGCCGTCCCAAAATTTTTGGACTGATTTTTCAATTTCATGAAAATATGTTTGCTTGTTTAATGCTGGTTTTTCCATTGTACTGCTTTCTGAAAAAGTTTAAAGTCCCAATTCTTATCATTCGGTTTCCCGAATTAAGTTGCCGCGTAGAGATTTTTTGCTGCCATTAACAGAATAAGTTTGCCGCTTATGTGCAGACCTGCCCCTGGATTTTTGCACGCGGAGCCTGCGAAATTTCACTTAACGCTGATCGCGGTTATTTGTTCCTGATATTAACATAAATACCTTAATAAATAAAAAAATCGGCAATTCGTTTTCGAGTGCCGATTTTTGATGCTGTGCCTGCGCGATGTCTGCAGTTCGTTGAAATTTAGTTTTGAAGTTGAGCACCATGCGCAAGGCATGAATCGAAGCCTTTCGCAGGCGCAAAGATGGCAATGTGTTATAGTTCAATCCTTATCGTTTTCATTCTCGTTTTTTAGTTGATCGAGCAACAATTCCGCTGGTGTGTGATATTTCTTGTGGCTGTTGCATTTTTTGCAGCACACGACGATATTTCCTTTTGTACTTTTTCCTCCTCTGGCGAGGGGGGTAATGTGATCCATGGTCAGGGCTTCTGGCGGAAATTTGCAGCCGCAATAATGACACACGCCGCTGGCGAGTTGATTTTTCCACCATTGAGAATTTCGTAATTTGCGCGCCTTGAGCTTTTCGCGAGCGATGTGCTGTGGATTTTTTTCGAAGCTAATCCAGTCGGGCATATTCAGAAATCCGGTTGATGATTTACATGGCTAAGATTTATTCAGGCGAAGGCTTGAATCCCCGCTCCCTTTTGAGTTCGCTTTGGCGACGCTTCTGCTCAAGTCTCTTATATTTTGCCACAGCCGAAGGTCTGGTTTTTAATCGTGGCTTTGGTTTGTCACATGCTCTGCGAATCAATGCCAGAAGCCGATCCAAAGCATCGCGGCGATTTTTTTCTTGTGTGCGATAGCGTTTTGCTTCAATGATCAAAACGCCTTTGTCTGTCATTTTTTTGCCGGCTATACGAATCAGGCGCTGCCGGATATCATCTGGCAGCGATGGTGAATTTAGAACGTCATATCGCAATTGCACCGCTGTGGCAACTTTATTGACATTTTGCCCCCCGGGACCGGTTCCGCGGATGAAGCTTTCGCTGATATCATTTTCATCAATTGCTATATTTTCAGTGACTTGTAACATTTTGGAAACATGGTTTAAATTTTCATTAAAATGATTGAAAAGCCGCCCGGGCACGCAAGTTTCAGGAAAATCCCCAATAAATTCAGTGCTCATGAATCTGTTTAATGAATTCCAGCAGATGGCATTCGGTGATCTTATAATCCTGCTGGTACAAAAAGTTCCTTTGCTGGTACGATTGGTTCCAGCGAGTGGGGGAAAGGTATCACCGAGAGCATTGCCCTGCCAGAAATCAAAATGCTTTAAAAATATTTTAGTGTATAATATTTAGAGGTTTGCAGCTATAAATCCTGATCCAGTTTTGCTGACATATTAAATGATTCGAGTTGGCATGGTGCTTGCAAAAGGCATGTGCGAACGCTACTCAACGCAACTAAGTGCCACACCGAATATATTTAATTTTGAGGAGAATGGAAATGAAACTGTCAGCCAAATTAGGAATGGTCATTGCGATTATCGCAGTGCTTTTTGTAACTCAGCATAGCGCTACTTTTGCCGCCGACCGAGTCAGCTACGAGCAATACTTGATTCAATCTTTGAAGGATGAGAATATCGGCAGAAGAGCCAGCGCAGCAATGCTTCTTGGTGAGAAAAAAACAATTGAAGCGATTAATCCGCTTGTGGAAATGTTGAAACATGAAGATGATTATCGAGTTCGTATCGTCGCTGCCATGGCGTTATATAAAATTGGTGATCCCAATATTTTGCCGGTACTCGAGAAAATTGCTAAAAAAGAGAAAAACAAGACTGCCAAACGAGTTATGTACGGAATCGTGAATGAAATCAAAACGAATAATTTTGCTGCTGCTGAAAATTAGCATTATGCCCCTCTAATATTATCCTGAACCAACATAGGAAGCAAAGCCCTTGAATCCGAAAATTCAAGGGCTTTTTTTATTACTTAAAATTCTAAAATGAAAAGCAAATCACACCAGCAATTCATTCATTTTCAAGGTTTTAATATTTCCCACCAAAAACACGAAAAGCACGAAAAAACAATTCGTGTCATTTCGAGTCTTTCGTGGGAAGGCATGGTATTTCAGCCATCGTCAAAATAATCAGAGTCAAAATGATTAAAACCTGAATTTCCGGGATAGTGCGCAGGGAATTAAAGTGACATATAGGGAAGGCACAGCAATGCAATTTGTCGTTTGTTTTACTCAATGCGACAAGCTGCCGGCTCAACGCATTACAGGCAAACTGATATGCGACGGATATTGTTTGCCCTTGTAAACATACACAGTCGGTGGCGGTGAAAGCACCAGAGTCTCACTATTTCCCCGGTCAGCACAGGTGATCGTTACCCGAATTCGATTTCCGGCATTGAAAACCGTCGATGTCGGATTCAAATCGAAAACCAGTTGAGCCGGCTCGGTTTCGGAGAGTGAAACCAGATCCTCCTTGAATCCGCGATGATAGGGCAATCCCAGCTTATTATAAGGTGCTTTGGAAACAGCACGATGCGATGCTCGAAGCATTCCCTCGGTAACCCGCCGTGACAATCCGCTGCGCTCAATTTCTTCGAGGTACACGTGAAAATCAATATTTGGGACAGACGAAGCAACGTAAATTGAGACCACCGGATGCCCGGTAACCGTCATATCCTGCTTGAGCGGAAAAGTGGTAAACGTTAAGCCTTTGCTATCGTTTTGAGTCATGTCGTAATTTCCCACGGGTCGTCGCCATCGTGCCGCTTTGCCAAATGAAGCCGAATAATCCACGACATATTTATCTCTGCTGTTGCTATTTTGGGGCAAATTTTCAGTGAGCAATCCATCATTGACAGATTTTATACTCTGACTCGGACCACCTGAAAAGTAGAATTTTTCTGGCGTCAGCTCCGGTAGAAGCCAGTTGCCGGCGCTATGCCAGGTCCAGTGATTGATATCGGCAAAGGTGGTGTAATGGATTTTGGGTTCGTCCATAATTCCATTATCGATCTCCTTCAACCAGAAATCGAACCAGCGAAGCAGTTCAGTCGCGTATAATTCTGAGCGTTCGGCTTTGGTGGTGGAATCATGGCTCGCATGCGCCCACGGTCCCACAGCGAGTTTTTTGGGCGTGCTCAAATTCGCATACCACAAAAAGACATCCCTTGCATAAATATCGAGCCAACCGCCCCACAGATAAACCGGAATGCTGGATTTATTGACATTCGCCAGATACGCCGCAGGATTATTCACCTGGTAAGACAATTCACCCGATGCATCGTCTCTGCACTGAAGCGCGCCGGCATCATCACCAAAGTAGCAATTTTGTTGGTGATCCGCCAGGGCTTTGATCAAGTGCCCGCCGAGGCTGTCTTCATCCACCGGGACCGCCGGATGGTCCAGGTCAAAAAAGTAATTCAGCCGTGCCAGTCTATCAATGAAATGTTTTTCATATACGCCGCCGGGGCGGATACATTCGTATACGTCGAATGTCACCAGCGCCGGAAAAATTGCCCGCAGATGCGGCGGGGACTGACTTGCAGCGAGCAGTTGCGCGATCCCCATTTCAGCTTCACCGAACATGCCCACCTTTCCGTCGCACCAGGACTGGCGAGCCAACCACTCCGTGATTTCATAAGCATCACGCGCCTGTACGGCTGAATAGGGCACATTTTTCCCGAAAGATGCGCCGCTGCCTCTCGAATCGACTGCCACGACGATGTACCCATGTTCAATTAGCCGCTGCAATTCAGGGTAGGAATCGACAAGCGAAATGATGCGACCATTACTTTTTAGCGCCCGATGGTAACGATGGAGTGTCCAGACCACCGGCAGCGGAATTTCCGCCGGTTTACCATCTTTTGCCGGTCGGATGATATCGATCGCCAGTTTGACGCTATCGGATATGGCAAGATACCTGGATGTGCGAATCCAGTTATTGAAGATCGGTTTTGAATATCCGTTATATCTCCCAAAATCTGAGATTGCATCCGGCGGCAGCCTGCTTTCGCTACACGTCATGCTGATGAGCATCAGCAGTGTGATACAAATGACGGGGTGAATCCTGGCGGTGAGGGGCATCCTTGAATGTTTCATGGCATACCTCATTGGTGTTTGGTTTAAAATGCAGATCGAAGATAGAAGCCATGATTGATTGGTGGAATGTCATTCGTCATTGCGAAGGACGAAAATCGATCTCATTGCCTGGTTGTAATGCATGGATTCAAACGTAGCAGCACATTCGGATGTGCCACGATTGACCGATATCGATTGAGCATTCCGGCTTGTCGGTTTTATCTCCTGTTGTTAGCATTCGCCAGCAGTCTTAGCTCAGGATCAGAAAAGAGGAGGAGAGTGTGCAGTATTTCTCAGCAACGTCGCATCAGGCAGAGCAAAGGTGCAAGTCAGTCGTCGCGAATCATATTGATGGACTAAAGAACTAACGGCTAAATTTACAATATTTTAATTATAATGTCAAGAAAAAAAATGTATAGTTCTTGAAAAAATTTTATGAATTTATGAGGGAGGATACGAATGTGTATTAACATATAAGGAATGTACGAGGCAATTTATCCATACTGGGTGGGTTGCAACGCTTGGCAGAAAAAGTTACCGGCTATCTTGAGTTGCAATCTGATTTTCAGAGCCAGTTGCAAAGCTGCGTCCGAATTGTTCGAGGACCCTGCCTGAGATTCTGCATCAAATGATATCGGTATAAAATCTTGCAGCCAATCGCTATAAAGCTAAGAGTATCAACTAATGGATAATTGAGGATAAAGAAATGTTTCATAAAGCGCAACACCATTCTTTTGGAAGAAATTTGCTTATTCGTGAAACTGAGAACAACTTGTTATTTATCAGGTACAATGAATGTGTGCCCGATCGTCTATTGGATTCCAAAATAATTCAGGATAAAGTAATTAAAAAAGCAAAGGCGTCAAGGGAAGTCTTTAAAACCGGGATGAATAGAATCAAATAACCTTTCTGCAAAATAGCTAGATTTTAAGATAGTATATTTTGCTATTTAAATCTTCAAACAACTTATTTTACCTTAAGCTATTTTAACAGAAAAAAGGCTTTCAAATTCAGGGATGATGATTGTCTTGCTAAAGTTTCAGCATTACTCCATTTTGCAGATTTTCGATTTAGTGCCTATCCGAAATCTTATTTCAGGAATGAATTGAGTCCGGCAAAAAATGGTATTGACGGACTCGACCTGATCCTAAAATAGGCGTTTGGCTCTTGTCTTTTGACTGTTGAATTTGCAGGACTTGCGTAGTACATATTATTTCACCCGTTCGGTGATTAACTAAGGTCATCCTAACTAATTGAATTTTATTTAGCTAAAAGCCAATAGCCAATCGCTCAATTTAGGCTGATATTGATCTCCAGTTCAATTCGCTGCCCAGACACAATAATTGGAATATCTGGTATTCAACTTGCCACATATCAGCCCCCAAATCAAAATTATTGGTTATTATGCTTAGCGTGGATTATGAGAATCATAACAGATAAGAGAGCAAGGGCATTCAAAAATGGGACAATTTGCATTAAGAAAAAGCCTATTTACTGCAATATCGCTGATCCTCATCACCCCCATTGGCTTCGCGACAAAATTTTACAGCGGTCCGGCTCAAAACTGGGTGAATCATTCACTCGGTGGGGTATTTTATGAAATTTTCTGGTGCCTGGTGATTTTTTTGTTTTTCAGGAATTGCAGACCGTTTCGCATCGCACTGGCGGTTTTGGTGCTGACCTGCGCGCTGGAATTCCTGCAATTGTGGCATCCGCCATTTCTCGAATTGCTGCGATCCAATTTCATTGGGCGAACCGTGCTGGGCAACTCGTTCGCCTGGCATGATTTCCCGTATTATTTCATCGGCAGCGGTATCGGTTGGTGGTGGCTGGCAAGGCTGCGAAAGTCGAGTAACGAGGCAAAGGCGAAAGGTGAGCAAACGGAACATTAGCGCCGGTCACTGTTCAGATAGGACATGACGGGCAGCGGGCGCCGTGAATAGCCTTCAATTGCCCGGAACATTGAGACGGCAACGCCCTGTCGGTATCGGCTGGAGGATAATAGTCGCTCCTCTGCCGGATTGGTGATGAAGCCGACTTCAGCCAATATTGCCGGCATCTGTGCGCCGGCGAGGACGATGAATCCCGCGCTTTTCACCCCGCGATTTATCAATCCCGTATTCGAAATCAGTTCCGATTGCACCTTTTCAGCAAAATCCCGGCTTTCATTGACCTTCGAATGGCTCAAAATATTCGCGAGCAATTGGCTCATTTGCCGGAACGATCGGCGCGTCAGCGAATTTTCGAGAGCAGCCACTGCCCGCGATTCATTGTCTTCGGTCAGCGATAAATAGAAGGTTTCAATGCCGGCTTTCTGTTGGGAGCGATGCGCATTGGCGTAGATGCTGATGAACAGATCACCCTGGCGTTCGTTTGCAAATCCGGCGCGGTCTTCCAGCGGGATGTACGTATCGTCTTCGCGGGTCAAATAAACCGTGAAATTCGAATTGGTTAACAGTTGAGACAGGCGATTGGCAATATCCAGCACCACATCTTTTTCCCGCAAGCCGCTGCTGCCGATGGCGCCGGGATCTCTGCCGCCATGCCCGGGATCGATGATGATAGTGTTTATTTTCAGTCCGAGTTGCTGCGCCAGCGTTACGCGCGGCTCTTCCTCGCCTTGTTGGGTAAAATTCGGTACGCCTATATGGTCGGATTGATCCGATTCATAATTCGAATGGTTTGGCGCCATTTCCACGATGACGGTCGATGACTGTCGCCCGCGGTGCACGTCGAATTTGCATTTCCGTCTCAAATCGAATACAACCCGTGCAATTTGTTCTTTGAATTGTCCGCAGCGAATGCGGATGATATTTTGATTATTGATGGGAATCGTGCGCGGCGCGGTTCCGAGTTGTGTGCATGCAAAATCAATGTAAAACCTGTCGGGTGCATCCAGCATGTTAGTAGAATAATCGGCAGGGCGGTTCAATTGAATAACGAATTGAGAGCGGTCGCCGCGGGATGCGATTTCGACGGAATTCAATATTGCATTTCCGCCGGCGCGGTTATTATTCTGCGTATCCTGCCGAAAATATCCCGGAGAGCGAGAAGGCGGTGTGTTGCCTGAATTTACAAGATCGTCCAACGCTGCTTCAAACGCCGGATCCTGTGGTTGCCACTCCCCGTGATTGGTTTCCATTGCTGCAGTTTCCCGTCGATCAGAAGCGGTGTCAGGATACCATTTGGCAGCCGGGCTGAAAGTCTGCGGGCGCCCCTCGTATGGGTATTGATACCCAACACATTGAATGAAGAGCCAGCAAAACATGAGTGGTATAAAACGCATTTTGTATCTAACGGACATGACGAATCCTTAATCCCGGTGATAAAAGTGATCATTTTTAAAAACAACAACAGCCTTATTGTTCATTGCAAGACTGAAATGTTAAATCGGACAGCTTTCAAAATAAGTCCCTACTGTAATATTCGTCGATTGCCCTGAAATCTTAAGACAAATGAAACGATATTGTAAAAAATGTTGGTAATTGCTCGATCATTTTTGTATATTCAATGAGCTTTTCGGCAGGGGCAGGTACTTTGTTTGCAGGCGATCAGGCAGCGCTTTTCAAATCGCGCCGGGTAGTTGATACCCTCTGGAGTGCATCGTCAGTGTCGATGCACTGAATTGACGCAGTCAATTCACTCCAGAATTTTATCTGGAAATTGCACTTTATATTTCGATCTCAACTTAGAAATCCAGCTTATAAATAAAAATTTCAAATGGAGGAATCGAGCGCAATGACAAAATCAACACAACTCAAATTGGGATTGGTTACATACAATCTGGCAAAAGACTGGGAAATTGTAACTATCATTAAAAATTGTACACTTGCCGAATTCGACGGGGTAGAACTCAGAGCTACTCACGGTCACGGTGTAGAGGTTGACCTGACCGCGGCGCAACGCAAGGAGATCCGGAAGCGCTTTGCCGATTCACCGGTACAACTCGCGAGCCTGGGCAGCGCGTTTGAATACCATGCAATTGAATCCGGCATTGTAAAAGAAAATATCGAGGGGACGAAGCAGTACGCCCGGCTGGCTCACGATGTTGGTGCCCCGGGCATCAAAGTGCGACCCAATGGTTTGCAGCTAGAAGCCGGAATTTCGATGGAGAAAACACTGGAACAGATTGGGCTGGCGCTCAAAGAATGCGGCGAGTTTGCAAAAGATTATGGTGTGGAAATCCGGCTTGAGGTGCATGGGAAGGAAACGGCGCACGTGCCATACATCAAAAAAATCATGGATTACGCCGATTCCGACAATGTTTTCGTGTGCTGGAACTCAAATCAAGAGGATTTGACGGAACCGGGACTGGAGCGCAATTTTGAAATGGTGAAAGATAAAATTCATTTTGTCCACATGCGGGATCTATTCCTGGAAGAATATCCCTGGCGAACCATGCTGCGTTTGCTCATCAATGCCCGGTACCGCGGTTTCTGCTGCGCCGAGATCCCGGAAAGCAGCGATCCGGTTCGGGTAATGAAATATTACCGCGCGCTTTTCCTCGCCTATCAGGATATTATTTAGTGGCAGAAATTAAATGCCCAAAGCCGTAATCCCGAGGCATTTTTTCCTGAAATGAACATCTCTGCAAACTTGCTCAATTGCTCCCCGCTTTCTTGATCCCAATCAAAATGAAAATCTATTCTCTTTTTCTGAATTCTTGCATTAAATGTAATAGCTCCGCTAAGCCACAAATTAAATGGTTTCTCGTTCCCTGTCCCCGGCTGGAAATGCACATCCTGCGGTTCTGCCTCATAAAAATAAAAATTCAGCAGTGCGGTAGAGCCGTAACATCATACTTCCAGCGGGACGCCGTGAGCGTGAGGAATTTCATTCCGAATCGCGGAAAAAACGGCTGCTAAAATAAAATGAAATAAAATAAATAATTCACATTTTAGTTAAATTTTATTAATATAATTATACTGCTTGCATTCAATTGATAATTTATATATATTTATATAAAAATCGTTAGTTAAGTTTTAATTTTATCGACAAAATTCTCTTAGCAGAGTTTTCTTTCTGAGAAATATTACGTTACCAGATATTCAAACCGAAAATTTCACCAAAGAGCGATCTTAAATATGCAGTAACTTGTTTTTTTATATAATATTGCTGTAATTCAAATCTGGTAGTCTCAGTCAGAGAAGCTAGTTAACGTAGAGTTTACCGTTTATATACTCGTTAAGGGTTAAAAAGTAACATTAGTTTGTCATTGCGAGTAGCGAGGTACGAGCGACGAAGCAATCTCATAACTTA
>JAFGMA010000324.1 GCA_016927835.1 Candidatus Zhuqueibacterota bacterium | reverse complement strand
AAATACACTTAAATCACTTGTTTCAAAAGAAAAAGAAGTCAATGAAAAAATTAATGATTTGATTACCAATTCAATGACAAATTACTATTTTGAACAAATCGGCGATGAAATTTTAACGTTACGAAAAGAGATTAATGGGTCATGCAGACACACGAAAATAACCGAATGCAAAATGAAGATGGACGAACTGATCAAAGCATATAATGTTTATTCGGAAAAGAAAATAACGCTGACTGAAATTTTGCCTGACGAATTGAAAAGTTTTGTTGAGAATTCAGAATAAGTTATTTGAAATGAGCGGGGGACACAAAGTGCTTTAGGAGAGCTTAGTATAATGAAAAGACATTGCATCTCTGGAATAATCACAACACTCATTTTATTGAGCGTCTCTGGGGCTTTTAGCCAAACCGCAGGGAATATAAAAAAAGATTTGGGTGTTGGATTTAATGTTGGTGGTCATCAGATTTATGGTGATACCTACACAAAATCGAGCATCGGGCTAGGTTTCGAAGGGTTGGTTAATTATACCTTTCGCAAAAATAAATTCGGTGTTATTTCCAGCCTTGGCGTCGGCTGGATCAAGGGAACCGATACTGACAAAAACCAGGATTTTGATACCAATCTGCTGACACTTGATATCAAGGCAGCTTATTGGCCGTTATTGGGAAACAAAATCAGTCCGTACGGCTACATAGGGCTGGGAGCGTTTAATTTTAGCTTGCCCTATAATCACTCTCGAAGATATTTCGATGCTTCATTCATATTGGGTGCAGCGCTGGAATACATGGTCAATCCCAAATTGGGTCTGAATACCACTTTTGACTATCGCTATACAACCGGTGATAATCTGGATCTTCGCACCGGTGATGCTACAGATGGCTACTTGAATGCGCGCGTTGGTTTTACATTCTATTTCAACGATAGAGGATCAGCAAAACCTGATTTGTTTGACAAGGATAAAATAATTGCCGAAAAGGCACCTATTGATGAATTTGGTGATTTTTCAATGGAAGAGAACGAAAGCGCCAGCGGTACTTTAGACAACGAAGAACTCGAACAGCTTCGAACGAAGGTAAGCGGGCTTTCGGAAGCTGTCAATGTCAAGCAAAGCGAGATTCAGGAATTGAAACTGCTTATTGGCAGCCGGGAAGAAAAAATTGAGAAACTTGAAAAAGGTATCATCTCGCCGCGTTCATCAGCCGGTGCCTCTTTCGCGCTCTCTGACAATTTTAGCGCGGATTATGAGCGAGCCCTACAAACGTTTTATGAGCGCGATTACGATTCGGCAGTTCAAATGTTCGGCAGCCTGATACAAGCGGAACATAATCATCGATTGTCAAGCAATTGTCACTATTGGATCGGCGAAAGCTATTACGGAAAAAGAGATTATCAGAATGCGATCGACGCCTTTGGCAAAGTGCTGGATTTTCAGAATTCCCCCAAATTGGACGACGCGCTCCTGATGATGGGATTGAGCTACATGCGCATTGGCAGAAATACAATGGCACGTGAATCGTTCGAACGAATCATCATGAACTATCCCGATAGCGAATATAGAGAAAAAGCCGAAAATTATCTCGGCGTTCTCGAATAAGCGCTGCTTTCACGAATTTCTTCACACAAAAAGCCATCGATGCATTTCTGTTCGCTGGCTTTTTTATATCCCTTCCATCAAATTAGCCGGGCTATAAATTTGCATAAGTTAAATAATTTCTTGACAATTTAAAAAAAATTCCTTAAAATACTATGCAATCTAAGCGTTAACATAAAACTGCATTCATCTCGTTACCAGGACAGGCATAGCAATGCAACAAATCTCAATACTTTTAGCCGATTCTAATTCTGGCTACCTTGAGATGTGTAAGGACATCTTAGAACGCCATGGTGAGGCTGGTCGAGTCGATTTGGTCACTTCCGGCAAAAATTTATTAGAAAAAATTAACCGCGAATTATTTGATATTTTGCTCTTGAGCTATGAAATAGATAATAAAAGCGGATTGGAGATTCTCAGACAGATTCAGTCGAATCATAGCGAATTGCCTGTGGTGATCATGATCGAAGAAGAGCACGAAAATATCGCTACCAGTGCTATGCAGGATGGCGCTTCCGATTATATCGTAAAAGTAAAAGGACATTTGACTGCCCTGCCGTTTACTATTCGAAAAGTCATCGAACGCAAACGAATCAATGCGACAACCGCTCCTCCGGAATCGAAACCATCTGCGTCGTTCGATATCACAGACAGCCATTCCCCGGTTTACATTTTAGATAAGCGCGGACGTTTCATTTCCGCCAACCAGAGATTCGAGCATTTCGTCGGGTACAAAGAAGCGGAGTTGTTGGAGCTTGCGATGGTCGATTTGCTGGCGAAATCCGATGAAGTTGATTACTATAAATGGTTTCAGCACCAAAATTCGGATGGCAGCACCAATCCCTTTCGCTGCGAACTCATTGAAAAATCAGGTGAAAAATTAGCCGTCGAGCTTTCTTTGTCCCGCTTGAGAGCCGATGATGATACGATCATCGGATACCTGGGGAAAGTGAAGGAAATCGGACAGCGAAAACAGCGCGAGTTCTCAGAAAATGGGCGCATCGACCAAATTGCAATGGTGCAGGAAGTCTCCGAAACGATCAATACCTCCGAAAATGAACCGATTCAATTCCTCCTGCAAAGAATAGCGGAAATTGCGTCGCATATTTTTAAATTCAGAAAAATTACCCTTGCACTCCTGGATCGCCGGAAACATGTATATGTCAAGCAGGCAATGATCGGTTTTTCTTCAGGTCGTGTGGCAAAAGATCGAACGAAACTGGTTCCCGAAGATGTGATTTCGAGAATTTTTTCCGATAACCAAAAGATCAGGGTGATGTATTCGAACCGAAAGGGAATTTTCAATTATGATGAAAATGGGTTCAAGGAGCACTTGCTGTTTGATCCGGATGAAGGCGACCATGAAACCGGTGGATTTCGATGGCATTCCGATGATATTGTTTTTGTCAATCTAATCGATAAAACCGAACGCACCTTTGGCTACCTATCATTGAGCGCCCCGATTTATGACGATCTGGCAATGCACGATTTATTTACTAATCTCGAAATTTTCGGTAAACTCACTTCGCTAGCGATTGAATCGCAGTATCGCCTGCACCAGTTGGACAAGCGAAACAGGCGCTTGAAACAGATACTGGTCACCAGCAATATCTTCAAGCTACATTTGAATTTAAGCGATTTGCTCAAAGAGGTTGCCTGGTCGGTAAAGCTCTTGCTGGATTTCAATCTGGTGGGTTTGGCACTGGTCAGCAGCCGTTCAGGCATGCTTGAAATGCGCGCCGTTGCCTGTGACGATAAAATAAAGGCGATTCAATTGCAGGATTTGCATTTCCCTATCCAGGCATTTAGCAAATTGTTGAAAAGCCGATTTAAACGAAGCAAATCCTATCTCATCAATGAAGACAGTGTGATTCTGAGCAATTTCAAAAACATTTACTATAATTCTCGCAGCCGGTTTTCGGAAAATGGATTTTGGAAAAAGAATATGACGCTCCTGATCCCCATTCCATCGAGAGATCAGAAAATATCAGGGGTTATCATTGTAGATGATCCCACGGATTCAAAAGTACCCAGCCTGGAAACCGTACGCACACTGGAGTTACTCGCAAATCAGGTGGGTGTGGCGATTGACAATCGTATTCTGTATATTGAAATGAAAAATCGCATCAAGGCGCTCGAACAGGCGATTAACCGAACAAAAAGCGGTGATTCGAGTGGCGCTCGAGATTTCAGAAGCATCCTCGATAAATATTTTGAATAACCTGCCTCCTTTTTATTTCCCGCCCATCTATCATTCAGGAGACGGGCTAAAATAACCCGGACAGTTTGCTTAAAAATAATAGTGATAAATAGCAACTTCAAAAATTTTTATGGGTAATTTATTTTATCCCACCTCCTAAATGCTAAAATCGAACACTGATTGAACGGTTTTAGCGAATTAATACGGATTTTTCGTTACAGCTATACTGAATCCGTGTCAATCCGTTCGATCAGCCAAATCTGTGTTCTTTTTTTTGATACTGAAATCGAGAGCTTTCAACCGGGATTTCTCCGTAGATTTTCAGAATTATTAGAAATAGCTTGATCATTAATCCGATATTCACTATATTTATAAACATTTAGATACAAAATTGACCATTGATTCAGCCCTGCACGACGGCATCTATGCCAGGCAAAAACGTTTGCTCAGGGGCGTCCGCCTGATGGGATTGCTGGCAATTCACCGTTAAACCAGGCTGATTCAATTTACCCATAACCGGGAACGCGTTCAAATTGATTATTTGCGATCGATCATTTCAGGAGACATTCCGTGCGACACACACTATTAATCATAGACGATGAACCAGCGCAGGTGCAGGCGCTTGAGGGATTTTTGAAAAAGAAAGGTTTTGAAATCGAAAAGGCAAATTCCGGGCTGGCTGGGATTAAAATAATTGAAAAGCAGGCGGTGGATTTGGTAGTCACGGATTTCAAAATGCCGGATATAGATGGTCTCGAGGTTTTGAAACGGATTAAAAGCATCAACCCGGAAATCGATGTCATCGTGATGACCGCCTTCGGCAGCATAGAGAGCGTAACCGAAGCGATGCACCATGGCGCGGTCGATTATTTATCCAAGCCAATCGATCTGGACCAGCTTGAACTGGTGATTGAAAAAGCGCTGATACACAAGCAACTCGTTTCCGAGAATCGGATGATGCGAGAGCAACTGACTGAAAAATTCCGTTTCGAGCAGATCATCTCTGTAAGCGAGGTAATGGAAGAAGCCATAAATGTCGCCGGACGCGCGGCTCCCAGCAAATCAACCGTTTTGATCACCGGTGAAAGTGGTACCGGAAAAGAACTCATAGCCAAAGCGATTCATTACGCCAGTCCCAGAAATGATAAACCGTTCCTGGCGGTCAATTGCGCGGCACTCGCTGAAAATCTATTGGAGAGTGAGCTTTTCGGTCATGAGAAAGGCGCTTTCACCGGAGCGGATCGCCTGCGAAAGGGTCGTTTTGAACTGGCAGACAAGGGCACGTTGTTTATTGATGAAGTGGGCGAAATCCCGATGGCAACCCAGGTGAAGTTGCTGCGCGTACTTCAGGAACAAACCTTTGAACGCGTTGGCGGCGTTGAACCGATTCAGGTAAACGTTCGCATTATAGCAGCAACCAACCGCAATCTGGAAGATATGATCGAAAGCAATCGTTTCCGTGAGGATTTATTCTATCGCCTGAATGTCGTGCGCATCAATATCCCGCCGCTTCGCAAGCGCAAAGCAGATATCCCGATGCTGGTTGATTACTTTTTGAAAAAAGTGAGCGGAGAAAACCAAAAATCTGTCAGTGGGATTTCGCGGGAAGCGATGGATCAATTGATGAAGTATGACTTCCCGGGTAATGTGCGTGAATTGGAAAACATTATCGAACAGGCTGTTGTGCTAAGTCGCAGCGAAATGGTGGTTAGCAACGATCTGCCAATAACGGTAAGAGCGGCACAGCAGGGTGGGCAAAAACAAGATGACCTGCAAGAAGGCACCTTCCTTGAACGCGTTGAAGCGTTTGAAAAGCAGCTCATCGATGAAGCCCTGGAGGAAGCGCACGGAATTCAAACCAAAGCCGCCAGAATTTTAGGCATCACCGAACGACATTTGAGATATAAATTAAAGAAATACGGGATGAAGTAAACTATTTTTTTGATTTGCCGATAATTTTAGAATAAAGCGGCGAAACGATGAACTCGGCTTCATAACCAATCCTCAATTGAATTACAAATCACAATCAAGTCTGCTAAAAAAAAATCAAGCATAGCAGTTATTGTATCAAGGAATGCATTTACAGGCATAAGGAGATGGTATCATGTATTCTAATTCGATGAATAAGAATATCTTTGTATCTGTTTTAATACTGGTCGTCATCTGCAGCACGCTGCCTGCACAGGAATTGCCAACCGCGACTTCGAACCTGTTTAGTGGTTCCGGTATTTGCGCTTTATGTCATGTTTCGAATAGCGGCGTATTCTTGACCCATGACGGAAAGGATATTTCGCCGGTTACACTCTGGCGCTCTACAATGATGGCAAATTCATCCAAAGATCCGCTATGGCAGGCGAAGGTTACCACAGAAGTTGTCGAGCATCCGGCACTGCAAGCAGTCATTGAAGACAAGTGCACCACCTGCCATACACCGATGGGACGCACAGAAGCCATTTATAACGCTTCGGATAATTTCACGTTTGCCCAGGGAATGGCAGACACGCTGAGTTTGGATGGTGTCAGTTGCACACTATGCCACCAGATTCAATCACAAAACCTGGGGGAAGAAACCAGTTTTTCCGGGCACTATCCAATCACTGATGCGCATCAGATTTTCGGTCCATACATATCGCCAACTTCCGCGCCCATGCTGAATCAAACCGGATATTTGCCGGTGTTTTCCGAACATATAAATCATTCCGGGCTTTGTGCAACCTGCCATACACTATTCACCCCCTATGTAGACAATGGCGGACAGGTTGCCGGCTATTTCCCGGAACAAACGCCCTATTTGGAATGGGAGAACAGCATCTATCCGAACGAATCAATCGAATGCCAAACCTGCCACATGCCTGAAGTCAATGAAGCGATGAAAATAGCTATCCAACCACCCTGGTTGACTACGTTACGCAAACCTGTCTGGGCACATGAATTTGTGGGCGGAAATGTATTCATGAATACCCTGCTCAAAATTAATAGTACCGAAATTGGCGTCATCGCTACTGCGATTCACTTCGATAGCACCATTTCCAGCACCCGGAGGATGTTACAGGAGCAGACAGTTAATTTATCAGCTACTGCTTCAATTGTTGCCGATACCTTGCGGTTGAATATACTCATCGAAAATTTAGCAGGTCATAAATTTCCCACGGGTTTCCCAAGCAGACGTGCATGGATATATGTTCTCGTCAAAAATAATTCAAATGAAATAATATTTGAATCCGGTAAATGGGATGAAAATGGTGAAATTCTCGGCGAAGACGATACCTTTGAGCCGCATTATGATATAATTACAGAATCCAATCAGGTGCAAATTTATCAACCAATTATGACTGATATTGACAACCTGGTTACTACTACCCTCTTGAGGGCAGCCCATTATGTGAAAGATAATCGCCTGCCACCAAAAGGATTCACCTCAGCAGCCGATGGGTACGAGTCGATATCGATTTCCGGAGCAGCCATTGACGATCAAAATTTCAATCGCGATGAAAATGGAAACGAAGGTACAGGCAGTGATCGATTGCAATATCGAATTCCTGTCGCTGGCAAAGGCGAACAATTTCAGGTGCTGGTTGAAATATATTATCAATCGTTGTCTCCCCAATTTGCCAGCGATCTTTTCCTCCACACTACTGAAAAAGTCAATGCTTTCAAAGGCTATTATGATAGCGCTGACAAATCGCCCGTTCTACTGCGATCAGCTGCGGTTGGCGTTACAAATTCGTCCGTCCGGGCGGAACATGAAATTTTGCGGGATTATAAACTGTTGAAAAATTACCCTAATCCATTCAACGCCTCGACAAGCATTCAATTTATGTTGCCAGACGCTGCTAGTGTTTCTCTGAAAATTTTTGATATACGCGGCAAGGTAATTCAAAATTTAATCTCTCAGAAAGCTATCCAGGCAGGTTTTCATACGGTACAGTGGAATGGAACACAAGAGAACGGAAAACCAGTAAGTTCGGGCTTGTATTTCTGTGTTCTCGAGAGCAATGGGGAACGATTGGTCAACCAAATGATATTATTGAAGTAGAAGCAGTGAAGAGAGACCGGATTTCCAGGGTGATTGCTTAGCGGTATTTGTAAGCTTTGAATGTGGTGTGATTGCTGTCATTTCGAACGCAGCCAGGCGCGAAACTTCTATTTTAATCATTACGCTGCCCGTTTTTTCGCTGCGTTCAAAATGACGTGTTCCTTAAATTTGCAGCATAATTATGAAGTCATTTTATCCTGAATTCCAATCCCGATGAAATCCACAAATTGTCATAATGATAATAGCTGTCATTGGATTCATTTTTCAAATAGCCGCCTTCAAGCGACACTTTGACCGTTTTCATTCCCCGATTGATTCCGAAGCTGCGGCTCAATCCAGCCCAGAAGAGTCTCCGTGTATCTTCCCGGAAATCCCCCGAAAGGCTCACGTTCCCCTCTAAATCATAAATTTGCCGATTGAGATACGATTTCAGGTAATAATGCCATCCCAATTCGAGTTTGATATACGCCGGTAGGTATTGCGTGTACCCAAGGGAAAACTCGTGCCCGCGGTATCCGTATCGATCGTCGAATAATTCGTCTTCAGTGAATAATTCATCGCTATTCATCACCGAGGCTGAGCCGGCAACCAAACCGGGATTCAGACGATTCAAATATTTTGCGTTTATCGCGTTTTTTTCACCGATGGATTGCGCGACTTTAATGCTGGTCACGAGTTGATCGACACCTGGCATCTCAACAAACTCAGCCGCAACTCTCCTTCCCCGACCGGATGAAATCTGGAGCGGAATGTAATCCTTCAATCCGTAATTTATGTCAAGCGTTATGGATGTTCGCGTTTGAAAAAATGTATTCAGCCGGGTGAAGAAGTAGTGCTCCCAGTAACTAAATTCTTCTAATTCGGCATAATTCCTGTTGTTCAACTGATAGCCGAAGAATCCGATTAAATTGGATCGAAAATACTTTTTTAAATTGGCATATCCCGTTACTTTCCAAAAATCGTATACGTTGTAAATATCCCGTCCGTCATGCCACAGCCAATTTGCACCAAAATAGACAATTTTCTTGTTATTCCCACTCGCGATGTATCCATCATAGCCCATCATCTGGTTGTGATAAAGCCGTTCTGAATATGATTTATAAAAATTCAGATCGCCATTGTAAAAAAGCTGGGATTGGATTTTTTCGCCTTCGATGATGCGTTTCACTTTCAACCCGATATAATCATCGACGTCTGAAAGCTGGCGATAATTATAGAACGAATTGGAATTATATCCAAGAAACTGCAAGACCGATATCGACGTCTGAGAGAACGCAATTGATATCGGAAGCGCTATAAAAACAATTACTGCAATGATGCCTGCGGCAATTGAACGATTTACCTGGTGTTTCATCTGTTACCTCCGTTTATTTTTAGAACAAGCTTGATTTTAATTACTTTATCGGCTAATCATTTAATTTATAAACTATTAGAACTATTTGGCAAAATGGTGATGAAGCTTATTTCCCTCCGATTTACTATATGAATTCTCTGCAAAGGGAATTTCAAAGTCATGAATACAATTTGTTTACAGGGCAGCAATACTTTCAATTTTCAAAATAATTTAGACAAAATGATAAAACGACTTTTACCGTTAATTATTTTGACTTTAATCATTTTGCCTTTTTTCTCCATCGTTTATAACGCATTCGTAAAACAAGAACACGGATTGAATGGATGAAACGGATTTAAACGGATATTTTTCTTTAAATTATTTCGATTCAATAAAATTTTAAAAGCCTTTTTTTCTTGCGATTAAAAATCCGTTTTCATCCGTCAAATCCGTTAAATCATTGTTCTATTTTATTTTATATTTGTTACAACCTTGAAATCGAGAGCCTTTTTTTATTTGAAATATTTTGCTATTTTTACTCTATCCGATTATGTGCGATGATTTGCAGATACGTACAATCGGCGATTGGCTATTGGCTTAGGGCGCTTAGTTTATCAAAACCTGCGGATATACTTCATTTCACCGCTTGGGATATAAACTTTGATCGTTCTAACTAAATGAAATTTAATTAGCTAAAAGCCAATAGACAAATGCAAATCGCTCAATTAAAGAGATACTTAATCATAGCATCCCTCTTCAAAAGGGGAACCAGCCGAGTCCCCTTTTGAAGGAGGATTATGCTATTTCTGTCAACTTGTCGAACGCTTTCGATAAATGCGATTTTTTTGTAGAAAGTAGAAAACTCCGTTTTAACCTGTTGTTTCCTTGTATGAATTGAAATTTCTAAATAATCAGTCATTTTGTATAAGTAATTCTCAAAGAAAATCAAATCAAAAAAATAGCACGGCTTCAGATTTCGCTGTCACCGTGCTATTACTCGAGGGGGATAGTTGGTTTATTTGGTGCGAGTCATTCGGCTCATTCCTTTTGAACCGGTACCATCACAATCACCGGTTCCACTGCCTGCGCCTTTGAAGCCTTCCCGTTTGAAGCCTCTGCCCTGGTTGTTCCGCTGACCGGCTTTTTGCCCGAACTTGTTACCCGTGCGATCCTGCGGACGGACATAATCTGTATCCTGGCAATTTGGAATACCATCACCATCGGCATCCTGGATGTTATCATTGATGCCATCGCCATCTTCGTCGATGAAGCCGAAACGTTTTCCCATCTCCGGGTTCAGACGTACGTAATCCGGATCCTGACCATTGGGAATCCCATCGCCATCGTGATCGGGTGCGTTATCATTATACCCGTCACCGTTTTCATCGACAAAGCCAGCACCATGAACACCACTCTGAGCATAGCTCGATGTATTCAGTGATACGAAAGCCAGCAAAGCTGCAACAGCAGTTACTACCGAGAGTTTCATTAAGTGTTTCATTGTACACCTCCAAAAAAGTTTGTTGATTCAGAAAAGCTGATTTGTTATTTTTCGTTTACAGATTCACCCGGCGTTAAGGCAATCGATATGCCAAAAAACACAAGTGTTTTTTTGATGCCACTATCTAATTATAAATATGAAATTTACAGAAATATCAAAGGCAGTCGAAAAAAAATCGCTATTTCCTGCTTCGACGAAATCGTCGAAAATATCGACCAAAGTGCGCCTAAAATGTAGCTGATGTTTTCCCCACGCCCACACTATGATGCGGGGCACAAGGCATTCATAGATCGCTATCGTTCTATTAAAACGATCACCCGATGTCGTTTCCTTCAAAAACAGGTTTTCAATCCGATTTTGCGTCATAAGAATTGGAACTGAGAAAACCTGAAAAAGTAAAAGGAAGGGTAGCGTTAACAATTACATATAGAGGTGATCAAATGAATGAAAATCAAAGTGAAGAAGATGCCTCGGGGCACAGCGGATCGACCATGAAAGCGCAAGGCAAAAAAGATGAGGATTTGCAGCGACAAATCAATCAAATAAAACACAAGATTGTGGTTCTTTCCGGCAAGGGAGGCGTTGGCAAGAGCACGATTGCGGTCAACATCGCTGTATCACTCGCTCTGGCTGGCAAACGCGTCGGATTACTTGATATTGATTTTCACGGTCCGAGCGTACCAAAATTGATGGGGCTGGAAGGTCAGCATTTAAATATCGACGGGAATTTGATTATTCCTTCCGTGTACGGACCCTTTTTAAAAGTCATGTCGATTGGCTTCATGCTTCAAAATCAGGATGATGCGGTAATTTGGCGCGGACCGCTGAAAATGGGAGCCATTAAGCAATTTCTGTCTGAGGTGAGCTGGGATTCCCTGGATTATTTAATTGTGGATTCCCCGCCAGGAACCGGTGATGAACCGCTTTCGATTATGCAAGTCCTGGGTCCGCAAACGAAGAGCGTCCTGGTGACTACTCCCCAAGAGGTTTCATTGACCGATGTTCGCAAATCGATTTCTTTCTGCCGCAAATTGAGCTCTGAAGTCATCGGAGTGATTGAAAATATGAGCGGTTTTGTTTGTCCCAATTGTGGTGAAACCGTGAATATTTTCAAGACCGGAGGCGGCGAAAAAATGGCGCGTGAAATGGGTGTCCGATTTTTGGGTCGAATTCCTCTCGATCCGATGATCGTTGAATCAGGCGACAGCGGAAAGCCATACGTGGATGCCTTTGCCGATTCCGAATCCGCACAAATATTTATGAAAATAATTCAACCAATTTTGCTGTTGGATAAATGAACCAAACCTAAGGGTAATCCAGATGAAATTAGCGATAGGCAGCGATGACAAGACAACCATTCGCAAAGGCAACTTTAGCGATAGCCGCTATTTTGTCGTGTTTGAAATTCTAAATGCACAGGTCCACTCGCAGGAAGTGAGGGAAAAGGTGCGCCGGACTCAACTCGATGAATTGCTTGAATTTCTCCAAGATTGTGAAATTTTAATGGCGCAGGCATTTAGCAAGCAGATGCTGAACGCGTTGGAACAAAGCAACATGCAGCTTGTGACGACAACGGTGGATGGTGTGAAGGAAGCATTATCATCTTACCTCGAATTCAAGGATGAATTCTTCAAGACGTATGACAAAAAAGCCAGCCGATTCATCTCTTGCAAATGGTGCTAACTACCAGATATGAATTGAATTTCCGAAAAAAAAAGCCACAGGGTAAATTATCCTGTGGCTTCTAATCCCGGCATTAAAAGCTGTATAATTCAAATCATTGATCATTTAATCCGTGGGATGTGCCTCCTCGGCGGTAACAACCAGCATTTCATATAACATCACACCGATTCCCACGATATATATCATCCATAAAGTGGAAGTAACGACGAAAGCCGCTTGCGGTGATATCCCGAACGTGTTAATGAACACACCCAGAATTGGATTCATAATCGAGCGCGAAAAAAAACCGATGATTGTTGCCACGCTTATGCAAAGGATGATTTTGCCAAAACTGAGTTTTCCGCCAGCAATATAACCGAACAGGTAAATGAGTAACCCAATGATGAATGCTACCCAGACAACCGTCGGATTGAATTCAGGCCAGTAAAAATCTGCACCGACTGCACCTGTTGTGTCCGGGAAATCCGGATTATCACCGGCAGGAGGATAACCATACCTGTCGTAATCCTGGAAAAAGATTCCGGCAAAGATATTCCATGACAAAATAAGAATATTCACCATAATTTTCGTTTCTCCTTAGATGACTGGCAATGTGAAGTTGATAACATTGTAAAAAAAAATAAATTTAAAGTCAAGGGAAAAAAATGAGACCTCAAAAATTGCGATTCACCTCACCCATTCTTCTCCTGATTCTCGGTGTGCTTACTATAAACACTGCATTATCCCAGGGAATTGTCGAAGACTATTTTGACAATCTCACCAATTGGAACATGCTGCTAAATGGCGGTGAGGCGCGAATCGTTTCCGATACAACCGCTCCCGCAGGCTTTGGCGACAGGGTGCTGCGTTTGCGCGGAAACCAGCCCATTGCGTTTTTGAAGAACTTCGTCCTGGTCGATGGCGTCATGCAGGTGCTCTGGAAAGATATTCAGCCGGAAGAGGAAGATAGCGATGGCGTACTCCTGGCGCGCGCCCAAAATCCTTTCATCGATAAATCCGACGCCGTGCCGTCGGGCAAGGCGCATTACTGGGTGGAACAAGATTATGATTTCGGATTTCAGCTAAAACTGCATGATTCGCGCGGGCAGGACCTGACGGTCGCCGAAATCAATGATGATAGCAAAATAACCGGAGCCTGGAATACCAGCGGATGGGTCTGGCAAAAGCTGATGGTCAAAGGGGATTCGTTGAAAGCCAAATTCTGGTCCGCCGAAAGCAACGAGCCGAAAACCTGGCAGCTTGCAATGCAAAATTCTGCTCTGCCATTCGGACTCGCCGGGCTGAAGCTCTGGTCAGGTTATGCCCATATCGCCTATTTCCGAATTGAATCGCTCGAACCGGATCCCGACTCACGCTACAGGCTATATATGGCTCTTCCCGAATACACCATCGATAACCAGGCGCCGTTTAATCCAGAAGCGTACCTCTTCAGCCAACATCCTGGTCAGACAATCTCAATCGAAGCATCGCTGAAATGCGCCGATGACAGCGTTTTGCCAATGAAATCAACCACGGTGAAGCCAAAAATCCGGTTTGAAAAAATTCCGTTGAGTATGGATTTAGCCCAACTCGCGGAAGGACAGTATTGCATTTATCTCAATGCCACTTTAAATGATGAACCAATCGCGTATACAGCCGGCGAGTTTCACCTGGTGAATTCGGAAAAGATGAAAGCCGATTTGGCTGCTTTGAAAACGAAATTACCGGAATTATCGCGGCTGATTCAAAAAGCCAAATCGGCAGATCTCGATGCTTCAAAGGCGCTCGTATCCGAAACCGTGCTGAAAAATTTTATCCCGTATACGTTCGAGGATATTCAATGGGAAGAGTGGGAACGCGCCGAGCGCAATACAAAATACCTTAAAAAATGCTGCGATAGCGCGCTGCGCCAGCTCAACCAATTGCTTGCTAAACCTGAACTGAATATCCTTTTTCCGAAACCGGTTGTGCACGGATTGCGGATCGAGAAAGGCGCCTTTTTCAGACAGCAACAGCCTGTCTTTTTGAATGGCGTGATGGGCTGGGATGAACCGGTTGAGGATATTCCCCAAATGGCAGATTACGGTTTCAATGCGGTTGGCATCGAAATCGGACCCTCATCGACCATTACCGGTCCCAACGAGGAAGACGTTGCTTACGACCGGCTAAACGAATTCATCCTTCCGGCGTTGAGAAGTGCGAGTCGCCATAATGTGAGCATCATGCTGCTGGTTTCGCCGCATTATTTTCCGAAATGGGCGTACGAAATGTACCCGGACGTGCGTCGATGCGGACACGGATTCCTGCAATATTGCATCGAACATCCGGAGGCGCGGCGAGTTGTCGAGCGCCACCTTCGATTTCTGATCTCGCAAGTCAAAGCAGAACCCGCGCTGCACAGCTATTGCCTTGCCAATGAACCGCAATTCATCGAACGCTGCGAGACCAGTCGTAAGAAATTTTTGCGGGATCTCCGCGAAAAGCATGGAACGATTACGCGCCTCAATGCGCTCTGGGGAACTCAATATCGCCAATTCGACGACATCCCGATTCCGCTGTCATCGAAATTTCCCGCGGGGCATCGCTATGACTGGATGATTTTTCATCGCCGGCAGGTAACGGAATTTTTCACGTGGATGAAGCAGATCATTCAGCAGGAAGATCCCACGAGACCGGTGCATGTCAAATTTATGATCGATGTCTTCGAATCCGCGGAAGGTCCTTTTGGAATCGACCGGGAGGCGCTGGGTGAACTCACCGAAATCACCGGTTGCGACCTGGGAATCGCGTTGCCGGCTGCTGATGAATACGGTGGTGATTTCCTGAAACAGGCGATGTTTTACGATCTGCTGCGCTCATTTCAACCCTATAAACCGATTTATAATTCGGAATACCACATCATCCGGGATAACGATCCGATCCATTATCCCGCCAATTACATCCGCACCGCCATCTGGGATGCGGCGTTGCACGGTCAATCGGCGCAAACAGCATGGGTCTGGAGCCGCAATAACGTTGATCACACGCTGCGGCATTGCCTGCAAATGCGCCCGGAAGCCACGGTCGCTTTCGGCGAAATCGCACTCGATATCAACCGGTTCGCGCCGGTTCTGGTGGAATTTCCGCGCGCGCATTCGGGCGTGGCGATCTTTTATTCGGCAACATCGAAGCTGCTTTCGAATCGCTATTTGCCCGCACTCAAACAGGCGTATGAAGCAGCGATGTTTTTGGATGCGCATATCCGATTCATATCGGAAAAGCAAATATTGCGCGGTGATTTAAAGAACGTTAAACTATTGATCGTGCCGGAAGCAGATTATGTGCCTGACGACGTAATTGAAAAAATTGCGGCTTTCAGTCGATATGCGGGCATGGTCTACCTGGTCGGCGCGCATAATTTTCAATTCACCGAATACGGGCAACCAAGAAGCGAGCCGCAGGCGCAAGTGCGGCGGGCGAAGCCGGAATTGCAGTCGAGCACCACCCAATACCGGGAATTGAGTCACATTTTTGACAGGCTTTTTGACCTTGCAGAGATTCAACGACCGTTTCGGGTGAGGAATTCCGAAGGTGAAAACGCGTGGGGCGTCGAAGCACGTGCAGTTGAAATCGATTCAAAAAAGTATCTGTCGGTCATCAACTGGCTGAAGGATTCGGTAGAGGTTCGGATCGCCGCGAATCATTCGCGGGGGCAAACTCTAAGCTTCAGTGGGGAACCGGTCAATTTATTTGATAATCGAAGTATAGATATTTCAAGCAATTTGATACTTGAACCGATGGCGCCGATGCTTTTGGAGATAGAAAGAGAATAGCATCCAGAATGATATTTGAGAGGAACGTGGGTTTGATATCTTCAATTATAAGCCAGCCAAAACAACATGTTTTGTAATTGTTCTGCACCTTACTTAAAAAATAGCTTACGTCCCAATTCCATATTTTGTAGCGTGCTTGCACGAAAACTGACACTTTCACCCCTCAACTCCACTCAGGGTGAAAAAATAAGAACTTTTCGTTTTGCCGCTATATGCTAGCGTATGGAATATCTTTATCGTAATTAATCGAAAGCGCCATTGGATTACAGCACATTAAAAACCTCATTCATACCCATCGTGCTTTGAGTCGCCGCAAGCAGTCGAAACAGGTTTGTGAAGATTTTGATTGACGTCAACCGAACGGTCATTCACGGGAAATTGTCTACCTGAGCCGCTTGATATTATTTTTGCCATTTACAACTAAAGCCGCTATCTTGAAAAATGTGGTAATTAAAAAAAATACGAAACTTCCACGCACTTTTGCACCTGGCACCATCAAAAGAAGTCTGCAAAGCTGTTGATAGAAATCAAAGCCGGATGCGAAAGATAGGTTGGTCAAAGAACAGGCTATTCGAAAAAAATAGCACTTTTTCGAACGAGGAGATTTTTTTCTTTTGGTTTTTAAGGGCAAATATATATTTGACATTTACCCATCTTGTAATAGTTCACCCCCTCTTTTAAATCAGTAATGAAGGGGTTGAATTTCCATAACGATAGGCTTTAATAGTAATTCCAAGGAATTCTAGCGGATTTTT
>JAFGMA010000028.1 GCA_016927835.1 Candidatus Zhuqueibacterota bacterium | reverse complement strand
TATTGCGTCAACATAAGAGATTGCTTCGCTCCTATCGTCGCTCGCAATGACAGGAATATGTTACATTATAAGCCTTAACGAGTATAAATCAAGACAGCAACCTGTGCGTGTTTATCGGCTGGCTGCCACTCAAATTCGATGAGCGAATTTACTCAGATTACCTTAACAAGAACGCGCCTGGTACGTGGACCATCGAATTCGCAGAAAAAGAGCGATTGCCAGGTTCCTAAAACAAGGCGACCATTTTCCACCAGCACCGTTTCGGATGCCCCAACCAGGCTGGATTTGATGTGCGCCGCAGAATTGCCTTCGGAATGCTGATATCCATCGGAAAACGGGATGACTTTATTCAACTCGGCAATGATATCCCGGATGACATCGGGATCAGCATTTTCATTTATGGTGACACCAGCGGTCGTATGCGGCACAAATACCGTACATATTCCGTCATCGATACCACTTTCACCGATGGCGCGCTGAACTTCCTCGTCGATTCTCACAAATTGAATCCGCGATTGGGTTCTGACTGTAAATTGTCCGAGTTTTGCCATCAGGTTTTCCTCTTTTTTTTCTTCGCTGCGGGGAACAAAATATTGTTTAAAATCAGGCGGTAGCCCGGAGAGTTTTTATGTAATTCCAGGTGCGTCGGGGGATCTCCCACATAGTGACGATAATCCTCGGGATCGTGCCCGGCGTAGAAAGTGAAGGTACCCCGTCCTAAATTGCCATGAATGTACTTTACTTGCTCGGTGCCTTCAGTTTCAGCCATGATAACAACCGAAGATTTGATTGTGCTTTTCAAGAATCCGGTCGTTTGCCCCATGAATCCCTTGACTACGGATACATGATTCTGCGTCAGCATGGTCGGGACCGGATCGTATTTAGCGGAAAATTCGAATAAAGTGA
This sequence comes from Candidatus Zhuqueibacterota bacterium, assembly GCA_016927835.1. Lineage (GTDB taxonomy): Bacteria > Zhuqueibacterota > Zhuqueibacteria > Thermofontimicrobiales > Sulfurfontimicrobiaceae > Sulfurfontimicrobium. Next base: position 1,874 of record JAFGMA010000028.1, on the reverse strand, counting down.
AATAATCCGATTCCTCGGATCTCAGCGGGGCGCCATTGCCGGGCGGGATATCGATGTCCGAGAATTCGTAAACCATAGGATTCATCACCAGTTGAAATTTTGTGAACGCCAGCGTTTGAGAAAAATCCAGTTGCTGTTGGCAGTTCGGCGCAGCCGGATCACCATCGAATACGGTTGCACAAATATCGGTCCCGGCAGCAGCCAGGGCAATGTCAATCGTGTCGGTTGCCGAACACATGGCAAAGAGAAATCCGCCGCGGATAATATATTCCTTCAATAATTGAGTAATTTTCTGTTTCAATTCGGAAACTTTTTGGAAGCCCAATTCGCGCGTGATTTTCTGATTGTCCATCACCATTTGAATATACCAGGGTGCATTGCGGGAGTTGGCGTAAAATTTTCCGTGTTGCCCGGTGAAGTCTTCATGGTGCAAATGCACCCAATCATATTTTTCCAATTCACCGTCGATGACTTCCTTATCCCAAATTTTCTCGAAGGGCACTTCTGCGTAATCCAGCGCGAGATAAACCGCATCATCCCACTTGGTTTCCCGCGGTGGCTGGTAAATGGCGATCGCGGGTGCTTTCTCGAGCAGCACCGTCTCCATATTATTTTCTTCGATTTCAGCGTAGATTTGGGCTACCTCACCCGCACCGATAATCGAGAAGCCTATGCCGCGCAATCGCAGCTCCCGTTCGAGTGCCTGATAATAATCGATGAGAAAGGAGCCACCGCGATAATTCAAGAGCCATTCAACGTTCACGTTTCTTTCGAGTGACCAATACGCCACGCCATACGCTTTCAGATGATCGGTCTGTTTTAAATCCATATAAATGAGTATCTTCTGGCTATGAGCTCTCAAAGCAATAAAAAAGCTCATAACCAACAGCCCGGTAATTATGATACGTCGCATGATATCATCCTTTATTTTTTTCGCTCGGGGTTATCGCCGGCGAGTGTCGCTTTCACAGATGTTTTTCATAAGTCCGAACTTTTTTTCGAATTTCCTCGAGATATAAGCTGTTTGGGTATTGCGTCATGAATTGCTCATATTCCAATTGAGCCGCTTTTGAATCCCCTAATTCATTTTCATAAATTTCTGCGATACGTTTCTTGGAACGCTCGCAGAGGTAGCTATCGGAATAATCGCGGATTAATCTGCGGTAGGCATCGATGCTCGAGTTATAATTTTTACGAAGATATTCGAGAGTGCCGATTCGCAAAGCTGCATCATCGGCGATTTTGGATTGCGGAAAGAGTGCGAGAATAACGTTCAAAGTATCAATCGCTTCAGACCAAAGCCGCTTATACTCCAAAAGAAGCGTTCTTGAATAGAGCGCGAGTGGTTCTTTCTCAGTTTTGCATTCCTGGATAAGAAGCATCAGATCGAGGGCGTCATTTACCAGTGTTTGTTCGTCGCCAGGCAAATTTTCCGACCCGGTTTTCGTTATCGCCTCCAGCTTTTTGACAGCATCCTCCCATTTTTCCTCTCCAAAATCCAGCAATGCCAGCCGGTAAAGTGCATGCGAACGAATTTCCGTGTGCAGGCTTTGTTCCTGCAATGGTTTCTGGTACCATTGCCTTGCGTTTTTGAAATCTCCCTGGGCGCTATAGGTATCACCAATCTTGAAAATTGCATCGAATCGATTTGAGCTCCTGGGATAGCGCTTCAAAATAATCTGATAAGCATCTCGCGCAGCCAATGGATCGAATAATTGATTCATTCGGATATCACCAATCTGATATAATGCTTTCATGGCTTCGCCCGTTTTGGGGAATGAATCGACAACAGCGGAAAAATTGACCAGGGCATTCTCGATATTTCCCTGGAGCTGAAGTGTACGAGCCAGACCATAAAGCGCCAGCGATTTATA
>JAFGMA010000027.1 GCA_016927835.1 Candidatus Zhuqueibacterota bacterium | reverse complement strand
TATTGCGTCAACATAAGAGATTGCTTCGCTCCTATCGTCGCTCGCAATGACAGGAATATGTTACATTATAAGCCTTAACGAGTATAGTAACGGTTATCTCCATTTTTTTGCTTGTTGCAATTATCTTAATTTACTTTACTATTGTGAGCAGTATAGAAACTAAGCATCAGACTTTTGTGGCTCAATAGAATCTAGCAAAAGTATTTGAAGAAAAAAGTTGGAATTTCTACAAGACGGCTAAACGAGAAAATGATCTGACCAGCCATGAGAATACCTGGTTATATATGGCAGAAGCATTAAAGCAGAAAACACACCAAGATGGTATGGTGTTAAGACCTCTCTATCTATTGGTATATTGTTTGACCCAGCTTTTTTAGATACGACATTCGCTGCAAAGTTGATTTCTCCTGCGTCAGGAGCCCCTAATGGATTTGTTACAAATGTCGTCTATAGTCCTGATGGGCGGACCACCGTTTCGGCGTCGTCTGATCAAACCATTAAACTCTGGGATGCGGTATTCGGAAAAGTAATACGCGCTTTAAAAGGACATTCCAGTTCTGTTTTAAGTGTTGTCCTCAGTCCCGACGGGCGAACCATCGCATCGGCTTCTTATGACAATACCATACGCCTGTGGGATTTACATTTTTATCAGATTTTATGCGCTGGTGGCAAACCAAAACCGTTGTTTTACACCTTTTCCGAAGGCGTGAATTTTTTCTGGGACATGAAACTGGAGGGAATGGAATTCAAAAAAATAGAACGGCAACGAACGCTCTTTGTGCAGGATGGCTACCATTTTGTGTATAATAAAAAATACCGTCCGCTACTCGATCCCCCCAAACCCGGGCAAACCAAATACGAGCAGATTTTGGAGTGGGCAATTGCACAGCAAAAAAAGCGTTAGTTGCTGGTTCGCAGAAAATACTGCGGAAGGAAATTAAATGCCTTTCCGATAATCCTGCTACCCTCCCCAACTATTGTTAAATGTGAATCCACATATTTCCTGCACAATAAAATCACGCCTACGGCTTGCACGAATAGCATGCTGCCTTCTTTCAAACTTTAAGGGTCAGCGATATCTCCTACGTCCCACATCACAGGCTCTTCCGTTATAGTGCAGTCTACACCCGAAGCTTTCCACATAATCGCTTTTTTAAGCGCTGCATTGGCTATTTTGGTTTCGCCACACAGCGCACATGGGCAACCCTTTCCAGCGTACCAGCGCACACGAAACGCAAGCCCAGACATAGCCAAAATATCTTCATAAGAAACTGGATGTTCCGCCTACCGCACAATCAGGGCTTTACGTTCCGGACCCACCGAAATATATTTTATCGGAACACGCACCAGCGCTTCAAGCCGTTGAATATATAATTTTGCCGGCGCGGGCAATTGCTCGAAACGGCGGATTTTGCTGACATCGTCATCCCATCCCTGGAGTTCCTCATAGACCGGCTCCGCCAATGATAATTCGGGCGTGATTGGGAAATTCTCAATCAGCCTGTCGCCGATTTTATAGTGGGTGCAGATTTTCAGGCTGCTCTGTCCGGAAAGGCAGTCGAGTTTTGTCAAGGCGAGTTCGGTGGCATTTTGCAGCTTCGCCCCATATCGGGAGGCGACAGCATCGAAGTGCCCGATGCGTCTGGGTCTGCCGGTTTTTGCGCCGTACTCAAACGCAGTTTCGCGCAGAGAATCAGCGAGTTCGCCGTGAATTTCAGTGACAAATGGTCCTGCTCCCACACAAGTGGAAAACGCCTTCATCACCCCGGTCACCTGGAGGCGCTCATCATTCGCACCGAATAATCCGGCGCCGAGGGCTGCAAAACCGGACAGCGGACATGAAGAGGTGGTGTACGGGTAAATCCCGTAATGAATATCTCTCAGCGTTCCCAACTGCGCTTCCAGCAAAATACGCTGCCGGGTCTGCTGCGCGCGTTCGAGCAACCGGATAGTGTCGCACACGTACGGTTCGAGTTGCCCGCCGAATGTCATTGCCCAGTTGAACATCGCCTCGACGGTCACTGGCGGCTTGCGGTATACGTTTTCAAACAGGCGATTTTTCAGCTCGATGCAGCGCCCGATTTGCGCCTTCAAATAGTCCGGGTAGCGTATCGCACCCACCTGAATGCCGTATTTCAGGTATTTATCGCCATAAACCGGCGCGATGCCCTGTTTGGTTGAGCCGAAGCCGCCGCTGCCCAATCGCTCCTCTTCATATTCGTCCTGCAGAACATGAAACGGGAAGCAGATAATCGCGCGGTCAGAAATTTTATAGGTTTCCGATGTGATCTGAATGCCCCGGGAAATGAGCTGCTGCAATTCATCCGCGGCAGCTTCCAGGTTGATGACTGTTCCCGGACCGAGCACATTGGTGACGTGTTGGTAGAAAATGCCGGAAGGAACCAGGTGCAGCTTAAATGTGCCGAACTCATTGACCACGGTGTGCCCGGCGTTGTTGCCGCCCTGAAACCGGATCACGACATCCGCGTCTTTGCTGAAATAATCCACCATTCGCCCCTTGCCTTCATCACCCCAGTTTACGCCGACGACAATTCTGATTGGCATACGTTCTCCTTTTAAACAAAATTTCAGGCTTCTGCAAAATAGGACGAAAACCAATTCATCCTTCGATTTCGCTCGGGATGAAGCTTCGCTTATTCGATTGATAATTATTAAACTCAGGAGTTCATGGTGAGCGGAACGGTCCGCCGCTGCGGTCGAACCATGATAGATTCCAAAAAATAGCTATTTTGCAAATAACTAACAAAATTCTAGTCCGATTCATTTCCATTGGTTGCGCGAAATACGCCTCTCACCCGCCCCGCAGTTGCTTGATAATTTGCATCAATTCGATGAACTTTTCACTGTCGCCGCCATGATCCGGATGATATCTTTTTGCCAATTCGCGAAAGCGGCGTTTGATGTCCTCAAGGCTGGAATGCGCCGGCAAGCCCAGCAGCGACAACAACCGCGGATCGTACACATCCGGAAGCGATATGCCATTTTCTTTATACGCTTGTATATAAACGTGATAGAAATATTCCTCAAAAGCATCTTTTAATGCCTGACGCGACATGCAGAGCAATTGCGCGAAAGGGTACTTCACCGGTGCGCGGGACGCCGGTGCGCGGATCTCCGAATTTTCCGGATTCAGCTTGGTGGAAAAAAAGGCATCCCAGATCAACATCGGATTCTCGGGAACCGACCGATCCCCGAATCGCCGAATTTTCAGTTCGAGTTGTTTGAGTTGGCGCAATTTTCGTTTCAGTTGAGGAGTTGAGCGTTGCATGGTCGATCCGCATAAAAAAATTAAACGTAGGGCAAATTTCTATTTGCCCATATAGTTGAAGAAGTTCCTTTCTCTCGCTCCCAGCGTCGCGCTATGAGCCGGCTCTGCCGCACTATTGAATTCTTGAGGCATAGCCTCAAGATGTGCATTCCCAGCCGGAGACTGTGAACGAGAAACCAACCAAAAGGGGTGCTAATCTATTACCAAAATTTTTTGTAATGCCTCAGAGTGAGTACCTGTTCCATAACATTATACTCGGTGTATCGATATTTCTGAACCGGCGATGACGCGTTTCTTGTGCCGGGTATTGGCGCTACCGGGTGTTTTTTTCTGGTGCGCAGGAAGAATCTTGCGTTACGGTGGATCAGGCGAAGGCGCTTTCCCAGCCTGAGTCTTTGACGAACAGGCAGGAAGATTTTGTGCGTTCGGGTGCGCTGCGCATAAAGCTGAAAGATAGATCGTCTGCCAGCCCGAAAATATTGATATCCGTCCGCGGCGCTGAGTGCATGGTATCCATGAAGTTGCCGGTGATGACATGAAAATCGGTCATCGATGGCAATCGCGCCTGATCGCTGATGCGTTCGAGAAAGGCGTAGAGCGATTTTTTCCGCTTTTCATCGGGTGTGGCAGTCACCAGGTTCAATCGCCCCTCCCAGTTCAATTGCAGTTGCAGCGCGATCAGCAGCGCCAGGTTCCAGTTGGGGCTTTTGTCGCGCAGCCATAGATTGATAGTTTGTTGCATGCCGAACGCTGTGCGTGGGTGCTGGCGCAGAATGATGGTTCCCATTCGGTGCTTTGCCGCATGGCGCACCAGTTCCTTGATGGTCATATCTTTTTGTTCGTCACTGCCGAGGGTTAAAAAAAGTATATTGGGTCGGAATGCGCCGCCACGCAGCGTTTGAATCACCAACCGCGCACCGTGCAGAAAATCGTTATCCTCGATTACGGTTGAGTTTACGAGGATACCCTGGCTTTTGAGCGGCAACAGCAACTCGTCCAGCGCCGCCTGGGTTTTATCCACATGCACTTCGCTGACAGTGAAAGCAAAGATACTGCCCGCCGGATAGGTGATGCTCCGGATGAAGAGCAGCGGACCCGCCCAGATATTGGGCTCATCCACCGGCAGCAGCAAGTCCGGCTTCCATGACACCTGGTGATGCGGAAAAGTTCCCGCTAACCTGGAAGCACGTTCAGCGAGCACAAGGAACATGCCGCCGCGAATATCCCCGCCCTCACCTTCCAGCCCCCTTTTCCCCAGCCAGACATACAAGCCGATGATGATCACGATTGCGATGATACTAAAAACGGGATTGATCAGGAACATCATGAATGCGCAGCCGCTGGCTCCTAAAAATGAAACGAAACGCGGCGTTTTAAAAGTCGGTCTGAAGCTGATGATGCGCATGCTCTGCTGAATGAAAACCACCAGATTGAGCATGCCATACGTGATCAGAAAAAACATGGTGATCAGCGATGCCAGAAGATCGAGGCTGCCCAGCAGCAGCGCGATTTCAATGGCAATCGCTGTGAAGATCAGCGCGTTCCGCGGTTCGTTGCTCTTTGTTTTTTTAACGAAAAATTGGTGAAACGGCACGGTTCGCTGCTCTGCCAACGCCTGCAAAATTCTGGGTGCACCCAGCATGCTCCCCAGCGCCGAAGAGAACGTAGCCGCCAGAATGCCGGCAGTGACAGCCGGACCCCACAGGGCATGGCTAACCATTGCCATCTGGTTCTCCCGCAACTCCGACAAACTGATGAAGCGCGCCGACACATACGCCAGACCGATATAGATCAAAAGCGTGACGCCAATCGATGCCAGCGTGCCCACCGGAATGGATTTGCGGGGATTTTTGAGATCGCCGGATAAATTGGCGCCCGCCATGATGCCGGTGACCGCCGGGAAGAAAATCGCGAATACATGCCAAAAATTGGCATCTTCAAAAGAACCGATGAGTACAACCTTCTCTACCGGTTCGGACGGTGTCAGGATGAATGAAAGGATGGACAGGGCGATGATTGCAATGATAACATATTGGACCTTGATCGCAAAATGGGCGCTGATATAGGTGATGCCCAGCAGCACCAGCCAGCTCATGGTCGAGACCAGCAACGGGGAATGTCCCGGGAAAATAGTCAGCCAACCGGCAGTGAATCCGACGATATACAGCGCCGCGGAAAGCATTTGTGAAATGTAGAACGGGATGCCGATGCTTCCGCCAGCTTCGAGTCCCAGCGATTTCGAAATAATCGAATACGCACCGCCGGCACCGATTTTAATGTTGGTGGTGATGGATGCCATTGAAAGCCCGGTACACAGGGTGATGCTTTTAGCGAGCAGGATAATGATCGTCGCACCTAAAAATCCGGCGTTGCCCACAACCCACCCGAGCCGAAGATACATAATCACGCCCAGGATGGTCAATACATTAGGTGTGAAGACGCCGCCGAACGTTCCGAATTTTCTCGGCTTTTGATCCTCAGCGCGCGTGATACCCAATTTTTCCGAAATGGTGGCGAAAATTTGGCGGGACCGATTCATTGCTGGTTCCTTATTTGCATGATGGCTCAACCGGATGAATGCGTTGTAGTGTATTCGAAATGAATGCGTTAGATTTAATTCTGCGCTTGCGAAAGGCTGAAGGATATTTTTTCATGAAATGCAACGCCTTTCGCCAGGCGCGAAATAAACGAATTAAAAAAACATATCGCAGACGAACAAAATCTATATAACAAGATTATTGATAAAAATCAAGTATTTAATACGCACACCTGTAATATCTCAGGAATGAGCCAGCGTTCGCTCTGTTCTCAGAACGCTGCTCTATGTGATGCGTGAAGAGCGAAAACTGGAGTCTGGCGCTGGGTTGAAAGATGCGGGGTAATTATATTTCCAATAGTCCACTTTCTTAAATGCAACTAGCGAACAGCCAGGCGCCAATAGCTGACTAATTTCGCTCCAGATATTGATTCCATCTGCATTCAAAAACGCTACTAAACACCGTCCTCAAATCATCCGTGACAATATGTGCGCCGGCGTCCCGCAGTTCTTTTTCATCATTTAAGCGGGCGATACCAATGCAGAAAAATCCGCCATTAATTGCCGCTTGCACACCAGACACGGCATCTTCAACCACCAGGCATTGAGCGGGTGACAGGCGGATGCTTTCGGCAGCCTTCATAAAAATTTCCGGCTCCGGTTTCCCTTTTTCCAAATCGATACCGCAAACATTGCCATCGAACAGCGAGAGTAACGTAGTCGAACGGTTCAGAAAGGGAAAATCGAGTTTGTTGGTTTCAGCGAAACGGAGAATATTAATCTTTTCCAGCAGGGGCGTCGCATTTTTTGAGGATGACGCTGCAACCAGTTTTGCGCCACGGGCTTTGGCATTCATCAGAAATAACAGGGCATCGTCGAAGACCTTGAAGTCACCGGTTTCAATTTTTGTGAGAACCAACTGCTGTTTTGCACGGCAATATTCATCCAATAGCGTTCCGTCGGGATCGGGTACGCTAAAATAATCCAGTACGGCTTGTGCACCTTCATATCGCGTTTTGCCGGAAATTTGTGTCCGATATAAATCTGTGGAAAATTTTTCAGGAGCATAGTTGGCATTTTGCAGCAGTTTTTTCCAATGAGGTTTGGTTTCGAATAAATTTTGGAATGACTCCCGCCATGCTTGTTCATGCGGCGTATCAACCAAAACGCCGTCAACATCAAAAATAAAGCCTGATTTCATTCTGTTTACCAGTGATAAAGTTGATAATTTTTTCAAATTATTACTACGCAATGGTCCGTCTAAAAGGCAGTGATTTTTGAAAATTAATTCAAACTTATAAAACACCAAACCAGTTCTGTCATGCCCGAATGCTTCCCCGATAAACACATTCGGGGACAAGCCTATCGGGCATCCATTTGACTATTTGCAAAACAGGATCCCGCTTAAGACATGCGTGAATGAGAAGAGCCGATGAATTCCAAATAGCGAATGGAATTCTGAGACATCTGATTATGTCTCTTCAGACAATGCGCGCGAAGCTTTAATTTCCCGCATGGCATTGTCGACAAATTGCCATATTATATCACTATAAAAGCGATGCCCGGTTGAGCCATATTCATGCTGGAAAGCAGCCGGCACGCCGGCAACACGATATATGTTTTGCAATCCTGCAACCGCACGCTCGACTTCATCCAACGGGAACAGCACATCAGTGCGACCGTTCACAATCTGCAAGTAGCGCGGGGCGATCAATCCTGCCACATCGTAGAATTCGCCAAATCGCATGATGCCGGGAACCGCATTGCAGTCACAGTGGTGGATCAGTCCGCTTTTGCCCACGAAAGTGCAGAAGGAACAACTGGCGACGGCAATCGAGATCCGCTCATCGCAGGCAGTTGCGTAAAGCGTGGCAACACCTCCGCCGGAATTTCCCATCATCAAAATTGTGGCGCCGTCGATCTCTGGCTGCCTGGTAACCCAGTCCATCAGGCGCTGCAACTCCCAGACGCGTTCACCGATGAGGGTCCGACCCGCGAGCAGACAGTGCATGAAATGACTGCGACAATCGAGTTCGCCATGCCTGCCGTTGATGTCCGGTACGCAGGTCGGCAGGAAGCCCCTCGTCGACGGCGCAATTGCAGCAAATCCGTGTCTGACTGCCTGAACGGCAACATCCCGATCTTCATCTACTATTTTTTTGTGCATCTCAGGCGACGCAGCAATCCCGACAGCATAATCCAGTCCGTGAGTTCCGTAATGACCGTGCGGAAAGATCGCCGCCGGAAAAGGACCTGTGCCTTTTGGCTTGAGATACCAGAATGGCACTTCGAACGCCGGCTCAGCTTGCAGCACCCCTTTCTGGCGCGTGCAATCGCCCAGGTCTTCCGGATCATTCATATTGACGGATGATTCGAATCCAGCCATTTCCCGGTACATGCGATTCAAGCCGATTATTTCGCGCAGGGCAGGACGCGCAGCCGCAGACCACGATTCAAATTCTTCAGGAGAATTGCCGTGAAAAGCGAAGCGTCGAAGATCAACTGAATAAAGCCGGTTCAGGTGAGATTTAATCTTTGAATCGTATTCGCTCATATTTTTCCTCGAAAGCAAAAAGCAATTGAAATAATTGCGCTATGAGAAGTTATATTTAACATAACTAAAAAAATTTGAAAATAAAAGCATAAATTCGTAAAATTAAGCGTGCAAAATCCTGGTGCAGCAGTTCATATATTTTTATGGGATTTAAACCTGGCAGTTCATTCATTAACCGGGCGTTATCATTCCCCTCGGCGGAGCGGTGCTTTTTACGAGACGCAAGCATTGCATGAAGGCAATGCAAGCCAGGTTTTCTTTTCTCCTTGAACAACAACCTTCGAATGACTGACCGATTACTTCTCTGCAACATTTTTTACTTGACAATAATAAATAATCTTGTATATTGTGAGATATTCACGCCATTCATACCACACACCGCCGTACAGGAGCAATGAGAATTGCATCCATCCGATACGTTAGCCTGCACCGCTCCTGAGCCGATTGAAATGCACCGGGGAGGAAGCAAATGCCGCAAGCCATAACCGATGATACAG
>JAFGMA010000026.1 GCA_016927835.1 Candidatus Zhuqueibacterota bacterium | reverse complement strand
TAAGTTATGAGATTGCTTCGTCGCTCGTACCTCGCTACTCGCAATGACAAACTAATGTTACTTTTTAACCCTTAACGAGTATATAAAGAATCGATATCTGAGGCATTACAAAAAGCTAAATTTTTTGATTGACATTGTCATTGAAATCAATTAAACTATCAGGCAGTGCAGAAAATCGTTTATCACGAAACTTAACCATTCGAAAGGAACTGCCCCATGCCACTTTACAAACAGCCGAAAGCCTTTCATTTCACGCCGGAAAATCCAGTGGAAAAGCATTTTCACGATCACGATGAAACCTGGATCATCACATCCGGCAAAGCCAGGGCGTACATGATTGATCGGGATGGAAAACATGCCGAATTCACTATCGAAGCGGGCGATATCTGGATGGTCGAAGCCGGAGTGGAGCACGGCTGCGATCCTGAGGAAAGCGGAATTGATATTTTCCCATTTCCCGGAACCATTCCTGTCGGTTCACATGATCCGGGGCATTACTACATGGAAAAAGAGCAATACCTGCCCACGTTGGTTGTCAAGAAATCTCCCCTGGACCGCTATAAATAGGAGGCAAAAATGCGCGATATTGGTATCGAATATGTAGCTCCCGGCAAAATGCAGTTTTATGATCTGGGATCCCCCCCGGCTCTGAAATCAACGGAAATTTTAATTCGCACATCTTTCTCCGGGATCACCAATGGCACCGAGCGCCATTCCCTGATGGGTGAACATGGCTGGAAGGGAGTATTTCCGAGCCGCAATGGTTACCAGCATGTCGGGAAAATTGAAAAGGTCGGCGAGGAGGTGCAAGGATTCAAACCTGGTGATTGGGTGTTTTATGGTCGATATGTGGGACACAGAGGGTGGCATATCCAGGACGTGGCAAATGCTAATCCATTTATGAATGATTCGCATTTATGCTTTTTATTGCCAGCGACAGCTAATTACAAGCTTTGCGCGTTGATGGGAGTTGCGGGCGTATCTGTGCGCGGTGTTCGCCGGTGCCGAATTGGTCCGGCTCAAAATGTATGGGTTGCCGGTGCCGGCGTGATCGGTCAGTTCGCAGCACAAGCAGCACGGGCAGCAGGTGCGCGCGTCATCGTGTCAGATATTAATCCGAAGCGTCTGGCGGTCGCCGAAGACCTGGGCGCTCATCGCACTATTCAAGTGGAAAAAACCACCTATAATAGTGCCATCCAGGCAGAAGGTCCGTTCGATTGCATCATTGACGCCTGCGGGGTAAATTCGTTGATGCTTGATATTTTCGAAGGCAATTTACTGGCTCATGGCGGAGTCATAAGCTGCCAGGCAGTGCGCACAAACACGACTTTCTACTGGGGATTATTGCACTCAAAGGAGGCTTCCATCGAAGTATCATGCCATTTTGGACTGGATGATTTGCGAGTTTTAATGCACTTCATCACAAATGGTATCATTCGGATTAATCCTTTGATATCGCATATCGAATCCATCGAAAATGCCCCCGGGATATATGAATTACTGCGGGACAAGCCCGAAGAATTACTCGGTGTTATTTTTGACTGGAATCGTTGAGTGATTGATCTGCGGTTGCTTCTCGTTACGGGTGCGGATTTTTATGAAGTGCGTTTGGCGTAAATTGAAATCTATTAAAAAAGGGACTGAACCATCCTGGTTGAGCCCCCTGTGAATTTGTATCAAGTACATCCTGTCGCGTCTTTTGAAAGACACCGTAATATACATGCAGACTCCCGAATTTGCTTATAAAAAATTTAATAGCGCATCACCACTGTTGCCTGCTCTGGTTGTTCAACCCATAAATATCGATTCGGGAGTTGCATGAATTGGTGGCATAGCATCACCAGATAATTCGATGCATCATCTGGTGATTGAGGCAGGATATGATAAATTGTTACGTGAAATAGAAGCTACCGCTAATTTTATTCGCAGCAAAAGCCGCAAAATTATGCATGGCATTATTCCTTTTTTTTCTCCGCTCCGCCGGGCTTCATCAAAATGTGGTAAACCATCACACCGGCAGACGAATTGAATACCAGCGGGTATGCGAATGTTACTGAAAGAATTACTGCCAGCCAGATCATCTGCAAGATTCCGCCAATTGTATGATACCAGGCACCGCCACCATAATAACTTCCTGCCGAAAGCGGGAAAATATCCCTCAAGGCATGCAAGAAAGGATTTAGCATTCGTCCCGCGACGGATGATGTTGTCAATATGGCATTCTTGCCGATCACCAGTGCTGAAATGGATGTGGTAATGCTGAAAGCAGCGCCAAAAAGCAAATATGCCACAAAGAAAACAATCGAGGACAGGAATCCCACGATCACCAAATATCCGATCAATTGTATCCACTTCTGGCGAACAGCTCGAAAAAGGGTTTTTATGGTGTCCACCAATCCGTATCCATGGGTGGCAATAATCGCCGGATAAAGAAAAATCCCCAGGTAGAATACCATCACGGTGATGATCATAATAAGACTAATAGCGAACAAAATTCCATAAGCAGCGCCATAGACGATTGCACCGATCCAGGGAATTCTGCATATCAAACCGATGAGCGCCTGAAGTATTCCACAGGCTAAAAGGATGCCGATAAATGCATACGGCACAGACACAATGGTTACAATTTGCTTTGTGATAAAACGAAATACATCCGAATAGCCAGGCTTCCCTTTGCCGTCCAGTTCGCTGCGGACCATGTACGATACAGCGGTGATCGTAGCCGACATCAGGGCGACAAAAATAAGCATCCCGATGAAATTGAAGATCATCATCCCGGTTAACCACCTGACGGATGTAAAAATGAAGCTGAATACCAGCATCCAAATTCCTGATATTAGAATCGAAATCAGGAAACCACCGGCGCCGACGATTAATTTCTCCCTATTGGATGCGTACCCAAAGGCAAGAAATATATCCTTGAAACGAAATTCTGCTGCTGTTGACATACGCCCTCCCATGTTTTAATAAATCCATTGTGTGTTGGGCTTTAAGGAGGAAAATGGTCTTCAGTCATGCTGACTTGATGGCTAACAAACTTTCCTTAAATCAACTCGAGTTAGCAAGGTCAGTTGGAAATTAATTATGCTCTGTGATGCGCCATTTACCACCCCAATCGAACACTTTCTCAACTTCGATCCGATGAAAATCATTTTCATTGATGCGTGCAACGATATACGTATTTTTGTAGAAAAACAAATTTTTACCCAGCACTTTGGGACGCCGCCGTTCATAGGACTGAAATTCGGCGTGGCTGATTTTCTCGTTCATAAAATCTTCCACCTCTGAACTATGCTGGCGCCATATTTTTAAAACTTTCTTGAAATAAGCATTTTTCACATCGGGGCTGACACGATCAATGTCAATGCCTCGAGATTGTGCTTCTTTCTCGATTTCGCCAACCTTTTCAGCAATGATTTTATCTGCCCGGTTACGCAAACTGTCCATTTGAACGACCTCTTGCCGGGTTGCGCAAGCGCGAAATAATGACCTGCGCTCTTCGAAAAAATCACCAATGAAACGATCACTATCGGTATATTTAATTTCGCCGATTAATGATGGTTTTTGTTCGACCAGCAGCGCTTCATCGTCAATTGTAAAACGATAGGATAACGCAGCCTCGATATCTCCCCGCTTTACAATGTTAAAATAGGCTTCCGCAAATTCATCGGCTGTTTGCTTCTGCGATAAGATGCCACAAGAGAATACTACAATCATCAAAACCAGACTGATGTGACGAAGTTGAAAATTCATCTCGATAGATCCTCCTTTTTAAATGATGTCGAGATTATGCAAGCAGAAAATGAATTACCTCGAATTACTGCTGCCTTTCGAAGTGCGAAGCTGAATTTGTCGCCTGCAAACAGATTCGTCAGTTTGCCTCGCCACAACCGATTTGCAGCCATTGAATATATTGAAATATGAAAAATTGAAACGGTTTAAATTTAATAAATTACCTGAAAATCCATGACGCGTTAACCCATGCAATTGCAAATCATGCTTTCGGCTGCGACGCACACGTCGCGGGTGATAGTAGCCAGTGAATGCAAAATCAGGCTATGCCAGAAAAGCGGATCACAAGGCGTCGCAGAATGCTTTATTAGTGCAGTGGGTGTCTGCCTTTTCGACGAATGATACTTCGCTGCCAAACATGATTCAAAAGCCGATGACAAATCCGAGTTGGTGGATGGTTCCCTCTTCAAATACATCATTCAGATACGCATAATCTGCTTGCAGTTGAAGTGTCGAAAGCGGAAGATTGATGCCACCGCCAAAGGTTAATTGACCATCGTTAACTCCCAGCCGTAAACCAAGTTTTTGTAAGATCCAAAATTGAGCTCCTGCATGGAATTTAATTTCCTGTTCGCTATTTTTTTCAGCTTCCAGAGCGATAGTCAGCGGAAGCTCGAGCGGTGAAATTGCTGCTCCGGCTCTGATATTCAGCGGGATATCTTCTTCCAATTCGGATTGTGTGTCCCATTTCAATTTACCGTTAAAATCCTGTGCAGTTACACCAAGGACAAGTTTTGGAGAAATTTGAAAGCGTGCCCCCACATCGACACTGAAACCGGTGGCATGATTGTTTGCAAGGGAATGCCGCAAAACCTTTCCGGAGGCACCTATTGAAAAATTTGATGAAAGCTGAAACGCGTATGAGAGGAAAATCGCTGTTTCAGAATCACTGAAGTCTCCGGTCTTTTGACCAAATTCATCCCTGCCATCGATTTCATCCACGCCATATTGAAGCCATCCCGCGCCCAGCGCACCCATTTTTCCGAGGGGGATACCCAGGGCGGCAAAGTGATAACTTCGATCTAGCGTCATCAAAGCCAAAGACGCAGTTAGTTGTCCCCTTTCAAGTTTTGCGAGAGCCGCCGGATTCCAGTAGCACGCACTCGCATCATTCGTCATTGCTGTAAAAGCGTTGCCAAGACTGGCGGCTTGTGAACCGGCTCCCATTCTCAGGAATGCGCCGGCATATCCGCCATCGCTATCAGCCGCATGCAGCGACGCTGATAAAATTAATAGCCCGGCAATCAGATAATTTTGCATTTTCATCAGGTTACCTCTTTGATTGAGCAAGTAAGTTTAATGATAATTTTTTCACTATGAATTCAGGGCGGAAATAAGCGCCTATCTGAAAATGCTTCCAGTCTTTCCAGAGACCATATCGGGAATTCATTAATTAAGAGGGATTGATCGACTCCCTCTCTGTACATACGCAAATGACGTTTTTGCCTGATTCCTCCATTCCCATAAATAGGTTCTCGGATAGGCATTAAGCTAAATTGCTTAAATTGAGTTCTGAACGGTAATGCCCCTGAAATCAGATATTTCCACGACGTAATGTGTTTCCCACGTTTCCAGATCATCATTGGGAACCGCCGCTTTGTAATTCTTTTCAAAATTGATGTAAGCGAATCAGATGGGTAAGCTATTTGATTCTTCCTTCCGATGATTCCAATTTAAGGATTTATCTCAGCACAGCGATTTTACCTACCGCTTTTTCACCAGCCGCCGTTTTGATCATATAAAAATAGACACCATTTGCCACGACTTCACCGGATTCGTTTGTACCGTCCCAGGTTGCTGCGTACTCAACCCCGGAAAATTGCCGACGGTTTTCAAACAGAATTTTAACCAGGTCTCCGGCGGCATCATAGAGCTTAATCGTCACTTCAGCATCGTGAGCAAGGCTGTAGCGCAAGGTGGTTGTCTGAAGCGACGGATTGAAAGGATTCGGATAAGCATAAATTGTCCCATTATCCAGGCTGCCCATAGTTGAAGGCGTTTTTTCAGATGCAAGTGTCAGAATAACCGGCGTGGGCGCAAAAGATTTAAAGTTGCTCTCCTCGGATGCCGGTGAAATATCGAGAAAGGCTATGAAAGTGGTATCAACGCCTTTGTAAGCAAACTCCCATTCTATCGGAACACCCTCGTTTGCATCCAGGGCTGCGATAAACTGGACAGGTTTATCTACAAATAGCCTGGTAGAATCCCGGTAGCTCAAAGAGACGCTAATATCTTCAACACGTTCTGTAGATAAATTTCTGACAGTCGCTGTCAGTTTGTAAGCCAAATTCGGCTCGATGAAAACCGGCGCGTCTACGTGCTGAAAATCCAGGTAAGGCGGAATTTCGACCGATAAATTCACCAGTTCATTGGTTGCGGCTTCTATTGAAGCAACTTGCTCATCAATCCGACGCATGAGTGTATCAATTTGACCGTTTATAGCGGCTTTCGTATCAAACGAAACCGGGTCTGCCTTGAATGCTGCCAGTGCGAGATATAATCCTGCCAAGCGGATATCATACCCATAGGTTGATGCCCTCAATGGTTGATAATATTTTGCCTCAAATTTGCTATCCGCAGCAGTTGCATAAGGGTATCCGGCTAATATTTGTGAAAAAGCTGCATCTGTCGCCCCTTCATACTCGTTGGCTTTCGGGGCAAGGCTGTCAACGAGACCTTCGATCTGGTCATATTTTTCCGCCTGAGCAAGCTGTTTCAATGTATTCAAAAATCCAGTGAGTTTTTCGCCCGACAGTTTGCTTTCTGCGTCGAGGGCAGAATTAATTTCGACGCGCATCTCCTGGCTTTTTTGGGTAAGTGCTGCAAAATATGCGGACTGATCGAACGCCTGATTGGTTCCCATTTCGACATAATGTGGCATAAAAAACGTCATGTAGCCCGTTAAGATGGCAGAAGTTCCCAGTTTTGCGCCTCCCAATATTACTTCCAGTTTCGATAGCAACGCCAGCAAGCCCAGGATCGCAGCCGGGATTCCAACCCCAGTGGCACATGCTGCGATAATTGCCCCAATCAAAATAATAAGCGAACCCCAAAAAACGATGCTATCAACAAGGTCTGCAGCGTTTAGCACACCTCTGCCATAGTTGATGGCATTAGTATTCGAAGCGGACATTTCACTTGCAGTTGCTTCGACATTCTGTTTGGCAGGCTTAAATTGCCCTTCGCTGAAAATATGGGGTGATGTTTTGGCATAACTTATTCCATTCTCAACATATTGATTTGAATTCCATTCATATAACGGGAGGAATGTATTCTGCTTTATCCACTCGTGTATTTGCTCGAATGTAGTTTCCAATCCCCATGAGGCACTCTCCTCGTACAAATCTTCAACTTTGTCTTCGAGAAGAGATTTTGCCTGAGTTGGAATCACTACATTTCCATAGCGCCAGCCCCAGTTGTAATAATTCGGATCTACCTGCAGTACCCGGGTGATAAATTCCTTGGTCCCGCGGGCTGCCACCTTGATGAGCTTCTGCTGAAATTTGGTCAGGAGATGTGCCATACCATTGCCGATGAAGGGGATCTTTTTCACCAGCTTAATAATGCCGCCAGTTTTGGAAATGACAAAAAACAGGATATTAAGGCTTCCAGACAGACCATCAGTTGAGATATCAGCTATTTCATCTGCATCCATATATGCGTCTTTTGCCAGTTGTTCGGAAAGGCATAGCCTGGCAATCGACTCCAATTCGATTTCGCTGGCGGTTCCGGTTGAATATCTTGATTGGACCTTAGTCAAATAGTCTTGTGCTGCGGCTTCTTCCGGAACATAGAAACTGGCATCGTCCAGGAAAAAATCGATAATGCCTTGTTTCTGAGTCAAATAGTCACCCCAGTTATCGCCTTCGACAACTGAAAATTGCCATTCAAGCCGGTAGGACAATGGCTCCCTGTCCATGGATGTCACATCCGTCGTCATGATTGCGGTATATGATTTTTCGGCTTCCAGTGGACTATCGGGTATGAACGTGGCGACTCTTGTCGATGCGTCATAGCTTACTGTACCGGGCATATAAGATGCACCATCGGAGAGCAAAAAACTCGATTCATTAATCGTGGAGACATCCATTGCAAGGTTGAAAGTCGCACTAATCGTTGGCATGCTACCCACTTCAGCCTCGTCCGCTGGTGTTGTTTCGATTCCGAAAACGTAAATATCTTTGGAGACGGTTTTTGAGGAGATACTGGTAGAATTCACGTCCAGCGTATAGTTGATGCGACCGCCCACGGTACCTTCTGCCTGAATTTGATAATCCGTTTGCGTATCAGCACCCAGCGACAGGTCTGGTAAATAATGTGTGGCTTCTCCTGAAAGGAGACTTAAACCTGACGGCAGGTGCAAAACGGTTGAAACGCCCTGTGCGGTTCGAGTAACGCCGGGTGAGGTATTGCTCAAATAAACCATTAACGTAAATGGTTCATTCGCCAGACATTTCCTGACGATAACGGAACGGGGTGCGCTTAATCCGGCAACCAGTGGCGGCTGAATATCGACATCGATACCTCCCAATCCGTAATATGTAACAAAATCGCGTGATTCACCGGATTCAAGGGTAGCCTCGTACCAATAAATTGCAATCGCGCTATCATACCCATAGCCGCTGGTGTAAAAATCGCGTCCCCAGACGGTATTGTACTCCCATGGGTCGTTGGTGATATAGTTCCAACCAACCGTGATGAATCTATCCGGTTTAGTGGCATTGCCGCCGGCAAGGGTTCCCTGTGATTGTATCGTTGGCTCGGTTAAATCGTCAAACGCCTGCCAGTACAGCGGCATGGCGGTTTTCAAATATTCGTATTCGGTGGTAACCGCACCAGTGCCGGGAATTCGAAACGGGGCACCATCATTATCCGCCAGCATGGTATCGAGCATGATCCGAAGCCCGACAGAGTGTGCGGTATTATCCACATTGGTCACGGTATATTTAATTTCACCCGTATCTTTCTCTCCGGTTGTTGAACCCGATACGATTGTTAGTGTTTGTTTCAACCTCACCGGACCAACATTCCAGGTAGTCGAATTGGACAGACCATCGTTGGTGGGATCCGACACCACTGTTCCCCATGTTCGGTAGCGATAATTCCAATAATCCTCGCCATCGATTCGAACAGTTGTCGCCGATGACCAGGGAGATGGGTGACCATAGAGCAGAATCGGACCATAATCGGTTGTACCCATTGTGAATTGTCCGTTACCGCTGACTGCAATCTCTAATGATCCCGATTGTATGATTTCCTCTGTATCAATCTGAATATCATCAATAAACCAACCGTCGTACTCATTGCTGCCGTCAGAATAGAGATAGAACGCCAACCTGATGGTTGATCCGGCAAACATGGTCAGATCATACGCTGCAAGTTCCCATTCACCGGTTGTGCCATCGAATTGCGAACTCAAATCATTCCACGTTTGACCATCATCATCGGTGATTTTTATGACGCCATAATCGTAGCCGGATTCAATTGCATACCAGGTCCAAAAATGGAGCTCGATTTCAATGCGGTCGTCCGTAATCACTGGCAGGTTTATTGACGGGCTGATTAGTCCTGCCCAACATCCGGCTGGATATGAATTATTCAAATCGGTTGCAGCGCAACGATTGCTGTTGAACGCGCTACCAGGACCTGATGTGGGAGTTCCGATTTCCCACACTCCACCAATGATACTCCACCCGCTTGAGGATGATTCGAATCCTTCGCTGAAAATGATATTGAGTGGTTTTGTTTTATGAGCGGAAATTTTTTTCGGTGCGGAAAGAAGTATGCCTTTTTCAGGCTTTTCATTGCATTTTGCCGCTGCATTCAACGGGATTGGTTGTGGCACGCTTAGCAGTTTATCCTGTTCAGCCGCAATTGCGCTTTGTCCGACAAGCAAAAAGATGCTTATCAATAAAGTATACAAAAATCCGGCGATATCCCGTTCAAACATCGATTTGGGTTTTGTACGTATCGCCTCTTTGCAGAATCGCATTAGCACACCTCACGATTTGATAAGGGTTAACAATCATTGGATTTTTTTGGTGCCGGAACCGTAATATACGAGCCAATTTTCCGGGTAATATGATGCTTTACATTTCACGAGTAAATGATCCGGTTATTGTGGCGTGATGTCAGTGCATGGTGCGAGTTTTAGGATCTTTTGATAATTCTGTTGTGTGATCGTTAAAAATAGTGCAATTGCCCGGGGACATAATTAATATTGAGGTGTCTGCACGAAAATAAATTTCCTATGGCGGGCGAATAGCAGGTTTTGCGCTTATTTTTTTTCGGTGAATTGACTTTAATCCCAGTTTGGTGTAAGTGGCTCCCGGAAAAAATGAGCGATTGAATCTTGATATGTTTGCAAAGTAAACCTGAGCTTTCCATTCGCAACCACTACTCGATTGATTCAGGCGCTCCATCTTGATCTCCATCTCTGACTTTTGCCAACGCGCATGTGGATATGTTGTTTTCCCGATCAGCCGTTTTGACATCGGCTGACAGCAAGCCCGCATTGGTATCTTATGCCATTGACATGCGTCCGCTGAATCCGGGCTGCAAATTTTGGTGGCATTCATTGGCGATAGTTTTTGAATGCGTTGATTCATCGAATGTCTGCTTTCAGCCTGCATTCCATGCATCTGAAATTACCTGATCGAAAAACCACCTGATGTCAATCCTGCGAAGACCCACACCTTTTCAAAGTGGATTTTCGTTTAAAATTTTGGTACTTGTGTCAAACAAATTACTGGTGGATAGCCTGTTTTACGGATGGCTTCTAATAATAGACGAATCATAAATTATTTACATCCGCAACCGGCATAATTTATTTCCGAAAATATTGCATTAAACGCTATAAAGGCGGATTGGTATTTTTTTATGGTAGATCTGTGCAAAAAAAAGACAAGAAGCTAAAAAGCAAATCAGTGCAGGTGGTTGTGTTCCATCTCCGGAATTGGGCACGCAAAAAGTTTTGCTGCTCGAACTGGATCGTGATCTGATGGTCGATTCGCGCCAGGCATAAAATAAGCCATTTAAGTATCGATTGCAAGGAAATTCTCGTATTTTTAGTAATGGCTCAGAAATTTGTGAAAGGTAAGAAGGGATTCAAAATGTGGACTAGCTGAGAGCATAAAAAGGAAAGTTGAATCAAGCGAGGCAGCTAACAGCAACTCGCGTTATCTCAGTGACGCGCAGAAAGCATTATTCGATGAATCTGCTGGAAGCCTTCGGATACAATGGAATTGGACGGGCTCCATTTTGGAAAATAATGCCGGCTTCGCTGCGACGCCAAATGCGCATCGGGAAAAAATCGAAGGCACATCAGCTTGCTGCGCTTCCCAAATAGAACATATAGCCGATGTAAATCGCTACCAGCACAAATCCTTCCCATCTTTTAATCTCGAAGTGACTCCACATGAATGGAAATAAGATAATTGAAACGGCAAGCATCACGTAAATATCAAATGATTTTATGCCCTTACCGTTTATGGGAGATATGAGGGTGGCAACGCCTAGAATTCCAAGAATATTGAATATATTCGATCCGATGATGTTCCCCACCGCAATGTCTGGTTTTTTGTGAATCGAAGCGACTAGAGAAGTAGCCAATTCAGGCAAGCTGGTTCCGACAGCAATGATCGTCAATCCGATTACGGCTTCGCTCATGCCTACTAGTTGAGCAAATTTTACAGAGCCTTTTATGAGAAAATGTGCTCCCAAAATTAAAATTGAAAAGCCAAGTAAGATTGTGACTATTTCCAGGTAAATATTTTTAAAATATTTAAATTCAGCAATTTCGACTTTCATCAGGGCTAATTCTGTAGACGATGCACGTTTTGCCGCAAGGAAATTATAAATTATATAAAAAAGAATGAACAGCAAAAGCACAGCACCTTCGAAAAAGCCAAGTTTATGATCCCGGAAAAAAACTGCAAAAAGAAAGGCAGCGATAATCATTATTGGCGTGTCCGAGCGCAGTAGCTTGATATTTATTTTCAAAGGAAAAGCCAATGAGGATAGCCCGAGAATGACAGCAATATTAAAGATATTTGATCCAACGACATTTCCTATCGCAATCGCGCCCTGATCAGCTAATGCCGATTTTACACTGACAACCATTTCGGGCATGCTGGTACCATACGCAACGATCGTCAACCCGATCACCACTGGCGAAACTTTGAGGCGCAGTGCCAGGGAGGAACTCCCCCGAACCAGAGCTTCGGCTCCGATTGTCAAAAGCACCAAACCGATTATGATTTGAAAAATACTTGCCGGCATATTATCTTCACAATTTCCCTACTGCTCGAAATCATCTCAACTCGCCACATTGCACATTAACTTCTTTCGTCAGGTCAATAAGGTTCATTAGTATTTGTGATGGAATCAAATTTTTAAGGATTGAACTGTTCATAGCAGATCACATATCACTTGCAATATTTGAGATGCGCGAGCACTAGCTATAAAATCGAGCGGCTAATAATACTAAAAAATAATTTGAAATGCAACATGATATTTGAGTATCCTGGTTATGAATCAGTTTCCCTCAGATCTGCGTGCAAGCACCTAAGCTCTGATCGACTCAAAATTAAAAAAGCGGCTGAATCCATATTTCGAGCCGCTTTATCAAGGTATTTCGAATTACTTGGCTTTGTAACCAACCATATAGCCGAACTTCGCCCTAAATGCATCCGGGGTCATTTTTGCGGTCCTTGCCAGCAAAGCACATTGTTCCGGATCTTCCAGGTCGGCTTTTTTCAGACGGATCATATACTGCTGCGCCACCTGGTATGAATCCGTATTGACATCCACATATCGGACGCGTGTTTTTCCGGTTTCCGGGTCAAGCAAATCGTCGAACTGAATCGGCAGCAGTTTTCCGGAATCGACGCAGATAAGTGCGTTCGGGATATCCCGATATTGCTCATCGAGCAGGAAGCGCACGGCGCTGAATCCGAGATCGCGTACGTATTCACAATCGAACGGAATCGGGGGCGCACAACGAAGTTCATATCCGAGATTAATTTCAACGAGTGAAATTTTTTCTCCGCGTTCAGCGAACCGGCGTTCAATTTCCAATTTGATGATTTTTCCCAGTTCAACTTCCGCCAGCCGGATATTGCCATATTCATCGTAATCAATGATGACGCCCGGGATGGATTTCAGTTCATCTTCCGTAAATTTTTCCGCAATGCCTTCGGCAACCAGTACAACCCCATCGTCACGACCCATGGTTTTGCGCTTAATGATGGCAGCTTCCAGTTGATCGCACACCTCTTTTACGGTTGCTTTTGGCGGAAATTCCTCGGCGATCATTGCCAGTGTTGCGCCTGCAGCCTTTGCCATCCCTAAAGCCAGATGCCCGGCTTTTCGACCCATGGAGACGATGACGTACCACCGATTGCTCGTTTTGGAATCTTCCATGAGATTATGAACCAGGTTTACGCCGACATGTCTGGCGGTTTGATAGCCGAATGTGGGCAGATTGCTGGGCAATGGTAGATCGTTATCAATAGTTTTTGGAACGTGCGCAACTCTGATTTCGCCTTTGGCTTTCTTCGCGATTTGGCTGGCGCTAAAAGCCGTATCATCGCCGCCGATTGTAACCAGATAATTGATCCCCAATTTTTTAAGTGCGCTGATGCAGTATTCCAGCTTCTTATCGCTTTTGGTCGGATTTGCACGTGAGGTGCGCAAAATAGAACCGCCGGTGAAATGTATTCGCGACACATCGGGTATATAAAGCTCTTTGATGTAATCTGTGATGCCCTGTTCGAGCCATTTATACCCATCGTAAATGCCTATAACTTTCAGCCCTCGTTCTCTTGCTTCTATCGTTGCGGCACTGATGACACCGTTGATGCCGGGAGCAGGTCCACCCCCAACTAAAATTCCCATCGTTGACGATCGATTTTTACTTCCATTTGACATTGCTTGAACCTCCAAAAAAAATTTATACGGATACAGAATCTTTTATGATGCACTTTGATACTCTGATTGACCTGGAGCATTGGGGATGGATGCGGATTTTTGCGTTAGCAAAGCACTGCGATTTAACGAAAAAAAGCAAGTCCGGTGATGCAAATCAAACCCGATTGGCATATTGGACGATTCGGCATTGATGAGGCGGGACAATAAGCTCTATGTGCTTTTTTATTAATTTATTATGTTTATTTAAGTGAATGCAAAAAAGTGTCAAGTTATTCAATCCCACCCCCCTGATTGCAGATATCGCGTTCAGGGTGTGAAAAAATATGCCACACACCACTTCCATAGCCCTTCCTGAAACCCCCGAAAATAATCATTTTTTGGTTAAAAGTCAAGATATATTTATGTAATGGATACGACTAAACATAAGCGCGATCCGTATTGCCCGGTACCTGGTAACCGGCTCAGTCATTTTGAACTTCGTTGGAAATTTTTTGGGGTGAGGATTCATCAGATTCCTGGGAGGGCTTGTTTTGAAGCGACTGTATCGATGCAGAGAATTCTTTTTCGATGGTAGCAATTTCCGATTGGAGCATTCCCATCCGTGATTCTTTAATCTTTGTGAGAATAATCAGTTGGGCATTGCCCGATAATCCGATGTGATATATTTTGAATGAATCGTATTCTGCCAGGATGGTTATCGAATCGGAAGATTGGGCAAGATACTCGCCAATTTCTTTTGCGCCGGCATAACAAGCAGCAGAGACGGCACCCAGCTCGGAAACCGCCATATCGATTCGACCGTTTATATAAATCGGCTTGCCGTCAAGATCCATCAGCATAACACCGATGATCCCGGGGATATTGTTTAAAGTCTGGTCAATTGTTGCTTTTGCGTCTAGCTGCATAGGGTACCCTACTCAAGTTAATGCATCAAATAATGGTTTTGTAGAGTTGATTCGAAGAGACCCGCCTCAGGCAAATTTTAATCATTCTGGAGAAAGCCAGCTTCAAATTTTTCCCTGTCACAGCACTCGTCTCATACGAAGGAAATTTATCGAGTGCTAATTCTTTTTTTAGAAAGGATGCTTTATAAATATCCTCTAAATCCTGTTTATTAAAAAGCACAACGACGCTTATATCTTTCAAGCTTTTAAAATATGTATTGACATGCTGGTAGAATTCATCGACGAATTCTTTATTATGTTCCAATTCAGCCTTTTGAGAATCGACGACATAAAATACGCCATCAACCTCCTGAAAGAGCAATTTTCGGGTACCGGCATAATAATCCTGACCGGTTGCGGTGAAAAATCTGAAATTAATATTATCAGATATCTTGATAGGCACAAAATCGAAAAGCATGGTTTGTCCGAACGAGGTATTGATGCTTTTGATTTCCGATGTTTTTTTCATGGAATTCGGAATCACGTTCTGATATACCCAATTCAATGTAGTGGTTTTGCCAGCCAACGCCGTTCCAAAAAAAAGAATTTTTATATAGAGTTGACCATTAATCAGTCTCATTCTTCTCTCCTTACAAGAATTTTGAAATAAGGTCCTTTACTTCATCTTCGCTTGGCGCCCTGAATTTATGTCTTGTCATTAATTCTTCGCGTGATTTTTCCGAGACACTCATTAAGTCGGTTAATTCTCTAATGGCACGTTTGGCTTCCAATCGGATCATCCCCAGATATGCGTTTTTATCGGCAATGATGATTAGCCCGCCTCGAGGCATTCCCACCTGATATAATTTTAAATTTTTATATTCAGTCATCACAGTAGAGAGCTCTTGCCCCAAATCAGCACCTACTTGCGCGTACGACGTGAAACAAGCCGCAAGCAAAGCGCCCAATTCTTCGGCGGGAAGCTCGAAACGTCCGCTAATGCAAATTGGGATACCGTCAACATCGATTAGTATAGCTCCTATAACACCGGGTGCGTTCTGTAAAACCTCATCTAGCACATCATTAATTTCTCTGGGCATTAAAAAAAACCTCCATTGCGGGTTGTATAACTCAAAGATAGATACACCTAAGCATTAACAGATTTAAAAGCTAAATCAACTTCCCGAGTTCGATAATGTGTTTTTTGATGTTATGACGTATATGCCCGATAATCGCACCGGGTTCGGTGACGACTGCCAAAATATGTTCACCACACGATGCTGTCAAAATTTTCCCGACATCGTATTCCATGATGGCATGCGTTAGAAAGCCGAGATTCAATTCAGTTCCCATCACCTCTTTAGAACTGAAGCCAGTTGAAATGACTGCTCCCAGGGCATCAAGATCGACTTCATCTCCAGAAACACTATCGATCACGAATCCATCTCGCCCTACGATTGCCACAGATGATACACCAGGAAGCTGCAGCAATAAATTTAAAATTCTTCGGGGATCCTTTGCACCTGTTCCCATTTTTAACACCTCCAAGTTAACTGAAAAAATGTGTTGTTGAATGAGTTCGCTTTTTGTATCATGATGGTGCCAGGCGCACCACCATTTCAGCGGAACTATGGGGCAAGCTTTTAAAGATAATCTACTAGCTCGGATATCGTTTTTTTCGCATCGAGAAAAATCATCCCCAGCTTGATATTAGGATTTGTGATAATTATCAGCAAGGCGTCCTGACCCGCGTGGGTCAAAAATACAAATCCGTTGTCCGCACGGACGTAAACCTGTTCCAACGTTCCGCGCACCAGTTCATCAGTAATGCGTTCACCCATCGAAAGGACTACAGCCGATATCGCGGCTACGTGCTCTTCTTCCATTTCCTCCGGCAGCGCCGAAGCAATGATAAATCCTTCGGTGCTGACGATGGCTGCGCCTTCAATTTCTTTTTCGCGTGCTTTTAAATTATTTAATATTTTAACAAGCGATTCACCCCTGCCCAGCGGCTTCAGATGGTCTTCATCCGTGTCAGGTTGATGCAGCGGTCGTTTGGGGGCTTTGAAATTATTCTTTTCCTGGAAACTTTTCAGCACTTTTGTTATGGCTTCTTTTCTGCCTATGAGCATAGGACTCTCCTCCTTACTATTTGAGGAACTTGGCTCTGGAGGCTCTTCGGATTGCTTCATTCCTCTATTTTCAAGTACATCTTCCCAACTGTGAGAAATAGTACGTTGAGGCAAAGTGACATCCGGTTCTACACGAAAAAATCCACCATTTTTTTCTGTTTCATCTAGCAAGCAATGAATGGCGTCTTCTCCAATTTTATCACCTAATTGAGCATGATAAGGATTGCCTTCTGAAAAAAAGATTATCCCTTCACCTGAGCTTGTATTAATCGTTATTTGAGACGTTCGGATGTCCATGCAACTCATTTTTATGATCTCAGTTAGATTAAAATCTTTAAGGTTTCCTGTTACAATCATCAGTGTATTCTCTCCATCCAGACATTTTATAGATTTGCCTGTTAATTATATTGCTTTTCCGATAAATCCGCGATACTTTGATTGATGCAATCCCTGGCGTTGCCGGCTGCATTTCTTATTTGCACATGGTTTGTGCCTGGCTGATAAATCGGAATAAACGCATGTCCTTCACCACAAATGATTTAAAAAACTGCTACGCTTTGGCTTGATACGCTTAAAGTGACGAGATCTGCCTGAACTACATATTTCGCCTACCATTTACACCGAAATCCCTGTGGGGATCCGGGATAAAGTGAACTGCTTTTAACTTCGCGAAGCCTCAATTTTCTTCGAGACAGCTATTATAGTTTATTGAGGTATTTAATCCAGCTTCCTGAATGAGCCATGAGATTCCGGCTCAGCGGTATTGCGATTAGATTACTATTATTTTGTTCCTTAAAGCGATATAAAATTTGCCTGAGCAGCTTTTGATGATTACCGTCGGTTCGATAGTATTGATAACTGACGTTAGACAATCATGGAATTCGAATCTCCAGGCGAATGCATTGGAATATTAAGCACCTGAGCAAGGGGCTCAGGTGCATCCGGTTCTGGTCTACAGCGCTCTCCAATAATCGTCTGTCAAATCTCTTGCCAGACTAAGCGCACCTTTGGATCCTGCCATGAATGGCTCTTCCACGCGGTGTACCTGAACGGCACCCAGGGATCGGAGTTCTCTGGTGAACATCTTATCAATGTTGCGTATAGAACTGCCGCCTCCAGCCAGGATGATATTCTGTTTGAGTTCCGGCTGGAATTCGGGATCGAATGATGCGATGATCGTTTTCACACAGGCAACAATTTCGGGAACGATCGATTCACAACTTTCTTTTATATTTTTTGTGATATCGACGCGAACGGGTTTGCCTTCGATAGTGAGTTCGATAACAGCGGGTTTCTCAGGTTCGAGAACAAATGAATATTCTTCTTTCCATTTTTTCGCCATATCTTTTGTCAACTGCGCGCCCTGGATTTTGGTTTTCAAAGAATCCATCAGCGCGTTATCAATGTAATCACCCGCCTTCAGGATCGTTACCTGGTCTTCGTCTTCCGGCATCGTGCCTTTCAGACAGCAGATATCAGTCGTGCCCGCTCCGACATCGATCACCAGCGAATTTGAAATTTTGCCCTCTCCGTAGGCTACCGAAAACGGTTCACTTACGATCATAACGGCATCGACAACTTCCCTTGCAGCGTCAATTATCGCTTGTTGATTGGCGAATGTCGAACGGGCAGGCGCACCAATAACCGCATAGACTTTTTTATATTTTTTGGGTTTGGCTAAGCCAATCACGTGTTTGACCAATTCGCGTGCAGCTTCCAGGTCGCCATCCGTATCTCTGATAACACCTTTTTCTAGCGGGCGATAAATGTTTAATGCCAGTTTATGCCGCAATGCCTCTTGACCAAATAGCACATCCTTTTTCAAGAGCTTCTGGGAGATTAAATCTTTGGGCCACCCGACAACGCTCAACCGTCTGGCACTGATGCTATTACTAGCAGATATAGCAGTTTCTGATGTACCAAGATCGATTCCGAGATACAAAACATCATTGTCTGCGCTTTTAGTCGTGTTTTCGATTTCCTCTGCCATATTTTGAAGTCCTCCTTAAGCATTTTTTTGCATTTGTACCACTTAAGTAATTATTTTATAAATAGTAAATTTAACACTTACTTTGTATTAAATTCATAAATTGGAATTAAAAAGCGCTTTCTTTAAAATGCCCGCCAGTAGTCATCTGTCAAGTCTTTCGCAAGCGCGAGTGCACCTTTTGCGGCTGCTGTGATAGGATTCGGGATGCGCGAAATCTGAATCTCACCCATCGAACGCAATTGCTGGATCAACGATTTATCAATGTTTCGGATCAAGCTCCCGCCACCTGCCAAAATGATGTTTTGCTTCAATTCATTTTGGAATTCAGGATCAAAGGCAGAAATTGCTTTTCTCATCCCTCTACAAATTTCGGGGATGATCGATTCACAGCTTTCCTTAATATTTCGACTTATATCGACTTTTGCCGGTTTGCCCTCAATTGTCATTTCGACGACAGCGCGGTGCTGAGATTCTATTGTAAATGAAAATTTCTCTTTCCATTTTTTGGCAATATCTTTCGTGAGCTGTGCTCCCTGAATTTTAGTAGATATGGATTCGATCAATTGGTTGTCTATGTAATCACCGGCTTTAAGCAGCGTTACCTGATCGCTATCCGAGGGCATCGTTCCCTTCAAGCAGCAAATATTGGTTGTGCCGGCACCGATATCGACGACGAGCGAGTTGTATATATTGCCTTCTCCGTAGGCTACTGCGAACGGCTCGCTGATCAGCATCACCGCATCCACTGCTTCTCGTGCTGCATCAATCAGTGCCTGTTGATTCTCAAAGCTGGAACGCGCAGGAGCACCGATTACCGCAAATATTTTTTTATACTTTTCCGGCTTTGCCAGGTTAATCACATATTTCAATAATTCCCTGGCTGCTTCCAGATCTGCGTCCGTATCTTTGATAACTCCCTTTTCCAGCGGTCGATAGAGATTAAGCGAAAGCTTGTTCCGCAAAGCCTCTGATCCAAACAATTTATCTTTCTTCAGTAATTTTTCTGAAATGATGTCTTTTGGCAGTCCGACAACACTCATGACTGTTTCACATACTGCATTGCTTGCAGCCACTGTCGTTTGTGATGTTCCTAAATCAATGCCCAGGTACAGGACATCAGTATCGGTTGCACTTGGTTTGAAGCGCTGTTTCTCTTTTTGAGATTTCTTGCTTCTTTTTCTTCTGTGTGATTGTTCACCTGATTTGCTTCCGTTGACTTCCTGTTGCATCGTTTTGTCAGCCTCCTTTGATTTCTTTTTCTTTTGAATAAAACGGTTCTTAAATTTTTGCAGTGTGCCTTCGCTTTTATTCTCCTCATCCTGGCTTTGCTCGGATTCTTCGGTCTCCGAGGCTTGAGGCGATGCGTCGGATTGCTGTTTGCGGAACAGACTCTCAGGTAATTTAGGCGAAATGTTTTTGCGAAAGCTGGTTTCCGTTCCCGAAGCAGTCGGGCTGCTGTCATCGTCGGCTTCTCCAGCGAAAGATGCTCCGGATGCTGGTATCGCTGGCTGATTTTCAGATAAGTCATCCCCGGTTTCAGTTGGGCAAAGTGCGTCATCTTCACCAGGGCTGGATGTTGCTTTTCTTCCGAATATGTTAAAGGTTTCCCCGCTAATTTTCTCAGACGATTTTTTGTGTCCGGCGTCATTCGATTTCAATTTATCAGAAATAAATTGATTAAGAACGTTTTTAGTCGTCGTCTGATAGGCTGCGAATTTTCTTGCAGCCTCTTTGCGCTTTTCAAGTCGAAATGCCGACTCAGGAGAGTCATCGACGACGACATCCAATTTTTCACTCTCACCGGATTCTGTAGTAATTCCTTCATCGCCTGATTTATCTGTTGAAAAAAGTTCACCAAGATTTTGGATTTGGTTCGCCTTTTCATTAATATGTGTCAGGGCTTGAAGGATTTCAGCAGCAATCGCACGATGCTGTTCTTTATGGTGTGCGGCTTGACCGGAGTAATTGGAGAGAATTTCTCGTAACCGCTTGAGGTGCTTTAGCTTTAAAAATACCTTTGCCAGGTCATTATCAAAGTGTGAAAATAATTCCTGAATTTTTGCATTATCCGCAATCGACTTTGTCCAATCCCGGAATCGCTCTTTTTTGATGATGATGCTCTCAATTCTTTCCTCAACTTCCTTTTCAATATCATTAAGCCGATTGATTCGCTCTACCAATTCTATGGAATCTTGAGAGATTTCGCTTGCGCTTAGATTTTTTTCAGAGTTTGCCTCATTGGACACGTATCTTCCTCCTATCGGCCCCCAATAAATGTTTTATATTTGCCCTGTACAGGAAAGGTCGTTTGGCGATGTGCCCCGGACAAATATTATCGCTTCTAAAGATTTTTTATGTGAATTAGAATATTGGCAAATGTGCTTTCACCTAATAGGGTCAGAGAACTGAAAACTCCATTTATGAATCTCCATTGATTTAGTTCTCTATCCGAATGCAGGGATGAAAATTTGCGGGAAAACTATGATTCATTCTTATCTTAAGCAATTCATGCTTCCATCCGCTCTAAATCTATGCAACTAAAATCTTATATTGTCGGAAATTCATGGAACTCATGAATCTTATTTCACCCCCTGAATATGATAGGTTTATAACCTGATTTTGTAGATAGTGATCTTGATTGACAGGAACCTTCAATTCAAGTCTATAACCAGAGTTTTCGGGATTTGAGGCAAAATCTATACCAATTTGAAACAGTATAAATCTTTAATTGCTTTGCATTAAAGATGTCCCTGTCGGTTAACTTCTTTTATTTCATGTTATATATTTGAATTTATTCTTAAAAATTTGCGTTCATAGGATTACTGGTTTTTGGAAATTTCTTTCACATATAACCGTGCTGTAACAAAATGAATAAATCGTAGGCATTAGCATGACATTGCTTTTGTATCTATATGATACAATGTATTGCTTCCTTTCAATTCAATGGAAATATTTTGATACACATGAGGATAGTGAGTCGAAGAGATCAAAGGTGGATGCATGGAAGACAAATAGGTTTCAGGGCGACCTGAATGGAATCGTGTTATTGTAGCGATATCTCGGATTGCAGCAAGTCACCCTATCTCGACTTTTGCTAAACGAGAAAATGCTCCAGCATATAACCCAGCGAAAGCAAAAGCCCCGTCAGAAAATGTGTCGAAATCGTGGCTGCGTTAGCACCAACGAGCTGACGCGGATTATCATATTCTCTTGAGGCGATTTTAATGGCTTTAACCGTAATCGGAAGTGTGACTAATCCAATCAGCGCAAAAATCGAAATCCATCCGGCAACGCTGGCAACCACGATAACAAGATATGCGGCAAACATGATGACGCGATAAATTTTCTCAGCTTTTTGCCTGCCCATTCGTACGACCCAGTGTTTTTTGCCAACGCTTTTATCGGCGTGATAATCCTGAAATTCATTAATCCAGAGCACCGCCGCGATGAGAAATCCAATGGGGATCCCCGCCGTAACCGGTTCCCATGAAAAATGCCCCGCCTGCACGTAGTACGCGCCGAATGTAACCAGGATGCCGCAGCTCACTCCCACAGCCAGTTCTCCTAGACCGTGATAAACCAGCCTGAACGGTGGCGCGGTATAAAAATAGCCGATAAAAACACCTGCGAATCCTAGAATTAAAATACCGATTCCCACGGTGAAAATGAAATATAATCCGATGGCTGCTCCCAGCACATAGAAAAACAGCGACTCTGACAGCACCTCCCGCGGTTTCAATTCGTTATTCTGGATGAGCCGGCTGCCACCGGTGAACGGACGCGCATATTCATTATTCGCTTCGTCATTGCCGCTCTTGTGATCGAAATAGTCGTTGGCAATATTGGTTCCCGCATGCAGGAATATCACCCCGAACAATGTCAGGATGAAGTGCACCCAATTGATTTCAAGACCATGATTGATGGCGATGGCTAAGCCCAAAATCGTCGGAACAATCACCGCTGTGAAAAAGGGTGCCCGCAGTTCTTTTAGCAGCAGCAAAATCTTACGACGCATAAATCTTTCCTCCTTCTCAATCGAACAAAATCGCCCTGGCAATATTTAAAAATTTAAAATTCTGGGCTGCCGATGGCCATTTAATTTCCTCTTTGCCACAGATAGTTGCCATGCTATCGATGCGCATATCGGTCTGCAATTGAAATTCAAGTTCTCGCTCAAATGCAGCTTCATTTCCTTCATAAGATTGGGCAATCTGCTGGTGTTTTTTAAGGGCGATGTCAATCTTATTCAAAATCGTTGCCAGCGCAGCATCATCTATTAAACCGAATTTATGTTTGATTCGACTCAATCGCTTGCCCGCCTCATAAGTCAATTGCAGGATGGCTTCTCGATCCAGCCAGCGCGTTTCAAAGCTGAGCATGTATTTCCAACTGGGCTTTAGCAAGGCGCGGCGATAATCTTCAAATTTGTGGAACAGAATTCGATAACCGTAAGCATCCGGATTTTCATAAGCCAGGCTGCCGGGATCGAGAAATGGTGCCAACGGCGAAATAAATGGCACTACTCGTTTGCCGAACTTCCCCAGTAAATACTCACAATACTCAACCGTCTCGAGCACCGAATCAGATGTTTGTTCAGGCAGCCCAATCATGAAAAAAATATCGAATTTCTGGCAGCCGTTCTCCAGCGCCCATTTGATATTATTTTCCATATCTTCATTTTTATAAAATTTGCCTGCTGCCTTTCGAACCTCATAAGCATGCGATTCAGGTGACATTTCAAAATTAAAGTTGATGCCCGCGTCGCCGAGGTCTTTGAAATAGTCCTCTTTCGAAGGATTGAATAATTCGAAGACAATTTGATTTTTGACCGGACGCTTTTTCAATCCGCTTAAAATCTGGTTGGCGTACCATTCGCCTGGCTGGTTCAGATCGCCAATGACGAAAATGGGTGCTCGGGTGAATCGCCCGATATTCAAAATATCTTGCACAATCAAAGCGGGATCGCGATAAGACGGCTGACGGCGGTTGCCATAATGCTTCAACGCGTATTTCGAGCCGCCGCAGATCGCACAATTTTCAGTACAACCGCGGCAGGTCAGAACTGCCGTGATTGGATAGCGCCACCAATCGTGAATCGCTGTCAGGCTTTTGATGTCCCGAAATCTGATCGCCATTTTGAATAAATTTACATAGTTATTCATATATTGATTTAGCGACTCGGGCGGATCAGGCATTGGATTTTCAACAATCCCTCGCTCCGGATGGCGCCAGCTCAATCCCGGAATTTGCTCAAAATCTTGTCCTCCGTCGCCAACTTGCCGCATGAGTTGATGCAAACTCTCTTCGGTGGAATCACCCCGAATCACAAAATCAATCTCATGATAATCCAGCAATTCGCGGTGAAAATACGTTGCCGAATATCCGCCAAATATGACCGGGACGGTCGGGTGATATTTTTTACAAATTTTTGCAATTTCAACGCTGCCATGCGCATGGGGCAACCAGTGCAAATCAATCCCGAATGCCTTCGGGCGCAACTTGCGAATGGTCTTTTCCACATCAAAACCGGGATTGCTTAACATTCGGTAGGCAAGATTGATAATCCGAACTGACACATTGTGTGCACCCAAATATTCCGCAAGTGAGGAAAATCCGACGGGATACATCTCGAATACCGGGGTAGACGGAATGACATCGCTGATAGGTCCGAGTAAATTCGCCACTTTTCTAAAATCATAAATACTTGGTGCATGAAGCAAAATCAGGTCCGCATTCCGGCGCGAAAATATCATTGACAAACCGGCTCCAAAGTAATCTTTAAGGAGGTGGGAAAAAATAAGTTACCCATTCAAATTTCTTAAGTGGTTATTTATAAATCCGTTGATGTGTTAACCTATCAAAGGTTATGCTCAAGGCGTAACACTAAATATTGAGATGTAAATCGTGTTGCGACCAACATATTGTGTTTCCGTAAACCTTTGAAAGGTTCAATCTGATTAAATCAACAGGATCATTTATCAAAATTATTTTTTGAGCAAAACGTCCGGGTTAATTTATCCCGCCTCCTGAATGATGAATTCGTTGTACCGGTTAAGATAAAACTATTCGCAGAAAAATACAAGCATATTTTTACCAATTTCAGACAACGGTTAAAATGCGCGTGTACGTTCCCGATATGGTCGGGCGGCTTTGGAACGCTGGTGCCAGGAACATTTTTCATATTCCCTTCGTTCATTGAACAGCCTCAGCGGACAAAACGGGATGAATCAGTAAGCTTTATTGGGATTGTTTCTCGCTATTTTGATGGCTCCGAGCGCGTCGAAACCACCAAATAGAATCCGATATCATGCACAACAGTGCTCTGAATTTCCTATGAAAAGAAATCGAAACATTACGGTTTTATATTGGGCAATATTTACAGGCATATTCCTATTTGTGGCTATACCGTTTTTATGGGGTATCCGAACATCTCTGGCTCCGCGAGGCGACACAAATTTGTTTCCCGAACGACTGACAGCGGAGCATTATATGGCGCTACT
This sequence comes from Candidatus Zhuqueibacterota bacterium, assembly GCA_016927835.1. Classification (GTDB taxonomy): domain Bacteria; phylum Zhuqueibacterota; class Zhuqueibacteria; order Thermofontimicrobiales; family Sulfurfontimicrobiaceae; genus Sulfurfontimicrobium. The sequence continues at coordinate 13,020 of JAFGMA010000026.1, read as the reverse complement.
GAGTCGTCCATATTTTTTGCTCTACCTGAGAAACAGCTTATTGGTTGCATTAGCAGCCATTGCGATTGTGCTCGTACTTGCCATCCCTGGCGGGTATTCTCTGGCGCGCTTCAAATTTCCCGGGCATCAATTAGGGCTAATGCTGATCATCCTGCCGCTGCTGCCTCCTGTTGCCATACTGACACCACTTCTGGCGTTCTTCCATAAATTGGGTTTGTACGATTCGCTGGTGGCGGTGATCATCGCCAACGTTATTTTCAATTTGCCCTTCGCTGTCTGGATGGTGCGCAATTTCATTCTTTCCAATCCCGAAGAAATCGAAGAAGCTGCCCAGATAGATGGCTGCTCTCGACTCAGGATGCTGATAAAAATCGTGATTCCCTTGATGATACCCGGCTTGATAGCAGTCGCTGTATTCATTTTCATCAACGCCTGGAATAATTACCTCTATGCTTTCGCCTTTATTTCATCACAAGAGCTTCGCGTTCTGCCGCAAGGGATCGTGTCATTTTTAGGGAGTTGGGGTACTTATTGGGGAGGGCTTACTGCCGCTGGAATGCTGGCGATCATCCCGCCAATCGTCTTGTTCCTCGTATTCCGGAGATGGTTTATAAAAGGTATTTTCGCCCAGCATCTGAAATGATTCCGAATAATCTCAATATCTGATTCGACCGTCCCGCGATGCCGTATTTACAGCAATATTTAGTGCTTGAACGAAAGCTAACATTTTCATGTTGAGCGGAGTCGAAGCATAACGTATTGAAAAGGACTTATAATCCTTCGACTCCGCTCAGGGTGAAGAAATATTGACTTTTCGTTCAGCCACTATTTTGCTGATGGGTTAAAATAAGTTTGACATTTTGCTTAAAAATAATTCTGATAAATAGCCACTTGAGAAATTTAAAAGGGTAATTAATTTTATCCCGCATCCTTAAATGAATTACACTCATGGAAGTGAAAAATAATCGCTTCGAAAAGGAAGAGCAAAAATTTTCATTTCACATTTCTCACTCAAACGGGAGATTTCGTATTATGGCTGATATTGCATTATATTTATTGCTTGGTCTGGTTATCGGAACCATTAGCGGATTAATAGGCATCGGCGGCGGCGTCCTCATTGTTCCGGCGCTCATTTACCTCTTCAGCATGACCCAGCACCAGGCACAGGGAACAACCCTCAGCTTGCTGGTACCGCCAATCGGTTTGCTGGCAGCCTGGACGTATTACAAGCAAGGCTTCGTCGATATTAAAATTGCAGCTTTCATCTGCCTGGGATTTTTCATAGGCGGTTACATCGGTGCAAAAATCGCGGTTGCGCTTCCGGCAGATGTTTTGAGAAAAATATTTGGTTTTGCGATGTTACTGGTTGCAATTCACATGATTTTTTTTAAATAGATCCCATCCGAAAAGCAGCAACCTTTGAATATCTATAAAAAACCAGAAAATACTTTACCAGTTCTGTCATGCCCGAATCCTTCTATCAGTGTACCGCCCCTGGGCATTCATTAGACCTTTTGAACAATGAATTCCCGCTGGGCGGCGCACAATGACCGCTCTCCTTGAAGTTTTTATCCGCAATGGTCATACCATCGACGATTCCCCCATATTTTTTAAGCAGCGTCCTATTTTGCAGCATTGCACTCGATATGACATTTCACCTCATTTTGGTGATCCCGCTTTTAACGTATCAAAGGATTGGCAACTGGTTACAAAACCTTCAATCACAGTAAAATTCGTTGGTTATTAGCGGGGGATGTGATTTTTATCATTGACAGTAAGATTAAAATCTTGTATATTTACTCATCTCATTTTTATCTGCTAAATTCAAAATGAAAGACAGCTTTGATACGACAGCACTGAAATCTCTTCCCGAAACGTCGCCTCGATAAACCTCTCTCTGCATCTGGTGTGGATTCAGAATGATTCAGGCTGCTTCGATTGCTATTAAAACAGATGTTGGATGTTTAAAAGAAAATTAGCCGCAGGATGGTGCAATTTTATGAAATATCTTCACCAATACAGGCAGCTTATCGTTCATCATAACGACATTTTAATGCTCAAAAAAACTGGCATCTTCATTGCAAATCAATAATTAAAAGGAGACGAATATGCGCTGCAAGGAACGCGGAATGACGTTCAGCGAAATTGCCGGTATTATCATAAGCCTTATTTTCATTTTTGCATTGCCGGCGAATCTAAAAGCTGAAACGCCGATCAGGGTAATGCCTCTCGGGGATTCCATTACCAGGGGCGCTGCCGGCAGCCCGGAGGATACGGGCTATCGTCGAGCCCTGTACTTATCTCTCACCACAGCCGGTCATAGTATCGATTTCGTTGGCAACCTTTCCGATGGCGTCCCGCAGGATTTCGATCGCGACCATGAGGGACACGACGGCTGGCGTGCCGACCAGATTCGTGAGAATGTTTATTACTGGTTGGTCAACAATCCGGCGGATATTGTCCTGCTTCATATCGGGACAAACGATATCTCACACGGCGAAACCGCAGCGGGAATTGCCGTCGAAATCGACCAAATTCTGGATAAAATCGATCAATATGAAACCGATTATTCGACCATGATTACGGTCTTTCTGGCGCGAATTATCAACAGAAGCAATCCTACCTCCGCCCAGGGACTGGAGACCACTGCGTTGAACGATGCCATCCAAAGCCTTGCCGATACTCGCGTATCAAGTGGGGATAATATCATCGTTGTCGATCAAGAAAATGCGCTGGTTTATCCCGACGATTTGGATGACACTTTGCACCCCAATGATACCGGTTATTCGAAGATGGCGGCTGCCTGGTTCACTGCTCTCGACAATTTCCTGCCACCGCAGCTTGTCAATCTTGAATTGCTCGCGTCATCGCCCAATGTGTTGAATTCGGATTATCTTTTTTGCACGTTCGAACTCACCGGAAGCGCAACCACCGCAGCCATAGCCTGGATTCGAAATGCAGCACCCGAGATGGCGCTCTACCTGCCGTTCGAAGGAGGCGCTGAAAATGCTGTGCTGGATCTTTCAGGCAATGCACATTCGGGCATAAAAGCGTCCGGCGCAGCCTGGAACGCGCTGGCTGGCTATGATGGCAATGGCGCATTCGTATTCGATGGCAGCAGCGAAGCCGATATCGATATGGGAGATATCATGCCGTTGGGTTCCTATACAAAAACAGCCTGGGTGAAACGAACCGGTCCCGGTAATTGCAATATCATCTCCGGCAACCACGATCACGCATTCTGGGCGCCCGGTGATGGATTTCTCCTCGCCGCAGGTCACAATCCCGGATGGTTCAAGCACGTTGAAGACAGCGAAGCCTTGCAACTGAATACATGGTACTTTGTCGCGGTCTCGTTCGATCCCGCTTTCAATTCCGGACAGATGATTCTGTATAAAAATGGTGTCGAAATTGATCGAGCGACCGGCGTTCCCACGCAAAGCGCAAGCGACAGAAAAGTCTGGATCGGAGCGTTTGAAAGCAACAACAACTGGAACGGCGTGATCGATGACGCCCGGATTTATGAGCGCGCCCTCTCAGCGGATCAAATCCTGACGTTATTTCATAACGGGATCGATACAATCATGTCCCCCGAAACCGCTGAAGGCGAACAATGGCAGGCGGTCGTGACGCCGATCTCTCAATCGGAAATTGGTGCATCGCATTCCTCAAATACATTGACAATTTACACGGAGCCATCGCAAGCAACAGTGTCGAACCTGCTGTTGAGCGCAACCTCACCGAATGTGCTGACCACGGATGATTTGATTTGCACGTATGATCTGGACGGAACTTCGGTGACTGCCGCCACTGCCTGGCTGAAAAATGGTGCGACACAGATGGGGCTGTATTTGCCAATGGAAGGCGGTACACAGGATGCCCTTGCAGATTACTCCGGAAATGCTATCTCGGTAATCGCCCACGGAGATCCCGCCTGGGCTGCCTCCGAAGGGTGTGATGGATTTGGCGCCTTTATTTTCGATGGCAACGATGACTTGAGTGCCGGGGAAAATTTCCCGATCAATTCATCCTATACCAAAGCTGCCTGGGTATACCGGACAGGCGATGGCAACAACAGCGGCAATAACATTATTTCAGGCGATGAAAATAGCGGAGGGCATGCACTCTGGGCTCCGAAATCGTATGATCGCAAACTTTCAGCCGGTCACAACGGGAACTGGAATGCGGTTCAGGATGCGCAGTCGCTGGCGTTGAATACGTGGTATTTTGTTGCGGTGACGTATAATGCGGATACAGATGATATGATTTTATATAAAAATGGCGCTGAAGTCGACCGCGCCACCGTCACCGTCGATGTAACCGATAGAACAATATCCATCGGTTCGTTCGGTATAAACAATGGCTATATGTGGAAAGGCGCCATCGATGATGTGCGGATTTATCCGTATCCGCTCGCACCCGCACAAATTCTTTCGCTCTATTCAAGCGGAGGCAACAGAATCGTATTCAATGAAACTGATATTGGCGATGAATGGCAGGCACAGGTCACGCCATTTTCGGCAGCCGAGGCGGGGCTCACGTATGCCTCGAATACATTGACGATTCAAGCCGGTGTTATGCCGCCAGCAATCATCTCCACCCCGGTCACCGAAGCCGTTGTGGGGCAGCTCTACAGCTATGCCGTAACTGCCAGCGGAAATCCATCACCTGCTTTTACCTTGACGGTTCACCCGGCAGGAATGACGATCGATCCTGTCAACGGGCTTATCGAATGGGTACCAGCGATTGCCGGCGATATCGATATAACCATCGAAGCCAGCAATTCTCAGGGGAGCGACACCCAGGCGTTTACGATTCACGTTGTCGAACCCGCCTGCCCATCGGCAATGTCCCATTACTGGAAACTGGATGATACAGGATCGCCGTTTGAAGATTTTTACGGATCGAATGATGCGATCTGCACCAATTGTCCGTCTCCGGTAGCGGGCATCGTCAGCGGCGCGCAGCATTTCGATGGCGCAGCCGATGAAGTGAATGTCGCTGACGATGGCACGTATGATTGGGGCAGCAACCAGAGCTTTTCCGTTGAATACTGGATGAAAACCAGCGAAAGTACCCAGGGAAACCGGGTCATCATCGGCAGGGATGATGCCACAACCAATCTGCACTGGTGGATCGGGTGCAAAGACGACGGCACCGTTTTATTCCAACTGCGGGATAAATCGGGTGCTGGTGATGCCATCGGTGGCGGAAGCGCACTCAACGATGGTGCCTGGCATCTTGTCGTCGCTGTCCGGGATGGCAATCTCGATAAAAACCGGATTTATGTCGACGGTGTGAAAATAGATTCATTATTATATGATTATAGCCAGGATTTCAGCGCGAATGTATCGCTGAATATCGGTTACCTGAATCTTGGCGGGCATTATCGCTATCATGGTATTTTGGATGAAATTGCCCTCTATGACCGGGCGTTATCCGATCAGGAAATTATGACCCATTATTATGCGGGGGGCATGGGCAAGGGCTATTGCGAAAAAATCGCGCCGCAGATCGTTTCATCGCCGGTGGAAGATGGATTCGCTGGTGACCTTTACACCTACGACGTCTCCGCTATCGGATTCCCTGCGCCGACGTATGCGTTGCTCACATATCCCGCCGGGATGACGATTAACGCCGGAACCGGGCTGATTGAATGGACGCCTTCAACCGGGGGAGATGTCGATGTGACGGTTGAAGCCAGCAATTCCCTGGGCTCAGACACGCAGAATTTCACAATCAGCGTGGGCGAACCGCTCCCGTGTCCCGAAGGGATAACCCATTACTGGATGCTCGAAGAAACCGCCGGACCGCCGTATGAAGATTTTGTCGGCACGCTCGATGCCAGCACTTCCAAACCGCCGACATCGATCGCCGGCATCGTGAATAATGCACAGCAATTCGGTGGAACCGGGAATGAAATAAACGTTCCCCCCCACCCTTCGCTCAACTGGGATAAAGCCGCCAGCTTCAGCATCGAATTCTGGATGAAAAAAGAAACGGGCTGCACCGGAAGTACAAATGAAGTGATTATCGGCAGGGATGGCGGCGGCTCAAACCTCCACTGGTGGATTGGCGTCTGGTGTTCCGGTTCACCGCAAGGAGTAGCGCTGTTCCAGTTGAAGGACGAGAATCGCAATGGCGACTATATTGCAGGTACCACGGTGCTGACCGATGGCGTGTGGCATCACATTGTGGCTGTTCGGGATGAAGACCAGGATAAAAACCTGATTTATGTGGATGGCATTGAAGAAAATAGCATGATTCATGATTATACCGGGAATTTCTCCTCGCCCAATGCCGCGCTCGAAATCGGTCATTTGCACGCAGGCTATTATTATAACGGAGCGTTGGATGAAATCGCTGTTTATGAACGCGCGCTACTGCCTGTCGAAATCCAGCAGCATTATCAGAATGGGTTAGATGGTATCGGCTATTGCCCGATGCAGCATTCGATTTCCGGCAATGTCACCTATTATTTCAACAGCACTGCCATCCAAAATGCTGACATGCAATTGAGCGGTGACGCGAGCGTGGTGAAGCAGACCGATGCTGCGGGTTATTATCAATTCACCAATCTCCAGGGCAATTCAAGCTATACGATTACGCCATCGAAAACCGATGACATTTCTGCATCCTCGATTTTGATGTACGATGCCTCACTCACGGCTCAAATTGCGGTGGCGCTCATCCCCGATCCTCCCGAACATCAACGGATTGCCGCCGATGTCGATCAAAGTGGTGTCATCCTGATGTACGACGCATCGATGATCGCCATGCATGCCGTGGGATTGGCGCCGAATCCGGAGTCGAAAGTCGGTAACTGGCTGTTTGAACCGGAATCGCGATCCTATTCCGCCCTGTTTGCCGAGCAAATTGCCCAGGATTATACGGCAATCCTGCTGGGCGATGTTGACGGCAACTGGACGCCGTTTTCGGCGATGGCAAAATCGATTGGTACAAATAATGCATATTCCGATTTAACCGACCTCTGGGGTATGCCCGGCGAAAAACTGATCATCCCCATCCGCGCGGGATCGAATGAAACCATTTATGCTTGTGATATTACATTCAGTTACCAGCCTTCGATCCTGAATTTTGTCGAGTTGAGAACCACCGCTCTGAGCACTCATTTCCAGACTGCCGTGAATTTTCAACAACCGGGCAACTTGCGATTGGGCTGTTATGGCGTGCAACCCATCACAGAACCGGGCACGTATCTCGAACTGGTTTTCGATATTGCCGGACAGATGGGCGATGTGGGTGACCTTACGCTGGAAAGTTATCGCATCAATGCGGATCAGGCACGTTCTGCCAGCGCTGTTTTCACCGTGGGGAAACCGGATATCGAGATTCCGGCTGATTTCGCGCTGCATCAGAATTATCCCAATCCATTCAATCCGGAAACGATCATCGAGTATGAATTGGCGAATCGCGAACCGGCGCAAGTGCGGATCCGAATTTATAACATCAAGGGCGAATTGGTGAAAACGCTTGCCGATAAACTACAATCCGGCGGAAAATATCAACTCACCTGGGATGGAACCGATGACAGGTCCGTTTCAGTGCCCACCGGCGTTTATTTTTATGAAATTAATGCAGCCACATTTCATAGCGTGCGAAAAATGATAAAGGTTAAATAACGAAGGATAGAGAATTGAGAATGTGGGATTGAATACACTTATTAAGGTATCCAATCTCGGGGAATTAATCAGTATTCTTTTTGGCAGGATAACGGGATATGCCGGATTTACAGGATGATTAATGACTCGGCTGATTTAATCACTTTTGTATCACTTGAACCGTCTAAGAGCCGATCCGAATACCCGCCTTATCATTCCCGATATCTGTTAATCGGGAATCCATTGAATTCTTAAAATAGGTTTTCGGATAGGCTCTAAGTACAATCTCTAACAGGATTGGGATTCGAAAAATAGCATTAGATCAACAGACTCATAAAAGTTCGTAACGATTACGCGAATCTACCAGGATAATCCACGTTTAATCCTGTGAATCTTGATAATCCTGTTATCCTGTCTAATTTGATTTTCATTTTGCAGTTACCCCCTGTGATTGGTCACTTATTAAAGTCTGGTTTTTCAGTATGACCGAATGATTTTAACATTAAATTCGATGAAACAATACGAGTGGCAGCAGCAGTACCGTAAACAGAGCATTAAAACACGGGCGACTTCTTTGTCAATTATTTCGAGAGTTGCTTTTTCTGTAAGAGGAAAGGATTACCCATGAAAATAAAATACACGCAGCAAGCTTTGATTTGGACACTTCTGTTATGGGCGACATCTATTTATGCACAACCGTGGCATATTCATATCCCGGATATTGAAATCCCGAGTACACAGACACAAGTGACCATCCCCATCATCGTCGACGAGAACCTGGCAGGAAAAGGCGTAACGTCATATACTGGCAACATCAATTGGGATAGTTCGGTCATTGCCAATCCCGCGGCGGTACAGACCGGAACATTGACCGAGATCTGGGGAACCAGCGGGTACTATCAAAACAGCCCGACAGCGGGTCACCTTTTGTTCGGTCAATTTGTGGCATCGCCGCCCCTCACCGGAAATGGAACCCTGGTTTACCTCGTATTTGATGTCGTGGGAAGCGCCGGTGATCAAACCACCCTCGCGTTCAACATGTTCAGTTTGAAAGGTCAATTGGCGACTACCGGCGATGGAGAAATCGCCGTGAAAGGATTCAAGCTTACAATCAGCATCCTTCCGGCTGGCAGTGGGACGGTCAACAAAAATCCGGATAAAACCGCCTATAAAGCGAACGAATCCGTAAAGCTAAGTGCTTCTGCCAACAGCGGCTACGCCTTCGACCACTGGGACGGGGACCTGGGCGGAAATGCCAATCCGGAAACCATTTTAATGGATGGCGATAAATCCGTCACAGCCATCTTTGCATCAACCGGCACAAAGCAGTACACGGCGTATAAAATCCCGCCTCAAATGATAGTGCCCACTATTGATGGCGTTTTAAATGAATGGACCTGGAATTATGCGGACGAAGAGTCGCTGTTAGTCGGAGGCGAACCGGATCTGTGGAACATCGCCTGGACAGATTGGAGCGATAACCTGGTAACGTGGAAAGCCTTGTGGAGCGCGGTCACCAATCGGTTGTATGTTGCGGTGCGGGTGGTCGATGATGTTCGTGGTACATTCGACCACAATAATCCGGCTCAGCAACCGTATTATCCCTACCTTGATGAGTCAATTGAATTTTTCACCGACGGCGATCATTCCGGCGGCAGTTACGTCGGCAGGTATGATATCGCACAACAGTGGCGCGTAACCGGCGAAAACATCAGGAACCTATTCAATTACCCAACGCCATCCGCCAGCGCCGTTTATCAGGGGAATGATTTCATCACGGCGGTTCATGCCGGCAGCAATGGCAACTGGACCTGCGAAGCGGCTTTCACAATTTATGATGACTTGCCCGATGCATTGAAAATATTAACCGTGGGCGATATTCTCGGCTGGGACGTCTGGTACAACGATTCCGATGATGAAACGTTCGAAAATGGCAAATACCTGAGGGATCACCAGGTGGGTTGGCTTTATGCCGGACCTGCATTTAGCAACGCTGATTTTTTCGGTGAAATGCTGTTAGGGGATAATTTCGTGGTCACCGAAATTGTTACCATCCCCACAGCACCGCTTGGACCTGCAGTCGGTGTCATCGGAAAAATGCTAACATTCACGAGCGGCGGCGCCTTCAGCGATCTGGGTCATCCGGTTGAATATCAATTTGATTGGGGTGATGGCACGTTTTCGAGTTGGGGCGCTGCAACAGCGACCCATTATTTTCTGAGTTCAGGCGAAAAATCAGTACGGGCACGGGCACGCTGCCAGATTCATACCGGCATCGTTTCCGGGTGGTCAGAAGCGAAACTGGTGGCGATATCCGAAAACCCGACTTACTTTTTCGATGACTTCGAAGATGGCGTCCCCGATGGCTGGTTGCCGTTGACAGCAAGCCACTGGTCGGTCGTTCAGGATGAAAATGATTTTTCCTACTGCCTTGGGGCATCCGGCTACAGCGAACTCGAATTTTCGTTGTTGGACGGATTCATTTTCGGCAATTTTGAATTTTCCGCGGAAGTGAAAACCACCGAAGATATTAGCCAGAAATTGTCCGCCAATATCGGCGTGATGTTCGGGTACCAGGATGCGAATAATTACTATTATTTAAAGCTATGCCGTTTCGAGCCTGAGAACAAGCTGTATCGTACGCATAATGGTCAAACGGTGCTGTTAGCCAGTTTCAACGGACCCACGCTCATGAATAATGCCTACCACCTGCTGCAGATCATCCGCCAGGGCGAGACAATCAAAGTGCTGCTGGACGGGCTTGAAATCATGTCTGCCCCGGATGCAACATTCGAAAGCGGGAAAATTGCGCTGGCATCATATCAATGTTCAGCGTGCTTCGATAATGTGCTGATTACTGCACCGAACAAGGTTCCGCGACTTCTCAATCTCACGCAACCCAATGGGGGCGAAACCTGGATGGTGGGGCAATCCCATTTCATTCGGTGGACTTCTGAAAAATACGTCGGTAATATTGTCATTTCCATTTCGACAACCGATGGCATCTCGTGGTGGGCGCTGCCCGACGGAACCGGCAAGCCGACACCCAACGACGGAGAATATGCGTACACCCCGGTCGTCGAAAATATTTCCGAATATTGCCTGATTAAAATTGTCGCTGCCGACAATCCGCTGGCAAACGACCGCAGCGCCAACGTTTTCACTATCAAAAAAACCAGCGGACCTGAGCCCAATATCAGCGTAACCCCGGGCGCGTTGAACTTTGGCAGCGTACGGGTGGGAAATTTTGCCGAAAAAACATTCACCGTTTCCAACACCGGCACAGCGAATTTGAATGTGATTTCAACAACGCTCGAAGGCGGAACCGTTTCGCAATTCAGCATTCAAAGCGGGAACGAATTTTATATGCTCAAGCCGGGCGAAACCAAAGCCGTTGTGGTGCGTTTCAATCCCACCGATGTCGGCAGCAAAAGCACCACGCTGAGATTTAAAACCAATGATCCGAATGATAATCCGCTTGATGTCGCCTTGACCGGTACGGGAACACTTGATGAAAATACATTGCCCGATCACTGGAATTTTACCAGCAAAACCGGAAATAACGCTACCGTGATCCTGCCAGTGAGTGCCAATCCGAATATCGAAGGCGTACCCCTGCAAAATGGCGATTATGTGGGCGTCTTCACACCTGCCGGATTGTGTTGCGGACATGCCCGATGGCAGTCCGGGCAAAATCTCTCGATTACGATTTGGGGAAATGATGACCTGACCGGCACTATCGACGGTTTCAAAAACAGCGAGCGCATTTATTATCGCGTTTACCGGCTGGCGTCTGCGCGCGAATGGACATCGGTGGCGGTTGCCTATTCCGAAGGTGACGGATTATACGTTACGGGCGCATTTTTGGTGCTTAGCAAATTCGATGTTTCCGATTCGAAAACGATCACCTTGCAGTTCGAACAGGGCTGGAATATATTCTCGATCAACGTCATTCCCCTGGATGCGGATATCGTTTCCATCATGGCACCGGTGGTGAATAAACTCAGGATCGTTAAAAACGCCGGCGGCTTGACCTACATCCCGCAGTACGGCATCAATACAATTGGGAGCCTCAATTATAAGGAGGGATATCAGGCTTACTTTAATGAAAGCGGGCTGCTGAATGTGATGGGACAGGAAGTAGCCCCGGGTACAGCGATCAATCTGGCTGCCGGCTGGGGCATGATCAGCTACCTGCCGGATGCGCCGCTGGCTGCGGAAGTGGCGCTGGCGACGATTGAAGATAAATTGAAAATCGCTAAAAATAATAGCGGTCAAACATATATTCCGCAATATCATATCAACACCATCGGGCAAATGCTGCCGGGACAGGGCTATGAAGTGTATCTTACTGCAGCGGCATCTTTGGTCTACCCACTCGGCAGCCAGTTCAAGACCACCGAGGAATCGAATGGAATCGTCAATGTGCGAAATCCGGTACCACAGCATTTTAAATTTGCGTCGAAAACCGGTGAAAACGCTGTCGTTGTGCTTCCTCAAGAGTGTCAGCCCCGATATTCTGATGGCAATCCGTTGGAAACTGGTGATGAGATTGCCGTGATTTCCCCCGACGGAAGGTGCTGCGGCGCCATCCGCTGGCAACAGACATCAGCAGCGCTGACAGTCTGGGGGGATAATCCTCTCACCGAAATCGCGGATGGATTTCAGGCGAATGACGCGTATGAATTTCGGCTGTGGCGCAAATCGACCGATTGCGAATACCCGGTTCAGATCCGATTTCAGCCGGATGCACCGCAAACGTATCAGCGGAACGGATTTTCGGTGCTCAGTGAATTCATCGTGAATCTTTCCGGGAGCCTCAGCGCGTTTGATGAAACAGCCGTGCCGGTTGATTACAGGCTCTATCGGAATTACCCCAATCCATTTAACCCGGAAACGGTGATTCGGTTTGCGTTGCCCCAACCCAGCCGGATAACCCTGTGCATTTATAATGCACTGGGTCAACGCATACGAATCCTGCTGGAAGCACAACAACCTGCAGGGCTGCACCAGGTGATCTGGGACGGGCGGAATGACGCCAGCAGGCGCGTGGCTGATGGCATATATATCCTCAGGATGAATACGCCAACTTTTGAAGCCACGCAGAAGATGTTGCTTGTAAAATGAAATCCGCAGGCGCCGGTTCATCCTTCGATCTGAACGAAGCCCTGTTACAGCTTTTGAGTCTCACCGCTTTCAATATACATCAGCCATTTTCGATTGGGCATTAGTTAAAGTTCATTTAGGAAAAGAACCTATTTTAATTGACGCGCAGTTCCTCTCGCGTTAAATAATCCATGTTATACCAATCACGGGTAAGAATTTCATAAAAAGCTGTCATTGCGAGCGAAGCGAAGCAATCTTTTAACTATCTGTAAATATGTAGATTGCTTCGTCG
>JAFGMA010000025.1 GCA_016927835.1 Candidatus Zhuqueibacterota bacterium | reverse complement strand
TATTGCGTCAACATAAGAGATTGCTTCGCTCCTATCGTCGCTCGCAATGACAGGAATATGTTACATTTTAACCCTTAACGAGTATATCATCGATAAACAGGATGTTATTTATCTTGTTCATCCTGTTATCCTGTCTGATATCTTTAGCAGCGTCAACGTATTTATAAAACAAAGCACCAGGAATGCCTATTATTCAGAACGCAAAAATTGACACAATCTAAGGAGTCGTAAATGGCAAACCCAATTGATGTTACCATCATCGGTGGTGGCATGATTACCAACGATACGCTGCTGCCATCGATTTATCATTTGCAGCGCACCGGAATGGTGAAAAATATCAATATTTGTGCGCTAAACAGCGAACCTCTGAAAGCATTGAAACAGAATCCCGAACTGGCGCAGGCTTTTCCGGGGCAGGATTTCAACGCGTACCCTTCGCTCTCGGAAGCGCCTGAGAAAAAGTTCCCCGACTTGTATAAAGATGTGATCGCAGCAATGGCGCCCCGCCAGGCAGTCGTTATCGCCGTTCCTGACCAGTTGCATTATCAGATCGTTAAGGCTGCACTCGACGCCGATCAACATATTCTCTGTGTGAAACCCCTGGTTTTGAAATATACACAGGCTGCTGAAATAGAAAAAATTGCCTACGACAAAGGGCTCTTCGTGGGCATCGAATATCATAAGCGATTCGATCAGCGTGCGCTGATTGCGAAACGCGACTATCAACTGGGCAAATTTGGCTCGTTCGTGATGGGCGAAGCAAAATTGATCGAACCGTATTACTACCTTTCGTCCAATTTTCAAAATTGGTTTACCACGCAGGAAACCGATCCGTTCGTATACATCGGCTGCCATTACGTTGATCTGGTGTATTTCATCACCGGTCTCAAACCCGTCGAGGTATCGGTCGCCGGCGTCATCGGAACGTTCCCCAACGGAAACGAAGGCTATTTCTGGGCAAATGGGCGGGTGCGTTTCGAGAACAATGCGCTGTTAACGGTAATTAACGGGCTGGGCTACCCGGACGAAGGCGCCGGCAGCAATGAACAGTGCCTGTCCATGTTCTGCGAAGGTGAAGGCAGAAATGGCGTGATAAAACATGACGATCAATTCAGGGGCGTTTCACATGGTTATGCCACCGGATTCGGACCGGGAAATTCCCGATTCAATTTCGTGAATCCCGATTTTTTCAAAATTGTGCCCTGGGAAGGCGCGGGATACAAACCCGCGGGGTATGGTTACGATTCGGTCGAAGCCTTGCTGGGCGCCATCCATCGCATTGAAACGGAAACCGCTTCGCTCCCCGAAAATAAAGCCAAAGCAGCCAGGCAAAACCTGATCAGGGAAATCGATGCAAAGGGTATCCTGGCAACACCAAATAATAGTTATATCAATGAATTGGTGATCGAAGCAGCGCGACTGTCAATTTTGAGCGATGGGCTGCCGGTAAAAATTCTGTATGGTGATAATCCGCACGTTGAATTGCGATAGAACCACCCTTGCTTTGCGGACAAGCTTCTTTTGCGCTGCGAAGAACATATTTATAGCGGACCCGCACGTTCGCCATGCAAATAATCGAAAGTAAAAATTTCTCATATTGTTTTTAGAACAAAATGAAGTGGAGCTAAAAATGGCTGAATACAATTTAACACCAGTTGCTGTGCCAAAAGTCGAAACTACGTATCGCAGCATCAAAACCAAAATTCCGGTACCCGAATCCATACCGATATTCAATCAATTGAAGCAGTCCGAACCGCGATCGATGATGGGACAACCGCCTGTGCTGTGGCACAAAGCGGAGGACTTCATCGTATCCGATCGCTGGGGAAACCGCTGGATTGATTGGTCTTCAGGTGTACTCGTTACCAACGCGGGGCATGGGCATCCTGAAATCAAAAAAGCATTGCATGAAATGATTGACCAGGGATTGCTGGCGACCTACGTATTCATCCACGAAAAACGGGTGGAACTCACCCTGCTGCTTCAATCACTCGCGCCGCAACCCGATAATTACAGCGTATTTCTGCTCACGACCGGAAGTGAAGCTGTGGAAAATTGTATCAAGCTATCCAAAACGGCTGCGCTTGAAAAATTCGGACCGCACAAAAAAATCATTGTCAGCTTTAATAATGCCTTCCATGGACGGACACTCGGTTCCCAACTCGCAGGCGGACTTGAAGGCTTGAAAAAATGGATTGTCGATCGCGATCCCACGTTTGTCCAGGTTCCATTTCCGGATGGATATAAAAATGAAGATACCTCGTTCGAGCTGTTTTTGAAGACGCTGCAAAAGAGAGGCATCAAACCGGAAAACATTGCCGGTGTCATATTTGAAAGCTACCAGGGCGTGGGTCCCGATTTTCTGCCAGTGGATTATGCCCAGCAATTGGAAAAATTTTGCAGAAAGTATGATATCGTCATAACGGCGGATGAAATTCAATCGGGCTTCGGCAGAACCGGAAAAATGTTTTGTTACGAGCATTACGGCATTCAACCCGATTTGATTGCCTGCGGCAAGGGCATCACATCATCGTTGCCGTTGGCAGCCGTCATCGGGCGCAAGGAGATTATGAATCTGTACCCTCCCGGTTCGATGACATCCACCCATTCCGCGTCACCATTGCCAGTGGTTGCAGCAGTGGCGAATCTCAAGCTTTTTCGAAAAAGCCGTTTTGTGGAAAATGCGGCAGCCATGGGCAAAATCCTGATGCCGGCGCTGGAGGCGATTCAGCAAAAATACCCTGACCGACTGGGGTGTGTGCACGGGCTGGGACTGGTGGCAGGCATACAGGTTGTGAAGCCGGGGACGAAAATTCCCGATGGTGAAACTGCCCTCAAAATTAATGTCGCCTGCCTGCAAAAAGGATTGTTGATGTTTGCGCCGGTGGGTGTTGGCGGAGAATGCATAAAAATCTGCCCCCCCCTTTCGATAACCGAAGAAGCGCTCCGGGAATCCATCGAAGTTCTCGGTGAAGCGGTGGACCAGGTTTTAGGGTGATTCAGCACGCTAGTCTGTTACTTTTTCGGTCACGAATCGAATTGTCAGATCAAATAATCCTAAATCATCAAACCTTTTCTGCTTTTATAAAAATAAATGGGTGTGGGCGCCGCGCATCATCGCTGCGGACATTTCCCGCGACTCGAATTCCGTGTCGGGGGCAACTCACGGGGAATCCGGTTTATCAATGCCCAGTTGCTGCATTTTTTTGTAGAGGTTTGTCCGATCGATCTCCAGCGAAGCGGCGGCTGCGGAAATATTCCAGTCATGAGCGATTAGCGCCTGTTTCAAAAATTCGCGCTGAAAATTATGATTCGCCTGGCGAAACGACAAAAAGGGGCTAATCGAATGAAAGCTCTGGGGACTCAATGCGAATTTAACCTCATCGAGAATTATTTTTTCGCCGCGCGCGAAAACCGCCAGACGCTCGATCGTTGAACGCAGTTGGCGAATGTTGCCTCGCCATTCCTGCTGAAGCAATAACTGAATGGCTTGCGGCTCAAAGCCTTCGATGTAGCGATTGTTTTGATGGCAAAAATAATCCAGAAAATATTTCGCTAATTCAGGGATATCCTCTCTGCGCTCCCTCAACGGGGGAATGGCAATCTCCATCGTCTGCAATCGATAGAACAGGTCTTCGCGAAATTTTTCTCTTCCGATTAAATCCGGCAGGTTTTTGTTGGTTGCCGAAATGATCCGCGTATCCACACAGATTGTTCGCGTATCCCCCAGGGGTTCGATTTCCTGTTCTTGCAGCACCCGCAGAATTTTCGCCTGCGCCGAAAGACTCAAATCGGCGATTTCATCCAGAAAAATGCTGCCGCCGTGCGCCTGCTTGAATTTGCCGGTTTTATCTGCGGTGGCGCCGGTGAACGCACCCCGCTTATGCCCGAATAATTCGCTTTCAATCAACGTCTCCGGAATCGCGGCGCAATTAACCTTGACGTACGGACCATCCGAACGATTACTTCGCAGATGCAGCGCCATGGCAACCAGTTCTTTGCCGGTTCCGGTTTCGCCGGTGATGAGCACGTTGCTGTCGGTGGGCGCAATTTTATCGATTAGCGCGTACAGGTGTTGCATCGGTTTGCTGGTTCCCACCATTTTATAGCGCGAAAGGATATCGTCCGCCATCCAGTGTGAGCGCTGTTGCAGGCGGCGCTTTTCGAGAGCACGCTCGGCGGTGAGCAGAATCCGATCCAGGCTCACCGGCTTTTCGATGAAATCATACGCACCCAGTCGAGTGGCTTTAACCGCCTTTTCAATGGTGGCGTAACCGGTAATCATCACCAGCGGGACCTCGGGTGCCAGGCGCTGGGCATTTTCAAGTACCCGCATGCCGTCAATCCCCGGCATCGCCAGGTCGATGAATCCCATATCAATCTGTCGATTTTCGAGTGCCCGCAGCGCCTCGCCGCCATCGTGAGCGATTACGACCGTATAGCCTTCGCTCATCAGCGCTTCCGATAATTGCCTGGCGTACGCCGCATCATCTTCCGCCACCAATAGCCGGGATTGAAAATTTATCATGCCAGCCCGCGTCCTCTCAAGTTTTTTTAAGCGATAGGTTTATCTTTAAAATTCTTTCAATCATCGGGATTTAAAATCAGCGGCAGCCGAATGAGTACCGTTGTGCCGATACCCGGTTTGCTGGCAACGTGAATTTCTCCACTATGCTGCTTGATGATATTTTTGCTAAAAACGAGTCCCATTCCCGTTCCGTTTTCGCTGGTCGTATAGCCCGGAGAAAATATCTGGTCCATCGCTTCGGGTTCAATTCCGCTGCCGGTATCCGAAATTTCGATGCAAGCGCTATTTTGTGCGCCGAATTCATTCAAAGGATGCATTTCCCGCGTCACGTTCACCGACAGCGTTCCGTTGCCTTCCATGGCTGTCACCGCATTGTCGAAGAGATTGAACAAGGCTTCATTGAAATGCTTCTCATCCAGTTTCACGTTGATTGCATCCGGATCCAATTTGATGTTAAGGTGAATGCCATCGGGAATCCGCCGCTGGTATTCTTTAATCGCCTCGCTGAGAACGCGATTCAAATCGCTGACGATCAACACCGGATGATCGAGTTTGGCGAATTTCATGAACGTATTAATTGTATGGCGCGCTTTTTCGATTTCATCGATCGCGGTTTTCGAAGTGCGATCATATTGCCGGGCGAAATCCGGCGAATGCTTATGATAATCGCGTTGAAGCCGCTGAATCGCCAGCATCACGGTGGCTAGCGGTGTTTTGATTTTATGCGTCACCCGCTGCGCCATGGCTGCCCAGATTTTGAGTTGCTCAGCGAGTTGGGATTCCGAAAGATTTATGAATAACATCAGGATGTCGGACGTTCGATAAGAAGCATCGGTGCGAATCAACTCCACATCCAAACTTTTTCGACCAGTAGGGAATCCGGGACTGATCTCGCGATGAAAATAGAGGGATGTTGACTGAGCAAATTTCCGAAAATCTGCCAGAAACGAATTGAAATTATCTGTTTGAAATAAGTCTGAAATTGAACAATTCTTATAGCTCTGCCAAGGTAAACTCAACAGGTGAATTGCTGTTTGATTATGGTTTAGAATGCGCCCGTTGCGATCGGCTAAAATGGCACCCACACGATTGGATGCCGGCAACGAGATAAATTGCTTTGATTGATTACTCTTGTAAATTAAAAAGAATGCCAGAACGATAATTGTAGAAATTCCGGCAATGGTCGATAAAATTAAACCTGTATTCCAATTGAGCTTCACTCCCCATCCATTGAATCGCAAAACGGGTGGTGGAAATAATTCATCAACCGCGACAGAGATTTGTTGTAATGTGCCCCCGGAAAGCAACATGCATTCACGGTGTGCCGAGATTAAATTATTCATAACGGCAAATTTGGGACGGCGCCAGTTCTTTTGAGATTTAACCGGGACGCGCCCGAGTGGCTTCAGTTCGTGATCCGTAATCAAAAGACTCGCATATTGGGGGCAACAAAAAATGAGTTCTTCTTCGTTATCCTGATTCAAATCATCATTTCCTAAAAAAGATGCTCTGTCGGGAATTTTAGCGACCTGGTTTAATCTGAAAGAATTCGTTCTGACGTCGTATTTAAAAATGGCGGTTTCTTTTTTCCGGTTGTTGATTAAAATTTCCGGCTGCCCGTCATGATTCAGGTCGATAAATTGGTGAAACCGGAATGCAGATAATCCTTTGGGAACATTTTGAGTTATCAGCACTTTTAACGTCGCGCCATCAATCAACTGCAGCCAGGACGTACCATTGGCTAAATTGGAGTAAAAGGAAACCAGAATGTCCGGTTTGTAGTCCCCGGTGAGATCGGCAATCTCAAAATAGACGCATGTTGATTCCCCGCCACATTCCCAAAAGCGTTTCAACGAGCCGTCGCGATTCAGGATGACGAGATAGCTGTGATCGCGTTTAAATTCACCGAAGAACGGTCCCTCCGAGGCACCACCGAGCCCGAGAATGATTTCCGGGACACCATCATCATCCAAATCGGCAACCTGCACCCCGCCTTTGATCATGGGAGCGAACCGCTTTTCGACCAAAGCCTTTTTGGTTTGCAGATCATAAATCAGGAGCGCCCGGGGCCGGGCTTCGGCGCCGCTGGTAAATGGCACCAACAGATCTTGTCGTCCGTCGTCGTTGCAATCAATCAGACAGATTTGGGTCATAATGTGACCTTCCCAAATCCCACTGTCTGATTGACAAGGCACGCTCAGCGTTCGAATCGAATCGATGGGCTGCAGCTTTTGATTGTAGAGCCAGAAAATCCAATGGTTCAGGCGCGGGTGGTACGTGAACCATTTGTAAATTGGGTGCCCCGGAATTCGGTAAATCTCGTTGGGTCCTGCTGGAATCGGCACCCCCGGAAACGAGTATTTTCCCGATTCCACCTCAGTCACAGCCAGAAAATGCGGGTGATTGATGTCCCGCCTTAAAACGGCGATTTCCTCCTGCCCGTCTTTGTCAAAATCATCCAGGGCAAAATCGTAAATCCAGTTTGAGGGAATTAAACTTGATTTGACGCTGCCTACCTGCGGTATCTTTTCAAAATCCCAGTGAACGGTTGTTGCCTGTTGCCCGGAAGCAAACTCCAATTGTAGAATGAAGAAGCTCAGCACTACGATGCTCTGTTTTACCATCTCACTTCCCTTGCGTTAGTCAGACTACAATCGAAAATATAACAAAAGTGTTAATAAAATGCAAGGGTGAAGATGGGTATTACTGAAATCCCTCAGCTATTACGGAGATGCTATTATATCCCACACTTGCCAATCAGCTTTGGTACCATTTGCTAATTCCGAGCAAAGAAAAAAGCACAGGATTAGGCAGCACGAAGAATTCGGATAAAATCAGAATCCCACTTTCAGCGCCAGTTGGACTCTCCCTTTGTACGGATGCGTTTGACTGGCAAACAAATAACTCAAATCAAATTCATATAAAGCATATCGAATGCTAAATCCTGAAGTGGCAAAGTGTTCCGATTTTTCATTTTTATCGAAAATATACCCCGTTCTCAAAGCCAACAATCCTGCGTACCAATATTCAAAACCGCAGCCAAAATTAAATTGATCCTTTGACCAGGAGGTAAACAAGGCTTGATAAACGGGATCGAATTCCGGTTCCGAATTCTCATCGATTTGCATTTTTACCATGATTTTATTGAAATCCAGGGTACAATTCAATTTAGTATATGCGTTATTTATTAGCTTATACGCCATGCCCAATTTTAGCATTGTTGGAATTGCCTGCTTAAAATTTTGGTCACTGTATTGAATTTGCAGCCCCAGGTTGGCGATATTTATTCCGAAAACAGCGTTTCTTAAATAATTAGGGGCATATAATATTCCCACATCATAACACAAAAAGGAAGCCTCCTGTAATGTGACATCTACTTTCTGACTTTTGGCGTATTTAATGTTAAAACCAGCAGAAAGAGCAGCACTGAGCTGAGTACCATAGCTCAGGATGAATGCAGTATCTTTGGGACGAATGCGTTTGCCGTCTGGGGACTCCGCAGAAGGCTCGATTGGGTTTTCATCCCCGGCGAAATGCAAGTAACCCAGACCAAACGTTCCAATACCATAAATTCGAATTTTAAAAATCGCAGAGGCGACTTTAATATCCGGATCAGTGTTTGGGGAATATTTGGACCAGGCATACTCGAATTCACGCCCAGTTTGCCGCGCCAATCCGGCTGGATTCAGGTAGATAGCCGAAACATCATTTGCCAGCGCAGTGCCGGTATTGCCCATTCCGGCTGCACGGGCACCTGAATTTATGGTTAAAAAGAGAGGATGAGGTGAATAGGTTTGACCGATGGTCAGAGAAGAAAGACTGATAAAAACAAGTAAAATACAGATTGGCGATTTCATGTTTTTCCTCCGAGAAGAATCGGCGACATTCGACGTCATCAGTTCGCAGTGTATATTTTAGCTCGGAATTTGTGTTTGAAATTTGAGCTAATAATACAGGTAAAAACCCGAACTGAGCGATTCAAGCCTTGTATATTCGATTGACCGCAGGCACCAGGCATTGAATCCAAAACCTGATTTAGAGTGCAGGTCAGGTGCGTTGAGATTTGAATCTCCCAGTTCAGGTGAGTTTCGTGTGACTACAACTTTATTTTAGCATTAACATCTTCTTGAAAGACGTACCGCAGTTTGTCTCCAGCCGGTAAATATAAATACCTGTGGCGACTGTCAAACCTTGAGCATCCGTTCCGTCCCAGGTAATGCTATAATAGCCC
>JAFGMA010000323.1 GCA_016927835.1 Candidatus Zhuqueibacterota bacterium | reverse complement strand
TAGTAATTATAATATATTAAAAATAAGCATTTTATGAATATACAATCTTTGTACCTTAATGATATTTATTTAGATCTGATCGAAAATATAATTTAGAATTTTCATCGGCATCTCCGCATTGAATCTTGAATTAATTAAATACAACATTTCGTAATCAATATACATAAAAGCTGGCTATCTTTCGATCTGAAATAATTATAACAATTAAGCGAATTAATGCTAATAAAAAAACGAAAGGCAAAATATGAACAAATATTTTAATAATCAAGCATAAAAGCAATCATTGTAGAAAAATAACATATTTTCGCATACAAATATTCCCTATTTTCAAGAGGTTTTCTTCTGTAGCAAGTCTGCAATGTTCTTTCTTACTCGCGGTATACTATACGGCTTCGTGATATATGCATCTGCTCCGATGCTTTCCTGTAGCGCTGTGTCGGCTGTGAGGCTGCGCCGGGTTACGATCACGACCGGGATGTGTTTCGTGGCAGAATTGGCTTTTATGCGTCTGCAAAAATTAAAGCCGGCATCCAGGTCATCCTGCAAGATCACATCGCTGATGACCAAATCGGGCTGCTTCTGAGCCATCAGGTTCCGGGCTTCATCGAGGGTCGTAGCTCGGAAGTAAATATATGTATCTCGCCCCAGCACATCGACCAGCGCGTTGTAATGAACCGAATTGTCTTCGATTATCAATATCGTGGGTTTCGGATCCATTTTCAGGATTTGCTCTTTTTATCAATTGCGGGCAGTTTTGCCAGCGGCAGCGTAACAATTACCCTCGTGCCGCCGGCTGGTTTACTCTCGATTTCAATTTTTCCGTCCATTGCACTCACATAATGCTGGCAGATATGCAATCCCAATCCCGTGCCAGAAATCTCCTCAGCTCCCAGGCGTTTCTCCGCGCTGCCGCGGAAAAAAGGCTCAAACGCGTGTGCCAGATCGTAATTTGTCATGCCGATGCCTCGATCTCGCACTTCGATAACAATATTCGAATCCCGATTCGTAATCAGAACATCGATGACCGGATTTTTGCCTGAATATTTGATCGCGTTGTCCAATAGCCCTTTGATAATTTCTTCCAGCCGGGCGGCGCTGCCGAGTACAACATAATTTACAGCACCCATTTTCCTTGATATGGGCACGTTCGTGAGCGCCTGCACTTCTTCTATCGCCCTGCCCACAACATCATTGACGGAAAATGCGGTTCGTTCCTTGCGAATACCGATCTCAATTTCCGATGCTTTTAGCAATTCGCCTGTGATACGATCGAAAATATGGACCGCTTTTAAAATTTTCGAGAAATAATCCTCTTTCAGGTCCGGATCATCAACCTGATTCGTTCGGAGAAGCTCGATGTAGGTTCTCAGTGGGACCAGCGGATCTTTCAGGGAGTGGGAGGCGTGTGCTACAAAGTCGGTCTTGGCTTTCTGCAGTCGCGAATATTCGAGCGTTGCGGCGGCTTTTGCAGCGAGTAATTGCAAGGCGACGATATCAGCGTCTTTGAATCCAAAGGGTTCTGGTTTGGCAACAGCCAGCGTTCCCAATAAATTATTGCGGAAAATCAAAGGTACACCAACGCTGGAGCCAATCCAATCGAGTAGTTTCCGCTCCTCGCCGGTGTATTTTTCTATAAAAGCACGCCAACTGGCATCATTCCGGGTATCCTCCAGCAGAACAGCTTTTTTTTCCAGTGCAGCTCGACCGCTGGCTCCGTCGCCGAATTCTACTTTGTCCGGAACGCGTCCCGGACAACCCGGCGATCGTTTTTGAACGCAGAGATCAAAAAAATTTGATGTGGGATCGCATAGCCTGATAATGCTGCTGCATGGTCCTACCAGTTTCTCCGCCTGTTCGACTATCAATCGCAGCAACTCGTTTCGGGGCAATCCCGTAATCAATCGTTCATCAATCGAACGCAAAATCTCCACTTCTTTCAAATGACGCTTGAATGCTTGCCTTTGCTGATCCTGTTGTATTACGAGTTGGACGGCAATCGAGGCAAATCGTGTGAACATGGTTAGCAGCGCCATATCCCAGGTGCTGAATGAGGTATCTTCTTCACCTCGTTGGTTTTTGCGCCCTTTATTATCCACAGCGATTTTCCCGATGACGCCTCCGTGCCATAAAAGCGGGAGCTCCACCCATTGATCCAGATCGCCTTTGTCCAGTTGCGTGCGGCAGGACTCGGGCATCTCATCGATGTGGTAGCGGACGTACGCCTTGCTCACGCGACCTTTCTCAGGACCGGCTTTTTTGCCATTCGTATTGACTATGAAGTGCACCGGACGCTTCAATTCAACCAAAATCCGCGACGGTGCGTCCTGATCGATATCCCGGTAAAAATTTTTAAAAGGGTTTTCCGTATGTTTCGGATCGGCGGCTTCGCCCATGAATCGGTCTGATGTGCCATCTGTTTTCCGAATATACAGCCGGGCTCTGCCGAATCCGACATTGCGATGAAGTCCACGCACAAGTTCGGAGTATAGCCATGCTAAATTTTTCTGGGGTAACTTTCGATGGAGTCGCTCGAACCATTGCAGCATTTTCTCGCGAGGCGTGACATCGCGAACAATCTCAACCGCTTTGCCAATTGGGTCGCCGCTTATTTCAACGGGACCGGTCGTTATTTCAACATGCCGCAATTCGGCGCAATCACCAGCCTGGTATTTATACTCCCATGAAGCCTGTTTAATGGGCGTCTTGCTATTAATCGCCTGAATCGTATGGCAGCCGGGACATTTATGGAGTCGCTTTTCCAAAACCTCATGGCAGGGCTTTCCGATTTTTAAATCGGGGAAGAAGCGTTTTTTCTCTTTATTCGCCAGCAGGATTTTTCCGGTTTCATCCACGACGATCAATTCGTCGGCGATGCCATCGACCACGGCTTGCAGCCAATCACGCTGGGCTTCGGTTTGCGTGCGGGAGCGCGCATTTGCAATGACCGGCGCAGCATGAGCGGCTAAAATTGCTATCGCAACCATCGAAAGTTGATCAAAAGCATTTTGCTGATTCGAATCGAATGTGAACAGGGCAACCAGGGTGTCATCGCATAATGCCGGAATAACCAGGTGTGACCTGGAGTTGCGGGCAAAGGTGTTCGCGTAAGAGGAATCGATGTCGGGCATGGTGCTGCTTATTCTGCTCTCTATCCCATCGAGCCAGGAGCGGATTGATTCAAACTGAAATTGTTTTGACTTTCGATAGATCGCTTTCCACTTTGATTGGGACAAACCGCTCTGTGTTCGATAGACGAGTGTTATTTCATCGCTGCCCGATATTGGTGAAATCGATTCCTCCTCCACCAATCTGAGAGTTCCCCAGGTGTGTATGTTTGCCGATAGCAATTCAATGCTTCGCTGCATGTATTCTTCGAGCACGCGCTCGAGGGAAGGCACGCCGGCGAAAAAGTACTTGCGATTCAACATGCTATAGCGCAATTTTTCCCATAGCTCAGCCGCAGAGGCGTTGGTGAGCGCTGCCATGCCTAAAGAAACCACCTGCTCGCAGAGCCATTGGATGTAAGTGGAAAAGGAACGTCCCTTTTCCGCACCCAGTACTAATACTCCGATTAGATGATTTCCTGCTTTTAAAGGGAGAAATAATTCAGGACCTCTGTCACTGTTTTCATATTTAGACCTGTATGATTCCTTACAAAACAGTGTCTTGCCGCCCGAAATGGTGAGGTTTAGCGAACTCGTTGGATCTGTGAGGAAATCGCGAGGTATTGAATCTGAAAAATTTATAAAGCCATGCAAGTAATGCCATTGATGCTGCCATGCTTTATGCAATCTTTCCTGCCTGTTTATAAGCAAGAAAGCTGCATGTCGCTCAAAATCAGCAACATCATTCAATATTTCGATAACGTCGCGTAATTTGTTGCCTACCTGGTTTAAGTTGAAGTTCATACGTTTGTCTTATCCCCGGTAAAATCTGCCTAATTTTTTGTTTTATTTTGACTATTTATACTTCTATTGCTCATCTTGATCATAATGGATAGCTTGTGTTTACTACAGATCAATAAAGTTAGGGCAAATTCATGTTGGTTCTTGCCTGCGCTGCGCTCAATATTTATGTTTCAGTTGAATTTAACAGTGCCTGAAGCAAATCTTCTAAACCTTGCATATAATTCCGAAGATCCACGCGATATTCGCTCAATAAAAGTGTTGGTACTTCGGTTTCATCGAGTTTACAGGGAATAATTGTTTTATCTTTGTGGAAGGCGCTCTGATATTCATTATTCACGAATTTCGAATCCCTGGCATGTTTCGACCAGAGCAACAGCAGGATATCGCATTCATCGATGTGCTTGCTGATATTGTTGATGATTGAGCCGGCTTTTTTAAATTGTGTGTCGATCCAGACTTGAACTCCGACGCTGGATAAATCCTTAGCTAATCTGTGGGCAATATTTTCATCTGAATGATCATAGCTAATAAAAAGTTTGCATTTGATATTTTTGCTTTCAAATTCATGCTTATAATCAGGTCGAATTTCCTGTTCCCTTCCGGTTCGATAAAAAATAGGAGCAGCATGTGCCGCGAGGAAAGCCAGGGCGTGAATAGTCGGTTTGCTGATTGCATTTTCGTGATTGCTATCGAATGTGAAGAGAGCAACGAGTTTTTTATTATGCAAGGAAGGAATTACAATATGGATTTTGGAATGTATCTGGAATGTCTCAAGATATGTTGGATCTAAATCTACAACACTATGTTCTATTTTATTTTGAATATCTTGGGGCCAATTATCGATAGCTTGCTTTTTGATCAACCTGTATTTTTTATTATATTGATTCCAAATATCTAAGCTTAATCCTCGCTGAGCTTGAAAAATAATCGTTGCTTCATCTGGATTCCCGGAGGAAACTGCTTCATCA
The DNA here is from genome assembly GCA_016927835.1 of Candidatus Zhuqueibacterota bacterium. Taxonomy (GTDB): domain Bacteria; phylum Zhuqueibacterota; class Zhuqueibacteria; order Thermofontimicrobiales; family Sulfurfontimicrobiaceae; genus Sulfurfontimicrobium. The sequence continues at coordinate 7,742 of JAFGMA010000323.1, read as the reverse complement.
TAAATCAATCTTACTGTACCGATAATTTTTTGATTTTCTGAAAATAGACGAAAGCATCTTTCAATGTATTCTTCGGAGGCCGCTTCAATTGTGATGTTTCCTGAGAGATAGGCTTTTCTGTTGAGTATTGAAAATCGAAGATTTTCCCATACTGCAAGCGTGTGAGCATCGTTTATCGTCTGCATTCCCAAACTAACGATGTATTCACAAAGCGATTGGCAATATTGCGAGAAAAAACAATCAGGCTTGGTACCAAGAGAAAGGACACCGATGATATTATCTTTAAGAATTAATGGCAGCCATAATTCAGGTCCTTTTTTCTTACCTTCGTAGGATTTCTTGCGAGAAATTATTTTGCCTTTCGAAGCTGCTAGGTTAAGCGAACTTTTTTGATTAGAAATAAGTGCTTCATGTTTTGGTATAAAGCTCCTGAAGCCATGCAAATAATGCCATTCATGCTGCCATTGTTTATGAAGCGTACTATCTTTGTCCAATAATAGACATACCGAATGCCGATCAAAATCAATCACTTCATTCAATAATTCCATTATTTCATGGAATTTATTCCCCAATTCGCCTAAGTCGAATTTCATGTAGAGATATTTTCCTCTGTATTGCGTCAGGTTTCAATAAGTTTTGAATAAACGAATAGCCAATACAAAGAATTCATCATCGTGTTGCATTTAATTTGTTACGTTGGCAAAGTGCGTTGAATCGAAATCTCGAGAGGATATACTGGCGAAAGAATCAGCAACGTGTGTAAAAATAAAATCGTAACTAATATACGTTATTGAAATTAAATTGTCAATAGAAAAATTAATAAGCCGGCAAAACCGTTATCTTTCAAATCAAATTTTTAATTTGCTCAGCCACCAAAATATTGCAGGAATTGCCAGGTTTTCAGCCTGATGATATTTATTTCAGTATAAAACAGGATCAGCGTTTCAGCAGAGATTCAGTCAAACTCCTCTTTCAACCCAAAAACACCTCCACCGTCACAATCTTCTTTTTCGGCGCGATGATTTTAACCTTATTTTCCTGTACCTCCGCTTCCTTCACCGGCACTTCATTGAGGTTCACCAAATTTGCCTTCTGAATCGGCTTCCAGAAACTGATTGTTCCGCTGATAGTCTTTTCCGTGGGATTGAATACGCGCACAATCAGTCCCTCGCTGCGATCTGATTTTTTAATTGCCGAAAGCACCAGATCTTCCGGCTCGATGTTGATGAACTGCATCGCCGGCGGCAGATTGCCCTGGCTGCGCCCAACCTGGTTCAGCCGCATTTTGAGATTGAATTGATTGGCGTACCGGAAAAGCTGCGCCTGCGCCCGGGTGCCGTTATACGGATAAATCGCGTATTCAAACGTGAATGCCCGCAGGCACTGGCACATCACCTGCGAATGGTCGATTTTTACCGTTTCCGGATTGGCGCCGATGATCGGAAAGCGATACGTGCGGACTAAGGTCAGCCCAATCGTACGCAATTCATCTTCGTGAACCGCGTATTCGGGCAAACCGATATTGAAAATCGCCAGCCCGTCTTTGTCACCCTCCACGCCGCAGAACATGTATTGCGGATATTCCGGACGCATTGGCTCTTTCCAGGTCGATGTATCGGGCAGGCGGATGGCGCGCTCGGTGACATCAAAATGGGTTTCCGAAAAAGATGTCTGCGACTGCGAATAGCCGGAGGGGAACATGGCGCGCAGTTTATGATCGCGAACATGATTCATCAGTTCGGTTTTGATTTCGAGGTACGGCGATCCCTTGCGCAGCGTTACCAGTGAGGTGATCCCGTATGGCACGCGCTCGGAATTCCTTTTCGATCCATCCTCGGCGGCGTCTTCGGGAAGCAGCATGGTGAGCTTCACTTGATATTGCACCATGATCGGTCCATCGAGTACTCTGGCGATTTCCGCCGATGCGCCGATGCTGGTGATTATTTCGTCCTCATCTGCGGCGCGCTGCGTGGCGTGATCGCCGACATCGGAGCGGTCTTCAAAATAGTGCAATCCGGCGTACTGCTTGCCAGTCGCTTTGTTGAGCAGGTCAATCCTGCCATCGGGCAATATTTCCGCGCGCAGACATTCGTTTTCAAGCACGTTGACTGCTAGCGAAAGTGAACCGTAATTTATTTTTTGCCCCTGCCTCGGTTTGATTACGAATGTCTTGTAGCCCAATCCCGGGACACCCTGCGCTTCGAATGCGCAATGGAAACGCCGGGCTTTGTAGGGAATCGGAAACTCATACGGATTTTTCACAATAGGTCCGAATTCATAACTGCGCATGAATTGAACCGGAAGCTCATTCCCATCGGTATCTTCTGCGGTAAACCAGCGGGGATTGGTCTCTTCCGGCAAATCGAGAACGGCAGTGACGACTTCGGTGCGATCGTGCTGCGCCGGATTGAATGCGATGATTGCGACGGCATTCTCCGCCAGCCGGCTATTATCAATCTGTTTCACGATATGCGCCATCGAAAGCCGTGAAATAATGTCGGCGAGGTGCACAATCTGCCGGTTACGATATTCAACATCCTCGTGCACCAGGTCAACACTGCAACCGGCGATGCTGTCGTGCGACTGATTCACCAATTGATATTTCCACGCCTGTTGCATCATTCCCGCAGGAAATTCCATTCCCAGGCAGTCAGCCAGCGCCGCCCAGGTATCAGCATTTTTTTGCAATTTGATTTCGCACGCCCGGTTTTGCTGTTTCAGGTACATACGGGCGCAGAGCATGCCCGGAAAAAGATTTTGCCACAATCCGTCGGTCATGGTGTAGCGAAATTCACCGCGCATCACCTTCAGGTTTTTGGCATTTTTTTTCACTGCCTGCACATAATCGTAAAAGGAGCTGTGAATATAGGTGTCACCTGTGTTGAGTTTATTGGCTTCCGCGATAATTTCCGGCGTTCGCGGATAGGGATTCACCTGGTCCATGCCATCGAGATAGAGCAGGTGATTGCAGGTTGCATCTTTCACTGCGTGCTGTTTTATTTCCTCGAGTGCTTTGGGCAAATTTTCCGGATACAGTTTCTCGCAATGCTTGCCTTCCAGCAGCCAATAATCAAAATTTTGCAGTTCTTCATCGCACGGATGAAAAGGCAGTTGTCCCTCTCGCCAGTAATAATCCCACTCGAAGGGCAATTTATTCAATGCCACGGGACGATAAACATGAACGTACCAATTCGCTCGTCCATACGGATTGACCGAGCGCATGCCCATCACTTGGCTCCCATCGGGTGCTTCCCAGATGAATTCATGTTTGGTGACCCGGTTCGAATTGCCGCGATAAAAAAAGATATGATCCAGTCCAAAGCCCTGGTAGATCTGTGGCATCTGCGAGGAGTGTCCGAACGAGAACGGACTGTAACCCGACCATTTTTGTCCTTCCCAATCTTCCGTAATCTGCATGCCAACCAACAAGTTGCGTATAATCGATTCTCCGCTGGTTTCCGGGGTGTCCGGCAAAGTATACCAGGGACCGATTTGAATTCTGCCGGCTTTGACATGCTTGCGCAGCGCGGCTTCTTTTTTCGGTTTCATCGCCAGATAATCATCGAGCGGGCAAGTCTGCGAATCGAGCAGGAAATATTTATATTGCGGATTGTTCTCCAGAATGTCGATTAATTTGTCGAGCATGCCGAGTAAAAACATTCTGAATTCCTGAAACGGATAGCGCCATTCGCGATCCCAGTGCGTGTGGGATATGACGTGAATGGTATATCCGGATTGTTCTTGTTTGGACATTGCAATCTCCTGTTGTTTAATTACAATGAAGTTATGTTGTAAAAGTCTTTTCCTCTTTGACTTGAATCACGATATGAAAATATAAACAAATTCTGCCAAAATGCAAGGATTTTCAATTGCCGGGCATGTTTATTTTGGATTGAAAATAAGCTATAACATGACGATAATACAATTACAGTTGCGCCGATCAGAGTCAGTCGTGGAAATAATAATTCGCGAGGCGTAACTGCCTTTCACGATCCCACAGCAACGGAATGTGAAATCATTTTTCAAAGATCTAAAATTTTTGTAAGGCTAAGCTGTCAATAACCGAGCAATTTCGATCAAACTGATATTTTACCTTGATGTTCTATATCATGTTTGTTATATTTTATTTTTCCGCCGCGTTCGCATCATGATCAACCAAATATGTCGTAATGATTTAATTGCATAAGTGTGCTAAAAAGGATAACATTTTTATGAAACTCTTCAAATACTTGCTCATCCTGACCTTATTGCTAAGTAACGCGTATTCGCAAGCGAATAAGGAATTCAGGGCGACCTGGGTTATTACCTGGGATCTGGTCAATCGTAATAAATCAGCCGTAGAAAATCAGGCGCAATGCCGGCAAATAATGGATAATCATTTGAAAGCGAATATGAATGCAGTCCTGTGGCAGGTGAGGCAAAACGGAACGGTATATTATGAATCATCCTTCGAGCCCTGGGGCAGCTATGCCGGGAGCCGAAATCCGGGTTACGACTTGCTGGCGTACGCTGTGGAAGAAGCGCATAAACGGGGACTGGAATTACATGCCTGGTTCAATGTATTTAAATGTCCGAGTATGGTTCCCGGCGCACCGGCGTATGAGCATCCCGAATGGGTGTGTACCGACATGAACGGGGAATTCATGACCGCCTACCGTTGCCTTTCACCGGGAATGGCTGAAGTACGCGAATATCTGCTGAAGCTGGTGATGGAGATCTTGCGAAAGTATGATATCGACGGGATTCATTTTGACTATATCCGCTGGAATGAATATTCAACAGATGATATGCAAAGCAATCTTTCGCCTGAAGATGAACTCGAAGGCTGGGATGGTGAATTTCTCGCTGAAAAACTCGCCCGGAGCAGTTTGCTCTCCGCTTCGAATCGCTATATTTTCGATATCGAACATCCCTATAGTGATGGTGTTCCCGCGGGTTTCCGCTATTCGGATGAATGGCGGCGCTGGTGTGTGACCGAATTCGTGAGGGTAGCGCACGATTCCATCCAGGCGGTGAAACCCTGGGTGCGGCTTTCTGTAGCTGCCCTGGGAAAATACCGGTGGACTAGCTGGCAGGGCTTCGGTTATGTTTTCCAGGATGCTGCGCTCTGGTTTAATGAAGGGTTCATCGACCAGCTTACGCCGATGCATTATCACTGGCTCGACGGAAGCAGCTTTTATAAAATGCTGGTCGGACCCGCCGGCGATAGCAATTACGACGAATGCTGGGGGCATTATATTCAACCCGGTATCGCGGACGGAAGATTATTTTCCTGTGGACCGGGATCGTACAGGCTGCTAGAAGAAAACGTCTGGTACAAGCACGAGGAGATCGTAAACAGCGCCCGCCGGGTGCCATGGGTGGATGGATTCCAGTTTTTCAGCTACGGCGAATGGTTCGATCAAAATTATTGGCAGGAAGCCGCTGAAACATTCTTTCAAAATAAAGCCAAAGTGCGTGGAACCGGATTGATCGAAAACGTACAACCGGCGGCTCCCTCCATTGAAGTGGCTCCCCTGGATACGTTTGTCTATGATATATCCGTGAGCCTCCCGACTGAGAGAATGGGATTGAAGTCCTGGATCGCACTTTACCGGGCGATCGAAGAGCCTGTCGACAAAGATCGGGATCAGATTGTGTCTATGCATTTCGGTGAGAGTGATTTTTCCTTCACCGATTATATCCCGGAAGGCGGTCACGTGTTCCGCTATTATGCCACCCTTTCGGATCGATTTCGAAATGAATCGGTTCCCTCGAATATTTACGCCACCGATTATCTGCCCGAACCATCGATCGCGCCTGAACCGGTGGTGATTCATTATTTGTTGAGAACCGATGAAGGCTACAAATTGAAATGGCAGGCGACCGGAGAAAACGATGCAACAGGATTTCGTATTTACGGCAAGCTAGCCAGTACAGACTGGCAGATGTTGATGGATGAGCAAAACCTGGATCAATCCGCTTCCGAGGCAACGTTGCAGGTTTCTCCGCCGGATTCGCACTGGACCTTCATGGTGAAAGCGGTTGGTAAGGGTCCGAAAGCGTATGAATCATCTTCATCAGATATGTATGGGGCAGCACAGATTTCAGCGCAAAAAGTGCTGATCGTCGATGGATTCGACCTGATGGATGATGAATATAAAGAGCTCGCTCATCCCCTGGCGCAGCGCTTGTCCGAAAGCCTTAGCCGGCTCGGGGTTTCCCATGATTGCTGCAGCGACGACGCCATCGAACTGCTGCTTATCAGCCTCGCCGAGTATCGTGCCGTATTCTGGATATTGGGTACGGACAATCCTGAGTATCAGCGAATGACGTATGCCGAGATGTCACGGCTGGCGCATTATTTAAGGCTGGGCGGACAGCTTTTTATTTCTGGCAGTGCTCTGGTGTTTAATCTGGCGCAAAAAGGCGATTCATCCTCACAGCTTTTTTTAGAACGATACCTGCGCGCAAAATATGTTGATGACGGGCGTGACGGGAATGGGTATGCTGCGAATGGTGTTCCCGGCAGGTTATTTGATGGATTATTCCTCGATTTCGATGAAGGGCAATTCGGATTCGAGGTGATGGAACCTGATGTTATTGATACCACCGCTGGCAGTCTTCCGTGTCTGAGGTACACAGCAGGCGATGGCATCGCTGGAATTCAATTCACCGGTGTTATCGAGGACGCAACCGAAGCCGCGCGGGTGGTCGCATTCGGATTCCCGCTGGAAACGGTTTATCCTGAAGCCCGGCGTGACACTGCTGTTGCGCGGGTGCTCGAATTTTTTGCTCTGAACCAACCCACTGCTATCCGGCAGGAAGCGCATGCTGAAAATCTGAACTTTCAACTGCTGCAAAATTATCCCAATCCGTTTAACGCTGAAACCGTGATTCGAATTTTCTTGCGGAAGTCGGGGCAGGTAAATCTCGAGATTTTGAACTTGCTCGGACAGCGGGTGGCATTGCTTGAAGAGCGGGTGATGCAGCCAGGCACTCACGCATTTAAATGGCGGGCGAGGGGAATGCCTGCAGGGTTGTACCTTGTGCGAATGCAATTCGAAAATTTGAATAGAAAATTTACAGCGACGAGAAAAATTTTGGTGATCTATTAGTGGTCTATCTACGCAATTCTGTTTGGCAGAAAATGAGCTACCGATCCCTCATTTGAGTGTCAATCGAATAATTCCCACGATTCGTGCCCTCCCTTTTTTTGTTTTTAAAGAGATTTGCAAAATAGCCAGTTTTCGGAATTTATCATGGTTCGACCGCAGCGGCGGACCGCTCCGCTCACCATGAACTCCTCAGGCTATAATTATCAATCTGTTAAGCGAAATTTCATCCTGAGCGAAGCCGAAGGATGAAGTCGCTTAATTAGAGTCTGTCCGAGAACTACCTTTAAGATGTCATTGCGAGGAGCGTTTTTTGCGACGAAGCAATCTCAGCCGATTTATCGGGGGATTGCTTCGGCAAAAAACGCCTCGCAATGACAATTTTTCGAGTTTTCGGACGGACACTAATTATATTTTGCAGGAGTCTATTATGTGTAGCCCGGGAGTAACTTTCGAGAATCTAATCGTTATAGCAGGCTGATTGCTCCCTTCATCAACCGCTCGTGTCCATCAAAGCCAAACCGAGGTTTTTACGCTAAAAATGACAATATTAATTTTGACTAATTAGTGTCTGTCCGAGAACTACCTTTGAGCTGTCATTGCGAGGAGCGTTTTTTGCGACGAAGCAATCTCAGCCGTTTTATTAGG
>JAFGMA010000322.1 GCA_016927835.1 Candidatus Zhuqueibacterota bacterium | reverse complement strand
CATAGAGATTGCTTCGCTCCACTGCGTTACGCTCGCAATGACATGCTTAAGAATATGATGTTACAAACTAACCCTTAATAGGTATAGGAAAAACAAGGACAGGAGTGGTACAGATTTGCGAATTGATTTGTTGTCGTGGTTTAAGGGGGGGCTTCGTCTTAAAAGCTTTGCCCGTATTCCGCTTGTTCGTCAACCTGCTCGTATTTCGCCTTGAAAGCTTTAATGCTTAGAAACAGCGCTTCGGCAACCTTATTCTGAAAGCCAGATGATTTCAGCATTTTTTCTTCTTTTCGATTTGAGATAAATGCTGTCTCGAACAAGATATTGGGCATCGAGGCACCAATCAGCACGTAGTAGCCGGCTTGTCTCACTCCCCTGTCTGTTAATTGTGTACGTTTACAGACTTCCGCCTGAATGCAGGCAGCAAGTTCTTCGCTTTCGCGGGTAAATTCGGATTGAGCGATGGATGACAGGATGAGTTGCTCGCTATCCAGATTTCGATATTGTTCTTGCGAATCTTCGAGCCTGATAACAGAATTTTCGCGCTTTGCGACTTCAATTGCTTCGGGAGTTTTGGCGGGTCCTAAAATATAGGTTGAAGTCCCATTCAACCAACGGCTTTCACTGGCATTTGCATGAATACTAATAAAGAGTTTTGCGCCGAGACGATTTGCCATGGCGGTGCGCTCCGCCAGGGGAATGAATGAGTCATCATCGCGAGTCATGAAAACCTTTACTCCGAGCCGGGATTCGAGCAATTCGCGCAACCGGAGCGCAATTTTGAGCACAACATCTTTTTCATACAATCCTTTAGGTCCGATGGCGCCGGGATCTTTACCGCCATGTCCCGGATCGATCATGATTTTATCGATTTGCCACTTCTTTCGTTCTTTTTCCAGCCCTTCGAGAACGCTGCCGATCAATTCATTTTCCAGTCTGAGCGAAACCAATATTTCATTTTTGCCGGGATTCAATGAGCTTTTCAAGTCGCTAATCGGTTGAGTCAATTTAAATGAGATTTGTGCCATATTTTCGGAGAGCTGAATGGGAACGATTTCGCTGACAATGCCGTCCGTCCTGGTGTTTGCCAACTTCATCGAATCAATTTTCCCACCGAAAATATCAACATAAACCCAATCATAGCGCAATCGCGCTGTAATATCCGCATTCTCAAATTTGCGCGTCGTACCGATTCGGATGAGCGTGCCATTTATTTTTTCTTCAAAGGCAATATATTGGATGGTGCTTTCTTCACCCAGGGCATTATCGATGAAGATATTGATTCTTCTGTTATCCAGATCGGATTGCATGTCAAATCCAGAAAATGCATTCGACATGTTCACAAAAAATTTAATTGGGACATAGATGTCAGAATTCAAGTATCTTGTATCGCTCGGTAATTGAAAAACCGACGTATCGATAGTAATGAAAGGATTAAGAGGCGTAAAAGATGCGAGGTGTTTTCCTATTTGGAGTGTTATTTTTTTTGATGGTGCGTCATGCTCTACGTGAAAATTAAGAAGCCGGGCAAAATCCTGAATTGAAAAGAAATCCAGCCCATCCTCTTCGATGACTTCAAGGCGATGATTTCTCTCTCCCTTATTAATAATCAAATCATAGGATTGTGAAAAAACCGGTATGAGATAAAAGGGATGACAAATTGCGAGCAATAAAATAATGATTTTCATTTTTTGCATTAGTTTTTTCATCGGATTATCAATTCGCTCAAACATACGCATCGACTTTCAGGTCGCGGCAAATCGTGTGAATTAAATTATGGTTGCACGCAGCATCAAATCATGTAGTCCCTCAGTTGCTGGCACCAAAACTCCCGTTTTGGAACCCAGGAGGCATTGAAAATCATGAAAGCAACCATTAACTGAGCCGATATTCAGATCATTCTTTTTGTTCTTTTGAGAGCAATTTGCTGTATTCGGTTAGCAGGCGTTTGTCATTCTCAGTTAGATTTTCATAACCGACTTCATTAATTTTATCAAGAATTTCGTCCACCTTTTCACGGGCATCCTGGACGTGCTTTTTAGGACGCGAGACAATGGACATGGAGGATTTTGCTGGCGTGGATTTATACCATTTCTTCAAATCAAATAATCGAAATGGAACTCGCAGATAGAAAAATCCAAAAACGACGCCTCCTAAATGGGCAAAATGGGCGATATTGTCATCGCCGCCAAGCAGAGCAAAATACAGGAATGACATGCCGAATAAAATCAGGATTAAATATTTCGCTTTGATTCTGATTGGTATAATGAGAAATAAAAGCAGGGTAATAACTCGCTCACGGAAAAGAACGGCATAAGCGACGAGAACACCGTAAATTGCACCCGATGCTCCTATTACCGGATAGTCTACGCCAAATATATTAAACAGCAGATGAAAAGCAGCGCCGCCTATACCGCATATTATATAATATTTAAAAAATCCTCTGGCGCCCCATACGCGTTCCACTTCGCATCCAAACATCCAGAGCGCCAGCATATTGAATAGCACGTGACCTATTCCGCCATGGAGAAACATATAGGTGAAAACAGTCCAAAATCGCAATTTAAAGAAAAAATTATCCAGACTGAAAGCAAACCAATCGAAGACTACAGACGTTACCGCCTCTCCTGAAATGGCGAGGATAAAATAAATTGCGATGTTGGATATGAGCAGATATTTTACAGCTTTGGTAAGCGCGAACTCAAATCCCCCGAAATAATATTTCCTGTCGTAATAATCCATAATTTTCAATACGTTGAGAAATTGTCATACATGCATTGCGATATCATTACCCGGCATTTTTTTGAATCATAGAGGAGTAGCAAATAATCCGCCAAAACTTACATGATGCCCATTCGAATACCTGCTCGAAGCATCAAACCAGAGATATTTATTTCATCCCATACCGGTAATCCTTCGGTATTTTCAGTTCGATTTCGGCTGACTTTGCAGCCATTATAGCCCACTTCTGCGATTATTGCCGACCTTCTCCCCACCTGGTACATCAGCCCGACACCTGCCATCCATCCGAATCCGCTATAAAAGCGGGATTCCTTTTTATCTTCACCATAATTATTTTCAGTGTTCCACATCATCTGCCAGCCCAGTGCGCCATTGACATAAACGAAAGCCGGCGTATATTCCGATATTGGCATTTTGACATTAATATTTGCCATGAGCGGTAGTATGAGCGAGGAGAACTCCATTTCGAGTTGTTTCGTCGTTTCGTTGATCCCCATCTCATATTCTTTCGTGGCGACCATTTGTTCCTCACGATATGTTTTCCGGTAGACATCCAGCCCCAAACCTAAATCCAAGGTCTCATCGATAATGATATTATAAGTTGCGCCAATAACAAATCCTGATTTTGCATCTTTAGGATTCAGCATGCCAAGCTTAATGGTTGTTGCATGCAACGCCTGGGCACACGCTTCTGTGGCTTGAAATACAAAAACTGCCAGTAGCAATGAGAGCGCGAGATAAGTAACTTTTTTTGAAATCATAGTATTCTCCTTCATAAGCTTTAACAACTGTT
>JAFGMA010000321.1 GCA_016927835.1 Candidatus Zhuqueibacterota bacterium | reverse complement strand
CAAATGTAAATACGGACCACTCTGCTCAATTCGATAATTAACCTCTGGTTTCACAGAAATGTATCGATTAGCTTCGCTGGCATCCACTGTCGTTGAGAAGCGTATGGTAATCCAGGAACTGCGTTCGGACTGATTCGCATAAATCGTGTTCAGTTTCAGGGGTTCCGGTTTGCCCAGCGTTTTCGATTGGATAAAATCACCCAGCAATCCGAGCTGGCATCCGAAGCCGGTGAATCCGTCGGCTATCTTCAGCGAAAAATCCATTTCTTTCTGCTTATGGGGAACCGGTTCGCTGACGACCGTGATTACGTTGCCTGGCTGGGTGGTTTGCACGTCGTAATCCAGCTTGGGACCAGCCGCATTTTTGCCCTGGTGCAGCGTCAGATTGTGTTTCAACTGCCCGGGATCGGCAGCATAATTGAATTCGATTCGCGCCATAACAATCGCGTTGGAAAATGTTTTATCTGTGAACCGAAATTCAATTTGCGCATGCTCAACCTTGAACCGCGGCGTGAAGAAACGGAACGTCGCATCCGACTCGAGGTGCAACTGATTTCCCTGGCAAATTTCCGGCAGGATTTCCGCGACATATTCGGTGGAAGGTCGCAGCGGTTCATCGGGGAAAAAGCGCAGCCGGCGTTTTGAAATCCATTTAAAAAGCCCCGGAATCGCGGGCTCAAATTTGACCGGCAGCGAATCTATGGGTGTATTGACAACCGCATCGACTACCATATCGCGGGAGAAATCGATTGTAAAATTTGACCGGATATGCACCTCCCCGGATGGTTGGAACCGCGTTACCTTCACCGATGATTTCCCGTTGCGCTGCAAATAATTGCACGAGCCGTACAATAGAAATAATACCAGAAAAAATCCGACAGCAGCCGGGACCAGCATTTTGACGTTCAGAATTTTATAATGATTCGACATGGCATACCTCCATGGCAATTTGTAAGTATAAAAAAGGTTTAAATTTCGAATTAGTAGCTTTATAACGATCGCCACTTCAGATTTTAATTGCTACGTGTCTGGATTCGGTCGTGTGTTTTTGGTTATTGGAAATAATCGCTTGATTTTTATAAAAATATTTTGTAATTACTCAGAATGAGAGATGAAAAATTTTTGTATCGTGTGATCGATTACTCCACACCTTTCAGCTTATTCCAGGATTTTATCAGCGGCGCACATAGATCCGAATCAACTCATAATGCAACCTAATTCATCTTGATTGTGGTGAATAACTAATCATGAATCAAAAACTTATGGACATCACCCAAACGATTGTGAAATATTATAAGCCAGAGAAAATCATTTTATTCGGCTCGTATGCAGAAGGCAATCCATCTCCTGAAAGTGACCTGGATTTGCTGATTATCAAACAGACAAATACACCGATCCGCAAACGAACTCGCGAAATCAGAAAATATCTGAGAGGTGCCAAAATTGGAATCGATCTGCTTGTGTATACTCAAAACGAAATCGATAAATGGCTTTCTGTCGAAACAGCTTTCACGACTCAAATATTGAAAAAGGGGATACTGCTTTATGACAGCCAAAAAGGAATTAATACGAGAATGGCTCAAAAAAGCCGAACATGACATGGGATTTGCCGAATTGGGATATAAATTCAAACCGGAATATTCAGACTTGATCTGTTACCATTGTCAGCAAAGCGCTGAAAATATTTAAAAGCACTTCTCGTATACCTGGACATTATTTTCGAAAAAAAACATAACCTCAGCTACTTACTTGATCTCCTGAGTGATAAAATAGACTTGAATCCAGGCATTTATAAATCTGCTGAAATCCTCAATGACTATGCAATTGAAATTCGCTATCCAACCGCCTGGAACTTTCCCGATACTGAAGAGGTTCGCGAGGCTTTTCGTTCGGCGAAAACTATAAAAAGGTTCGTCATAAAAAAGATTAGCATTTAACCGCTTCGAATAGTTCCGAAACAACGATTTAACAATACCTTTCAACCTGTCCTTAAAATTGAATCCAATCGCTTTTTTTTAAAAATTGAATTGCGGATCGTGTTTAGCAGAAGGCACAACCCGGTAACGCTTGATAATTTTGTAACGCGCAATTTGTATTTAATTCAGTAACTTCAACCCGCCTAATCGAACTTCGATAAAACACTCTGATTTCACTCCAATCCAAACAAAGTAAACGAAAAATGAATTCCGTCAATATATTGTTTGAGTTCATTAATATAGAGAAACGTGATCCGTTCATTTTTAAAATAACTCTTGCATTGCGGGTGATTAAACAGCATTTTTGCAACTCGTTCAAAGCTGGGTGCTTCAAGCGCAATGTCCCGCACGATGATCGGGCATTTCTCGGGGATCGAATCGGTTAACGCAATTTTCGTCTGCCGCATGCGATTAATTTGTCCGAGCAGGCGCTCGGTGAATTGGCTGCAATCAGCGTCTGTGATTGCCAGTGCTGCAAAATGCTGTACGACTAACACCGCATCTTCCAGTGGTTCAATGCCGATGCCCACCTGTTTGGCTTTCGGGTTAATAATCGCCTTGTAGTGCCCCGGACTTCTGGCGAGATTGAAATTGGCATGCTCGACAGACGGAGCATAAGCAAAATTTTCTTCTAACGTTTCGAGTATTCTCGCGTTTTGCCGGCGCTGCTCCAGATCGCCATACCCGGGAATATTGTGACTGAAGTTACCGGTTGTTTTCATCTGGTTGGCGGTCTGTTGGGCGAACGCAGCGATTGGTTCGCTCAAAATCAGCGGTTCCAGCCCAATCCGGTTTCGAAGCTGATTGATGAATTGCAGCGTCCACACAATCGCTGCCAAATCCGCAACTACGATTGTTGCCGAGGTCATGCTGTCCCGGCAGACGGTGGTATGGTCGGGCAATAATGGCGTTGCCTCCCCGACGTATATCGGAATATTTATGAGCGCGAGTCCCCGCTGATCATTCATTTCCAGAATATACGTTCCGGTACGTTGCGGTATGTATTCGATTGCGAAGTGCGAATTTTCCGGGAAAAGCCTTCCGATGGTATACGTAGTCGCGTTGCCGCTTGATTTAATCTTCACCCTTTCGATCAGGTAATCGGGCGTGATTACCAGCGCATCTTCAAAATATCTCCGTTTTGCGATGCCCGTGATGCGAATGGTTTCGCCGGGCTTGGCATGGCAATCAATGCCTTGCAGGTCAGAAAAATCCTTATACTTGATTGTGGCGAATTGCTGCTGAATAATGTCAAATTCAAATACGCGGGGATCGCCCCAGTCGGATTGCATTTTCAGCAATGTTCCGTCCTTTGAGACCGCTCCCTGAATGGTTATGCCCAGGGTTCCTTCATGAAACGATTTGAAATCTGATGGTATCAACTGGAGCGTATCCAGATTGCCGCTGTACAGGTGAAACAGCTCTTGCTCATCTTGTCGAAAGGTGATTTTGTACAGATTGTTTTTCGATTGAATCTGCAAAAACGGATGATTTTGAATTGAAAAAAGACTGGCATCGATGATCGGGAATGGCTGGCAAGGTTTCAGCGCCATCGGCGGAATTACTTTTATGATGAGCGTCTCGCCGGAGCGCCCGAAAGTGAGCAAACTGAACAGAAAGCTGCCCGTTCGTTCAAACGGTATCGGCAGGCGAAACCTGCCATCCTCACTTTCCGGGCTGACGACCATTTTGGAATAGCTCCCGTCCTGAGCATCAATGCGTGCAACGACTTTGTTTGCGATAGGAAAATTGATAATGCTGCCTTCGATAACAAATACTTCTCCCTGCACAAATATTTCGGGAAAATCGCGATCCAGGTAAACGATTTGGAAAAATTTCCGGTCCACGTCAGCCCGGGAGCCGCTCACAGCCAGGCTGTAAATCAGTAACAGACAGAACCACGCTTTCATCGTCACTCCATCGTTTGCACTCGATCTCTCGCTCGTTTAATCGATACAACCACTCTTCAAATATATGAAATTTCATGAATATCGCAAGCAATAATAATTCAGTGTTGTAATTTATGCATTTTTTTTTATATTCGAGCTTTATGTTCGTTGGTTCTTAACTTGCTTTTCGATGAACAGCCTGACAAATGAATCAGGGCAATTAGAACCAACCGGCAAAAAATTTTCTGTGCGTGGCTTAATTATTCCGCAGCCAGGAATTTTCAGATAATAAAAAGGATAGTGTTTCATGACACAAGATACCTCAGGCGTTCTCCCACAATCGATTTTACGACAATTCCAACGCCCGCTCCTCAATAAAGGCAGGGAGTTATTCAATAACAATAAAATATTCAACTTTGATTTCCTTCAAAACAGCTACTATGGCAAAATAGT
>JAFGMA010000320.1 GCA_016927835.1 Candidatus Zhuqueibacterota bacterium | reverse complement strand
TTTAAAAAATTCATTTGATTAAGGAGGTGATAGTATTCAACAAACTTCAATCATGATTTCCTAATCGTGACTATTCACAAGATATCAATGAGGCAGCAATTCTTCCTGCTTTTTCTCGAGGGCGACTTTGGACAGGAGCCGAGGCGATAGCAAAAAATTTGACCATTTAATGCTGCTACCTCATTTTGCTTGTGACAGGTTACCATAAATCAACTCACTATTTTAGTATTCAAAGGAGCAGTTATGTTTAAAAATGTTGCACTCGTTTTTCTTGCCGTTTGCCTTCTGGCTTCTTTTACGATGGCTCAGGCTGTTAAAGTGATACCCTATGGCGTATCCCCCCGCGATGTAGATGCGGATACAATGGATATTTTTGAACACGCATTCAATGGCTTATTAAATGTCGGGATTGAATCTCAATTGTATCTCAAAGGTACCGTAGACGGTGCCAGTTTGACAAGTCCAACCTGGGCAGTATTGAGCCAGCCAGCCGGTTCGGCAGCCGATTTTGGCGCCACCTCAGATATGGATACCTCAACTCAAGTGGTTTCTTTTGTGCCTGATTTGGTGGGAACATACGTCGTTGAGTTTGCCGATGGCGGCGTTGCAGATACCTTAACAATTAATGCTGCAATATACGTAGGTATAGAAGACGGAATGTGCGGAATATGCCATTCCGCAGTAAAGAGTAAGTGGGAACAAACAGGACATTATTCGCTTTTTGAAAGAGCGATGGAAGGCGATCCGGAAGTTGCCGGTCACTATAGTTCAAGTTGTATTTCATGTCATGTCACGGGTTATGATGAAAATGCAAACAATAATGGATTCGATGATAGAGATTTTGTATTTCCGGATTCATTATTTCCGGGACAATGGAATAATTTGTTATCTGCCTATCCCGATGCAATGAAACTTGCTCGAATTCAATGTGAAAGTTGTCATGGACCAGGCAGTGCCCACAATGGTAAAGTGGATAATTCAAAAATGGTTTCCAGCCTGAGCTCCGATAATTGCGCGTGGTGTCATGATTCTGGTACGCGCCATGTTTATCCCGAACAATGGGATGTTTCAACACACGCCAGCGGTAGTCACTTATATGCTCAAAATTCAAGCCGGGACAGGTCAGATTGTATGCCTTGCCACAATGGACAGGGTTTTGTCGATCACCTGAAAGGAAAGGCTCAGACAGAATCGGAATTGATTCCCATTACCTGCGCCACCTGCCATAGCCCACATGACAATACGAATGCACACCAGCTTCGAACAGTTGAAGCGATCCTGGAAAACGGCGAAGTCGTTTCAGGCGGAGGCTCCGGGAGGCTTTGCATGAATTGCCATAAAACCCGACGCAATGGGATTGAATATACTGATAATTATCTGGCAAATTTAAGTTCGCATTATGGTCCCCATTACGGACCACAATCTGAAATTTTGCTGGCGACAAATTTACCCACATTTGACCAGGATATTCCATCTTCAAACCACTTTAAGATCACAGAAAACGGTTGCGTCGATTGCCACATGGTTCCCGGAATGGTAGATGAGGAAAATAACATCGTTTTAAGTGGTTCACATTCCTTCAAAATGAGCACACCTGATGGCGTCGATAACATGGAGGCGTGTTCAAAATGCCATGGATCGAGCTTCGGAACCAGTTTTGATGATGTACCCTTCTCGGTCGATGGAAGCAGCGATCTCGATGGCGATGGCGAACCCGAGGGGCTTCAAGAAGAGATTCGCGGATTGCTGGATCAATTAGCCATGTTATTGCCTCCCAAAGGCTCTTTGAATGTGGAAGTGGTTGATTCTTCGATTACGCTGGCAGAAGCACGTGCGGCGTATAATCATGAAGCAATTATGGAAGACAGAAGCTTTGGAATTCATAATCCTGCTTTCACGTATGGACTTCTCAAAGCCTCTATTGAAGCTGTGGGCGGAACAGTCTCGGTTGGTCAAAAGGACGCCGCGCTGCCGGTTGAATATAATTTGTCGCAGAACTATCCGAATCCATTCAATCCGACAACAACGATTGCTTTCGATCTCAAACAATCCGGTGTCGTAACGATCACCCTGTATAATGCAACCGGACAGCAGGTGACGCAAATCCTGAATGAACGTCGCTCTGCCGGAAACCATAGCGTCACGTTTTCGGCTCATGACCTGCCATCGGGTATCTATTTTTACAAGCTAAGCGTAAATAACTTTCTCACGAGCAAGAAAATGGTTTTGATGAAGTAAAATCCTTCAGTCATAATCGCTCAGTGGCTGGTTCCCAAACTCCAGTTTGGGAACCACAAAGTTACTGTAAACCATTAAAAAAAACCTATAACTGAGCCATTACCATTCAGTCGAAAAATATTCTTGCTATTCACGGATTGAAATCTTCAGGATATCCATTATGTGATAATCCAAACGAGCACTAACAGACTGAGATTTTGCTGTTTGACAACGCCCGGGGAGAAACGGGATTCTCACTCACCCGGGCAAAGTCGAACGGTCTTAAAAACTCCTTATCTCTCACATAGCCAGATCAATACTGCTTTGAAGGTTCACTTTTGAGTTCCTCGGAATCGTTAATTAATTGCCAGACATAACCCATTCGGGTCATCCTCGCTCATTATTTCCCCTATTTTTAAATGCACTTCACCCATTTATGTCAGCATCTTTTTTGAAATAATTGCGTAAAAAGAATGTTTATGCGCAAATATGCGTCACCTTCAAAAATTCAAACTCGCCTGAAGCTAGCTTAAATAATTTTTCGATAACCTGACAACTCAACGAGGGAGGAACCGTATGTCCAGAGCATTTCGTTTTTTGTGCTTTCACTGCTTGATTTTCCTATTGTTTGCGCCCGTTTATTCAAAAACACTCAAGTCGGGCATCGATCTGGAAAATTTCGATATTTCAATTCGACCGCAGGATAATTTTTATACCTATGTCAACGGTAAATGGTTGGAAAAAACGAAAATTCCCCCGGATAAATCCAATTATGGTGTTTTCACGGCACTTTACGATGAAAATCAAGAGCGGTTGAGAAACATTATCGAGACAGTCGCGGAAACGAAAAATGCGGTGGGATCTGAAAAGCAAAAAGTAGCTGATTTTTATCGCAGCTTCCTCGATACCATCACAATCGAAAAAATCGGATTGAAACCGCTGCTGAAGGAGCTTCAGCGGATTGATGCAGTTCAAAGCTCAGAAGAGATGCTGTCTCTGTTCGCTCATTTCGCGATGATTGGGGTGCAGCGACCGTTTTTGCTTTATATTGATCAGGATGAAAAGCAATCGACACGTTATATTTGCTATGTTTCCCAATCCGGGCTTGGGTTGCCTGACCGGGATTACTATTTCAACGAGGATGCCAAATTTGAATCGATCCGGTCAAAATATGTCGCGCATATCGAAGCCATGTTAACACTGGCAGGTTCGGATTCACCCTCAGCATCAGCAAACCGTATTATGGAAATTGAAACTGACCTGGCGAAACACCACTGGACACGCGTGCAAAACCGAGAGCGCGACAAGACATATAATAAATTTAAACTAGCCAGACTCCGGGAATGGACGCCCGATTTCGACTGGTCGCTGTTCCTGAAAAAAATCGGCGCGGTGCAGGAACAAGAAATCGTGGTACGTCAACCGGATTTTCTGAAGGCATTCAATGACATTTACAAAACAGTGACACTGGATGATTGGAAGCGGTATTGCCGTTGGAAGTTGATCAGCAATTTTGCCGAATATTTGCCACAAGCGTTCGTGGATGAGGATTTCAATTTTTATCGCGGAACGCTCAGCGGAATTCAGCAGAACCAACCGCGCTGGGAACGTGCCGTCAATGCGGTGAATGGCGTTCTGGGCGAAGCCGTCGGCAAAATTTATGTTGAAAAATATTTTACGCCCGAAGCCAAAGCAAGAATGCAGCAACTCGTCGCTAACCTGAAAGCAGCGTACCAGCAACGGATTACAGCACTGGACTGGATGGGGGCAGAAACGAAAAAGAGAGCGTTGGTGAAGCTCTCCAAATTTAATCCTAAAATTGGCTATCCTGATAAATGGAAAGACTATTCCGGGCTGGAGATTGAAGATAACGAATTGATACGCAACATCATTCTCGCCAATCAATTTGAATTTGCTCGCGAGATCAATAAACTGGGCAAACCCATCGATCGGGATGAGTGGTTCATGACACCGCAAACGGTGAATGCCTATTATAATCCGTCCATGAATGAGATTGTATTCCCGGCGGCAATTTTACAGCCACCGTTTTTCAACATGGAGGCGGAGGACGCGGTGAATTACGGCGGTATCGGCGCGGTGATCGGACACGAAATGACCCATGGATTCGATGACCAGGGTCGAAAGTCGGATGGCGATGGCAATTTAACCGATTGGTGGACCGAAGCGGATGCGGCTGAATTTGATAAGCGCGGCGCAATTCTGAAGGAGCAATACGCCAAATTTTCACCGCTGGATTCGATGTTTGTCAATGGTGAATTGACCCTCGGGGAAAATATCGCTGACCTGGGTGGCTTGACGATCGCATTTCATGCTTATAAAAAATCCCTCGCCGGCAAAAAATCACCGGTCATCGATGGGTTCACCGGCGAACAGCGCTTCTTCCTGGGCTGGGCACAGGTCTGGCGACGG
This sequence comes from Candidatus Zhuqueibacterota bacterium, assembly GCA_016927835.1. GTDB lineage: Bacteria > Zhuqueibacterota > Zhuqueibacteria > Thermofontimicrobiales > Sulfurfontimicrobiaceae > Sulfurfontimicrobium. The sequence goes on along the minus strand of JAFGMA010000320.1, from coordinate 8,764 downwards.
AAATACCGGGAAGAAGAACTCGCCCGGCGCCTCGTGATCGATCCGCATTCCCCCAGCGAATACCGCGTGATCGGTGTGGTTTCGAATATGCCCGAATTTTACCAAGCCTTCAACGTAAAAGAAGGCGATCCAATGTATCGATCTCAAGCAATGCGAGCGGAAATTTGGTAAAAATCGGTGCCTGATGAAAATGAGTCCTCACGGACTATTGAAGTGCGTCGCCTTTATGCGATGCACGGCAAACGAATTCCGAGCTTCATGATGCGATGTTTCAATAACAAAACATCTCTGTTCCAATCAGCTTTCACGAAGCGTGATTTATGATCGCTTAACTCAAAATCATCCATGGGGCAGAAATTTGAGCAAAGGGCAAAAAATTTTCTGAGTATTCCCGGGTGTAATGATTTGTTTTTTAAAAACAATTCGGTACAATTCAATGCTGTCTTTTTTCACACCCGGAATAAAGCCGTCCCGGTTCATTTGCCGGGCGCATTAACGAATGGAGGGCAAAAATGAGAACATCATCACCAACTGAAACCACCGGGCGATACGACATCGCACGACCGATTCGCCAATCGAAATGTTTTTTGAGTCTCGTGCTGTTACTTGGTTTCCTGTTTGGCGCCGTGGTTCATGCCCAGGAAGCGGGCGAAAGCATTGTCGCCGGGAAACGGTTGACGATCCATTCCGACATCCTGAATGAGGATCGCGAGATTTTTGTCTCTGTGCCGGTGCGCTACGGCTACTCCGGTACGAAATACCCCGTGTTATATATTATGGATGGGCGCGGCAGCTTTTTTTTCGCAACCTCGGTAACCAGATTCCTGTCCGGAACGAATCGAATACCGGAAATGATCGTTGTGGCGGTACCGAATACGAATCGCGAACGGGACTTCACCCCAACTGCCGTGATAAACCGTCCCGGTACAGGCGGCGCTGGAAATTTTCTGAAATTTTTACACAAGGAATTATTTCCCTATATCGAAAAAAATTATCAGACACAGCCGTATCGCATATTCAGCGGACATTCGCTGTGCGGCATGTTCGCAATTTACACGCTGATGAATCAACCCGATTTATTTAACGCTTATATTGCGATGAGTCCGTATTTGATGTACGATCAAAATTTCGTTTATAACTATGCGGTGAATAAGATCAAGAAGACGAAAAAACTTCAAAAAAGGCTGTTCATGTCGCTCGGAAATGAACCGGAATATTTTGAAACTCTCGATAATTTCACCGCTCTACTCACCGAATCCCGGCTTCAGGACTTCGAATGGACGATGGAGCGAATGGAAAATGATACGCACGCTTCCGTACCACTCAAAAGCCTGTACCAGGGTCTGGAATTCATTTTCTCGGATTATCCTCTTCCGAAAGGAACGCCGCTCGAACTGACCGATGTCGATGCACATTACAAAAGTCTTGCTAAAAAATATGGCTATGAGATAGACGTACCCGAAGGACTCATCAATCGCTTTGGTTACCAGTTGCTCACAGGCGGCAAAACCGATTCCGCTATCAAGCTGTTTAAATTGAATGTCAAGAAATATCCGAAATCAGCGAATGTTTATGACAGCCTCGGTGAAGGCTATGAAGCCAAAGGCGAACTTGAACTGGCGAAAGAGAATTATATAGAAGCAATCAAACTCGGGGAGCAAACCGATGATCCCAACACGCCGGTTTATCACCAGCATTTGGAAAAAATTACCCAAAAACTCAACGGGGAGCAAACACAATAATGAGCGGAATGCAGCTCAAAATGATTCTGTGTTTCATGCTTTTTACCACGGCGATGAGTTTCGGGCAGAACGATCCTTCGTCTGATCGGGCAATGCCTCCCGGAAATAAAAAGCAACAATCAGATAAGGGGATTGACGTGGAGAACAAAGACTTGGTTAAAATTACGATACTTTATGACAATTATAAACACTCCGGTAACACAAAACCAGCCTGGGGGTTTTCCTGCCTGCTCGAGGGCACGCAGAAGACTATTCTTTTCGACACTGGCGGCGACGCAGATATCCTGGCGCATAATATGGATGCACTAAACGTCGATGTGGAAAAAATTCAATTGGTTGTTCTTTCACACAATCACTGGGATCATACCGGTGGACTGGCGCGGCTGCTCGAAAAAAATCCCGCCGTTACGATTTATGTACCTCAATCCTTTCCCGATGATTTTGTCAATCGAGCCGAAGATAGCGGTGCTCGTGTTGTTGCGGTAGATCAGCCTGCAAGGCTCTGCCAAAACGTATATTCGACTGGCGAAATGGACGGACCGGTTAAGGAGCAATCGTTGATCTTGAAAACATCGCAGGGTTTGGTGATCGTTACTGGTTGCTCGCATCCTGGGATTTTGAATATCCTCAAACACGTGAAAAGCCATTTCGACGACAAGCTGTACCTGGTTTTCGGCGGTTTCCATTTGCTTCAACACTCTGAGGCTGCGATAAATGCAATCATCGAAGAATTCAAACATTTGGGTGTGGTGCAATGCGGAGCGACACATTGCACCGGCGATCTGCCGATTTCCTTATTCAAACGCGCTTATGGTGAGAATTATATCGAGATGGGAACCGGAAAAATTCTGAACTTACCCGAATAAAGCAAACAAAATTCCGGGCGATATCGGTCGCTGCCGCGATTCGGCTAAAAAATCACATTTTCCTTCCCTCTATTATTACACTTCACTTAAATTTCTTATCCTTTTTTAACTTGCATTTTATATTATAAATCAGTATTATTCAGCGCGATAGCTTTTATTTTTGATGATAATTTTATTTTTTAATGCTATCTTGATCAACAATCAGGTTTCCCTGTTTCGCCTGGCGATATTGTCATTCGTTTTCCCGGGCATTTCAGGTAAGTCGTATCCAACTAGTTTATTTTTTGAAGTGAATGGAGGCAGATATGTCAGAGTTGGAAACTGGCACTGTGAAGTGGTTTAATTCACCCAAAGGATTTGGATTCATCGAACGAGATCAGGGTGAGGATATTTTTGTACATTTCACCTCAATCCGCGGCGACGGATTCCGATCGCTGCGCCGAGGGCAACGCGTCGAATTTGCTATCGCCCAGACTGATAGGGGACCGCAAGCTCAAAATGTTGGTGTCATGGTCGCAGAAAATAATATTGGCGTTTAAAATAGGTATTGATTTTGCTACCCTGTTTCCCTGAATTTTTACATCTTTAATACAATTGCTTGACCAACTCTCACGGGATAATTGTGATCAGGGAGACAGCACAGGAATTAGGCGAGTCACATCCCTTTCAGGTGCGAAGGCTGCATTAACTTCCGCATATCCCCAATGGCTGTCCCAGTTAAAAACACTTGATCCTGATTTTCAAATCTCGTTGATTCATTTATCGGAATAGTAAATATGCACCTTTCGTTCAGGGGGAGCAAATCCTGGTATGAAAAAATTAAACCGATTTATTTTAGCTGTGGAATTCATTGCGGCACTCGGAATTTTCACCCCGGCTCTGACGCAGGTCAACACGGAAAACCTGCGAAAAAATGATTTATCTCATGGATTTCATACAGCGATTCAATTCGATGTGAGTGCTGTATCAGGGAATTCTGAATTCTCAAAATTGACCGGCAGCGCCCGCACCGATTGGATTTCGAAGCGCATGTACCTTTTTGGTGTCGTAAAATATCAGCGGGGAATTCAGGCAAATAAGGTTTTTCTAAACAAAGGATTTATACACATCCGAAGCATTCATCGCGTTACTCGTTTCCTTTACATCGAGGAATTTATTCAAAAGGAATTCAATGATTTCATCCTTTTGATAGGCCGAAATCTGGCAGGAACCGGCTTGAGAACCGCACTCATTCGCAGCGAAGATGCACTGAAAAAATCCGGATTGATGCAACTATACCTGGGTAACGGCTTTATGTGGGAAAATGAGAAAATCAATTCCCGACCGATCATGAGCACAGATGTTTTCCGTTCAACCAATTATCTCTCGTTTTGTCTGAATTTGGATCCGCGTGTAGCATTGAGGCTTGTTGGCTATTACCAGGTTCGCATGATTAATTTTAATGATTACCGAATCTTGCTCGAATCAGGATTGGTATTTAACCTCACCAAATCATTGACATTCCAAACAGCCATCGATCTGCGATACGATAATGAGCCACCCAAACACATCAAGCGGCACGATCTTGAATTGACGAACGGCATCCGCATTACATTCTAATGAATTCAATAAACTGACAATTTTTTCCGAATTGCGAAACATTATCAGCCTCGTGAATGTTTCATTGTCATTGACATGATCGCTCGAAAAAGCTGCTCAGTTACTGAATTTATTCTGCTGCAATTAGGTAAACCATCCTGTTTCATGTGAGTCTTCGCGCTGAATTCATCAAACAGCACAGCCAAACAAAAAATTTAGTAGGTGGGATACAACAAGCTACCCATTTAAACTTCTTAAGTGGCTAGTTATCAAAATTATTTTAAGCAAAATGTCCAGGTTGTTTTATCCCACTTCCTGAACTACATTTAAAAAGTCTGAAACGAAAGCCAAACTCGGCGTCAGCTCGCAAACAGCGCTTATGAGTTCAAAAGATCACTTGAAAGTTCTTAAATGATCGACAATATGATTGTATGCAGGGAGGAAAAATGACTGCCCTATTGTCCCGCCGCGATTTCATGAAAGCCGGCATTGTGACCGGCGCAGCATGTCTGCTCGGATGTAGTGTCAAAAACCGGTTCGATATTCTCATCAAAAACGGTTTGGTATTCGATGGCTGCGGTGCCCCTGCTCGCAAAATCGATGTCGGGATCCGCGGCAGCGCTATCGAAGTCATTGATGAGTTAAATACAGCAACCGCTGATACAGTCATAGATGCCAACGGACTTGCGGTTTCGCCCGGTTTTATTGATATTCACACACATACGGATATGGAATTGCTGGTCAATCCCAGGGCTGAAAGCAAGCTCCACCAGGGCGTAACCACCGAGGTCTCCGGAAATTGCGGCTATTCACCATTTCCGCTGAATGAGATCGATTTCGCCGAAATGGACGAAGAGCTGTTCCAGCGCTATGGTTGCCATGTTACCTGGCGGGACATCACTGGCTTTCTCAACACGCTTGAGCAGCAGAAAATTTCCTTCAACTATGCGACATTCACCGGGCATGGAAATCTGCGCAGTCATGTCGTCGGAAAAAATGATGTGCAGCCGACTCCCGAACAGATGGAAACGATGAAAATCAAACTGACTCAATCCATTAAAAGCGGGAGTTTCGGTCTTTCCAGTGGGCTGGAATATGCGCCGGGCAGCTACGCCTCCACCGGCGAACTGATTGAACTTTGCAGGGTGGTAGCGCAACTTGATGGCGTGTATGCCACGCACATCCGGAATGAAGATGATACCGTCGAAGAAGCAATTGATGAAGCGCTTCGCATTTGCCGCGAAACAAACGTCTCGCTTCAAATTTCGCACTTGAAAGCGTGCAACCAGGCGAATTGGCACAAAGTGGATAATATGCTGAAAATGATACATAGTGCGGCAGATGACGGGCTTCCGGTGCATGCCGACCGTTACCCCTATATCGCTTATGGCACCGGGTTGAGCGCTTTTCTCCCGCTCTGGTCACGACAGGGATCGACTGAGGAAATCCTGGAACGCCTGTCAAATAAAAATATGCTTCCTGAAATTGAAACGTATGTTGACAGCCGCGGAAAACGCATCGGAGGTTGGGATCGTGTGGTTATCAGTTCCTGCTTCAGCGCGGAAAACAAAAAGTGGGAAGGGAAATCCATTCGGGAATGTGCCCTCGCAGCCGGAAAAACAGAATTCGAATTCATCCGCCGGCTTTTAATCGAGGAGAAGAATCGGGTGAGTATTGTCGGCTTCGCGATGGAGGAGAATAATCTTAAAAAGGTGCTGGCTTCCCCTCTGATGATGATCGGCTCCGATGGTAATGCCGTAGCACCTTATGGCAAACTTGGCGAAGGCAAACCGCATCCGCGGTTTTACGGGACATTCCCCCGCGTGCTGGGCAAATACGCCAGGGAAGAACGCATCTTCAGCCTGCCGGTTGCCATACAAAAAATGACGAGTATGCCTGCTGAAAAATTGGGCTTGCAAAAAAGGGGCAAGCTGCAAAAAGGCTGCTTTGCGGACATTGTGATTTTTAATCCGGAAACAGTCATTGATAACGCCACCTTCACTCACCCACACAAGTATCCCACGGGCATTGAATATGTCATCGTCAATGGCAAAGTGACGATTGAGAACGGGCGACACACAGGAGCACACGCAGGCGTTGTATTGAGAAAATCGTGAATAAACTCTGTAGCGCAAGATGCTTCTTGCGCTACCATCAAAATCCTCACTTCTTCTGCTGCGAAGCGATTTCCCGCAACACCGGCAGAACATCCCCCAGCGCTACCTCTTTTGAACCCGGCACTCCCAGGCTGAAATATAGCTTGCGATAGAGCGCGAATAACTTTTTATAAACGTTTTGAGCATCAGGATTCGGCTCAACCACTCTGAACGATGGGCAAAGCGCGTTCTGGGCTTGCTCGATGGTATCGAAAGCGCCGGCTGCCATGAAACCGAAGATGGCAGATCCCAGACTCGTGGTTTCTTGCTCCGGAATGAGAATGGGTTTTCCGAGAACATCAGCATAGATTTGATTCAGCACATCATTTTTCTGCGGAATACCGCCCGCATTGATAATCCGATTGACAGGCACGCCGTATTCTGCCATTCGTTCGATAATAATCCGCGTGTGGAATGCTGTACCTTCGATTGCCGCAAAAAGCTCATCCTGCGCCGTACTCGTAAGGGTCCAGCCGAGTGTGACGCCACCCAGATAAGGATTGACCAGCACGGTGCGATCGCCATTATCCCAACTCATGCGCAGCAAGCCGGTTTGACCTGCGCGATAATGCCGGAGACCTTTGGAAAGCGTCGCCACATCTGTACCTGCACGCCTGGCAATGGCTTCGAAAATATCGCCGGTTGCCGAGAGCCCCGCTTCGATTCCGAAATAATCCGGATGCACCGATCCTTTCACCACGCCGCAAACGCCAGGAATGAGATCAACCTTTTTTGCGATTGCCATAATACAGGTTGAAGTGCCCACAACATTGACGACATCGCCTTCTTTGACCCCCGCACCGATAGCATCCCAATGGGCGTCGAATGCACCAACCGGAAGCGGGATGCCCGGCTTCAAATTCAGCTTCCGCGCCCAGTCATCCGATAAGTGTCCGGCGATTGTGAAAGAAGCAGCGACCGGCGATGCCAGTTTGGCGGTGATACCGCTGAATAGCGGATCGACTTTCAGCCAAAAGTCCTCAAGCGGAAATCCGTTGAGCTTTTCGACCCACATCCACTTATGCCCGGCTGCACAGACACTGCGCACAATTTTTGTCGGATCTTTGATACCGCAAAGCACGGCATTTACCATATCGCAATGCTCGAGCGCAGTGACCATTTGCTTGCGTTTTGCCGGTGCATTGCGTAACCAATGCAGTACTTTTGAAAAGCCCCATTCACTCGAATAGGTTCCACCGCACCACTTTATATTTTCCAGATGGGTTGCGTGCGCTTTCTGGGTGATTTCCGCAGCTTCCTTTTTCGCGCGGTGATCGCACCAGAGGTAATAGTCATCCAATGGTTCCAGATTTTTATCCACCGGGATCACAGTGGAACCGGTGGTATCGATTGCCAACGCTTCGATTTGCGTGCCAACGGTTCGGGAATGTTGAATCGCGCTTTTTACCGCCGTCACGAGTGCTGCCATTTGATCGCCGGGACGCTGAGTTGCATGATCCGGATCGCTGGCGGTGCGAATGACATCGTATTCCGCGACTGCTGATCCGAGCCGTCCCTTTTTACTATCCACAATTGAAACGCGAACGCTTTGGGTACCAAAATCAACACCTGCAACTATCGCCATAATTCCTCCGTCGATTATTTTTATGGGCTTTGGTTTTTACCGAGCGATTTCTTTTTTTTTACATCTGATGGATTGGGAATCGAAAGTGATTAGATCCCGATGAATGTGACCTTATTCCCGTTCGTTCTCCCCCAGTAAAAAAAATTAATTGGTAATTCTATCGATATTCTTCAATCCTTCTCCAATGGCAATCAATTGCATACAAATCGAATCCAATTTCTTCATACCCCGGGGTGAATTTGTAAAATCATCTGATGTATGAATTGCTTCAAAACGCATGACAACCTTTTGAGTAGCATCCAAAATTTGATTTAAAATATCTCTAACCAACTCTTTATCATACATAAATAGCGTCCTTAGAAATACGCTTCTTCAAATATGGATTCATTTTGCTTCGGTTGCGAACAATATCGACAGTCACGTGGAGCAGCTCTTCCAATTCATCTTTGATATGAACCAGCTTAAAAAGATCAGGTTCAGCTGTTTCAATAACAATATCTACATCGCTCTCCTCTGTTGCTTCCCCTCTGGCAAAAGAGCCAAATATCCCAAGATTATGAATGCCATATTTTTCAGCATTTTCACTCTTGTATTTTTTGAGCATTTCGAGAGCTTCCAATCGCGTCACAAAACCATACCTCGCTTTTTCATTTTATTTGGCTAAATATATACTCGTTAAGGATTAAAAAGCAACATTAGTTTGTCATTGCGAGTAGCGAGGTACGAGCGACGAAGCAATCACATAACTTGCTGTAAACATAGAGATTGCTTCGCTCCACTGCGTTACGCTCGCAATGACATGCTTAAGAATATGATGTTACAAACTAACCCTTAATA
>JAFGMA010000319.1 GCA_016927835.1 Candidatus Zhuqueibacterota bacterium | reverse complement strand
CAGTGCTTAACCTCATGGGATTGCTTCGCTGCACTCCGTTTCGCTCGCAATGACATGAAAGTTCAATTTGTGCCCGTGCAAAGTATAGCTAATCCCACCCCTGGTGCCATCATCAAAGCCGGAATGCCCATGAAAACACATGCTCACCTGCGGGAGCAACTTCATCGTAAATATACGCATAATCCAGTAGCGAATCCAATTTCCATACTTTGAACAGATATCCAAAGCCAAACGCCGGCTCCGAATGATTCATGCCCGCCCGCAGGAAAAGCTTTTTCGCGAATGCATATTCAGTGCCCAGGTGTATTTTGGCGGATTGTTTGTCGTTCTTCTCAAAATCCGCCGATAGCAGCAATTTATCGGCAAATGTCTGCCAGGCGATTCCAACGCGCCAGATTTTCGGAAAATGATCATAAGTCGAGGTGCCGCGCTCCCAAACCGATTCAGTGTTCCAGGAATATTGTGAGCGTACATCCTTGAGCGCGATCCCCGCCGACAGCCCGGGCAGGGGTGTCACCAGGACACCGAAATCGAAACCCAATCCCTTTGATGTGAGTGATTCATCTTTTTTGGTGACTTCCGGGAACTGGTTATAGAGCACCTTCGCAACCAATCCCACGGACACCATTGAATGCGGCTGAATGGCAAATCCGAAAAAGAAGGCATTTTCCGAATTCCTGAACATACCGATGTGCTGACCGTTGCTGTCGCGCCCATCGATATTGTCCACGCCGGCATACACCCAGCCCAAATGTAAACCGGCATTGAATACACCTTTCTCCCCGCTTTGTGATTGCGGACGCAGGGGAATCGAGAGCCCGATATGATTGAACGATCTATCGAGCGCCAGCACGCTATAATTGAAGGTGATTTCTTTGTAATCGCAGCGAGGAATCGCCCCTGGATTGTAATAGCCCGCATAAACGCCATTCACGACCGCGGTGAACGCATTACCCATCGACTTTGGTCTGGCGCCGATCCCCATTCTGAGGAACGCGCCGGCATAGCCTGCGTCTCCTTCTGCCTGCGAATTCACAGCCATCGCCATCAAAAAAACCAGCATTAAGCTAAAATTGGATATCGATCTCATGTGATGTTCCTTTTATATTCAATGGAGATAATGAGCCTGAATCGTAACCAGTGCATCAGCAATGGACATATTTTCTGTTTTTTCAACACGCGCATATTTCCGCGTTTTAATCCGCCTCAATTCAGAATCATGATTTTTCCCCAATGCGTTCCGTCTCCGTCAAGTTCGACCGAGTAAAAATAGACGCCATTGGCAACCATATCGCCTTTATCGTTTTTCCCGTCCCATATTTCATTGAAATTGCCAATTCCCCGCGATTCACCCTGAATCACAGTGGTAACCAGATCCATGGCGAAATCATATATTTTAATCGAAACTGTGGTGCTCTTCGTGGTTTTATATTGAATTCGGACATGCCCGACATCCCCGAGCCTGTTATGGCGCAGCGGTGAAAACGGGTTGGGGAAGGCAAACGTTCGTGGCTCACCGTTTTCTCCGGCATTAACCGAGGCGCGATAGATTGTGCAAGTTAAACCGTTATCATCGGTTCTCGCCAATCCATCGCCAGAACCAGCCCAGAGCACGTGCGGATTTGATACTGCTGCCGAGTAAAACTCGGTGGTATAAATACGTTCGATTTGTCCGCTCTCCTGGTAATCAACGCATGGCGGAAATACGTACCAGGTTTTGCCGTCATCTGTTGATTTGAACAGCCCGTTATCCGATGCCGCAAAGATCACCGAATCATCGAATGCGAAATTGTGGACCATCTCGCTCTCCAGGTACGTGCTCCAGGTTAAGCCACCATCATCGGAGCGGGATACGGCATAAAATTCGGTTTCATCACCGGATTCGCTGGTTGTGGGCCAGGATGCCGCCCAGATTACATTTTTATCCGCATAGCTCTGAAATCCCAGCGCCACGATAAAATTTCCCGAGATCGCTTTATCCTGATTTTGATGATTAAAATTTGCCCAGGTAAGTCCGCCATCCACACTTTTGTTCACACCTTCTGCCGTACCCACCCAGAGTTCGCCACCCGCATTGATCACGGAAAACGCCCGGTGATTTAAATTTTTACCGGGATTGAAAAAAAAGCTGTCCGGTGGAACCACCTCCCAGGTTTCACCCCGATTGGTTGATTTCTGCAAGCCGCCACCGAAGCTTGCGATCCACACCGATGAATCGATGAGTGCGATATCGTAGGTAATATTTTGTACGGGTGTAGCACCGGGTTGCGCGATGTGCGTCCAGGTTTGCCCGTCGTCAAGCGAATACGACAGCCCGCCGCCGGCTGGCAGATCTCCCTGGTCGGGAAGTGTATCGAAACCGGTGGCGACCCAGATGATCGTATCGGAAATCGCGATGGCGGAAACACCACCCTTGCCCAGGTTATGCGCGCTCGTGTATGTTTGCCAGGTATCGGTTGCGGTATTCAAGCGACTGAGACCACCGCCGGTACCCGCCCAAATGATGCTGCCCTCCAATAATTCCTGAACGCCCAGGTCGGTAATTGCATTGCCGCCGAGACCTGGCTCCGGTTTCGGATTGTCCAATCGCCAGGAATTCTTGCGCAACACCTGCCCGGAAATCTGGCTTGAGGAGAAGAAGCATAATACCAATAAAAGCATTATTGCTTGCGCTAGTTTTTTCATAGTCATAAAATTACTCCCGATTATTTAACGAGAATCTTGTGTATAATCTGATTGCTCCTTGCATTTGAATAATCAACTGCTTCAAAAATAAACGTATAAATGCCTTTAACTGTTCCTGTCGGCAGGCTGATGCCCAGAGAGTAGGTTCCGTCGCCGGCAACTTCATCCCCGCTGTTTGAGTTGCCGCCGCCATCGTCCTCCATGCTCAACGGATTCAGCGAGGAGCCGCTGCCGTCGGGTTTATATACATTCATATAGACATCCCTGATATCGGACCGCCCTTCCGGATCGGTGACATCGACTGTCAGCACGGTTTCCGCTGCACCTTGAGCCGGAACGGACATGGTATCAGGTGCAACCAGGTTGGTAATGACCGGCGGGTGATTGGCAAGTTTATATGTCTGCACCAACACGCGAACCAGTACGCTCTCATTGCCCGCCAAATCATAAGCACGAAAACTCAAATAATACTGTCTGATTTTATCTCCGGCAAAATTCGAATTGAGTAAAAATGTGTAGTTGCCATCGTTGGCAACGGCATCTCCACCTGTGCCGTCATCTGCCAGTGTGTCGCTTAAAAATGGCACCAAATCGGTGGTCTGATAAATTTCACAAACCACCCGCTCAATGTCCCCAGGACCCTCGGGATCAGACACACTGCACTCGACAGGAATGGTCTGTTCGATTGAAATATCCACGCTATCGGGTGCGATGACAGACTCGATCACCGGCGGCTTATTTTTAACGCCGCGAACGATTGTGAGTTGAAGCGCTATTTCATTGCTCAAATTTCCCTCCCGATCCTCCGCCTGGAATGTGATCAAAAATAGACCGGTTTTGCCGCCGGTCAGGGCAGTGTTGAGTATTTTGATAAAAATGCCATCACCTGCGACAACATCACCATTGGTTCCGTCATCACGCAAGGTATCGCGGCTGGCAATCTCCTCAGTCGCCGATTCAAAAACCTCACAGGCGATCCATTTCACATCCTGCACACCCTGCGGATCTTCAACCTTGAGAACAATTTCCTGAGCCTGATCCCACGATAAAAATAAGGTATCCGCCGCTGAAACCAACGACAGCACCGGCACAGTTTTTTCCGGTTCGACGGGATTATCTTCAGTGCAATTAAGCACACATAAAAGCACAAAGAGTGCTGAGAGTATTTTGGTATTCATATTAAAAAATGTCCTCATCATGAATTAGTGGCAAACGACTTTTTGCACGCCCATAATGACATGATTCGAATTATATGTCCTCACGACAAAGCGCCGGGCAGATTCCCGATGGAAACAGGAAGCTCAGTTTTCAGTACTAATCGGCACCTTCTTAACAGCATCATTTTCAGGATCATACGATTGAAATCTGATACCTTCTTGCAGATTGGTTATCGCTTGTATCCGATTCCGGTTGAGTCGATCAAATCGAACAGGTTCCTGGATATTTCCGCGATATGCTTTTCCGCCTCAGCTTGCTCAAATCCTTTGGTCAGCACGACGAGTACATATTGCTGCCCGTTGGGATGTGTAATAATTGCGGCATCGTGATCGATAGCGGTGATATGACCTGTTTTATGGGCGACTTTGGTGCCTGCCGGCAGCAGCGCCGGGATCTTGGTTTTGAAAGTTTGATCCGCTAAAATTTTGAGCATATCCTCCGAAGCTGCAAACGAGATGGCTTCGTGCCTGGCAACGGCTTTCATGAGCAGCAGCATATCAAATGCGGTGGTGGTGTTATTCAATCCCTGGTGAAACGCTTTCAGATCCTCCACTCCACGCAACACCCGGATGTCATTTGCATGAAAGGCTTTCATCCGTTGCATCACATTTTCAGCACCTACTTTTTCGATGAGAATATTTGTCGCCAGGTTGCTGCTCTCGATAATCATAAAATAAGCCAGGTCGCGGATACGCATTTTCTGCCCCAACCGCGCGTAAACCGACTCCAATGCATCTTCATCGAATGTCAGTGAAAATGGGCTGCCATCTACGATGCTCTTGAATTCATTTGTGATCGGAAGGGAATCGTTCATGGAAAAAGCGCCGCCTTCCGCCTGTCCATAAACCTCTATCATAACAGGAACTTTCATCAGGCTGGCAGCATGCATCATAGCTTTTTCATTAAAAAGGAAGGTGTCGCCGGTAGCCAAATTTTCAAAGGCTACGGCAATGCATTGCTCATCCGTTTCAATGCGATTGGATATATTTTGTCTCAAAGAATCGAAATTGCTCCGGGAAGACTCATAGGAAGGTGCGCAGACAGCCAGGAATAGCATGCAGAGCGCTCCTAAAAATCCATAATTCATTCACTTATCCAATCATTTCAAATTTTCAGGATTAAGACTCTGCAAATCCGCCGGGACGAAACGACCATCTTTTCGAATGAGTTCATCGTCGAAATAGATTTCGCCACCGCCATATTCGGGCGTCTGAATCAGGACCAGATCCCAGTGAACTTGAGATTTATTTCCATTATTGGTCTCGTCATAAGCGCCGCCGGGTGTCAGGTGCAGCGAGCCGGCGATTTTTTCATCGAAAAGAATGTCTTTCATCGGCTGCGTGATGTACGGATTGAAACCGAGTGCAAATTCGCCAATATAGCGAGCGCCCGCATCGGTATCCAAAATTTTATTCATTTTCTCCGTTTTATCGGAGGTGGCTTTGACGATTTTGCCTTTTTCGAATTCAAAACGAATATTTTCATACGTGGTGCCGAGGTACACCGTGGGAGCATTGTAGGAAATCACGCCTTGCACCGAGTCGCGTACGGGCGCGGAGTAGCATTCGCCATCAGGGATATTCTTTTCGCCATCGCATTTTACAGCGCCGATACCTTTGATGGAGAATGTCAAATCAGTACCCGGTCCGTTGATGCGTACCCGGTCTGCATTCGCCATGCGCGCTTTAAGAGGATCGATCGCGAGCGACATTTTAGCGTAATCGAGTGTACAGACATCGAAATAAAAATCTTCAAACGCTTCAGTGCTCGTATTGGCTTGCTGCGCCATCGATGGATTAGGCCAGCGCAGAACTACCCATTTCGTGTGCGGTACCCGGATGTCGATGTGGACCGGCTGCCACCAGAGGCGCTGATAGAGCTTCATTTTTTTGTCCGGCACATCAGACAATTCGGTGATATTGTGACTGCCGCGAAGCGCTATGTACGCATCCATCTGCTTCATGCGTTCGGCTTCGAGCTGACCAATCAGTTGCATGCCTTCCTCGCTGGCAGTTTTATAGAGCTCGCGCAGCACGATGTTTTGCTTGATGGTCACCAGCGGTATGGCGCCTTTTTCAGCAGCCCTTCGCACGAGTTCGACTACCATGGACTCGGGTACATCAATCGCCTCAATCAGCAGCTTTTCGCCCGCCTGTAATTTTGTAGAATGATCGAGCAAAACATCCGCAAGTTTAGAATATCGTGGATCTTTCATTGGACCTCCCAGGTTTTAAAATAAAACGCCCGTGTAAGGGAAATAGTTTCGCAGATTGGGAAATTTATAGGATTAGCAGGGAATTACGCTTTCGGACAGGATTACCCCGATTTTCGCAAGTCTGGTACACGCGCTAAAACAAGGTTGGGTAAAAGGGTCTGGATTGACGGACGATTCGAATGGCGCTTTTATTTATGCGCTGATTCCTTCTTGCCTTTCATCGCAGAGATATCTCGGTTGGCAAACTCGTTGATAGCGCAAACGTGGTCACCTAATGCCTTTGAGATCAAACCGACATTTCCATTGAATACCATCGTTTCGAAACCAACTGCGGTGTCAATCGCCTGGGTTGAATCGGAATCAGTTACTCTTAATTCCGCAAGTTGCACATCTTCAACATTTTTCAATACATAATGGATGGTCACCTGATCCGGTTGAGCATTTGTACGTGAGATTTGCCCGGTCACGTACAAAATATTTCCATCGATCGCCCGGATGTTGTCGCCATCCTTCAGCATTTGAATTTTAACCGGTTTTGAGTGTATCGTATCGGCAACACTGATCAGCGAATCTTTGTTTATGGTAACCAGGGAGTCGCCCAATACGATATAGCATGCCTCGTAGCGAGTCGACACACCTGTATCGCAAGCTGAAAGAATTACCACGATTGAAAGCAGAGCACCGGTAAGAATACGCATTTTCATCAAATTCTCCTGTCATTTGGTTTGAGTTAGATAACGCAATAGCCTTTGAATCAATTCTGGGGCAGACGTACTTGAGTAGTTATCAAAATATGATTTTTTAGTAAAAAGTCAATAGTTTTTTCGCCCGAATTGCAATACCGCGGCTGCAAATTGGCGTCCATTTGAAAATTTGTATAAAATCAGGAGTGCGGCGCGCCTTTATGCGCCGCAAAAGCTGAGACAGTACATTCCGCCGCTAAAAACCGCTTGCTTTTTTGCTGATTATTATTTATCATTCGACATTACAATCAATTAAGTCCCATGCACATCAACCTCAAATAATCATTTTCAGGCATCGAGGATTTTAACATGAACCAGTCAGCAATTGATTCACTAGATCAAATTATCCGGCAAAAACGTGATAGAATTCATTTGATTTCACCGGCTGAAAACGGCAATATCCCGGTGGTTGCGGTATCGGGAAAATCGTTCGCCGAAACCTGGGAAAATGCGATGATCGGTCTGTTTAAATACGGATGTGAGATCCGGACGCAATACGATCAAAAAGGCAAGGACGGTCAATATATCGATGCGCCCAGCCGCGACTGCACCATGATGATGTCCATCGAAGATCCGACATCCGAGCCAATGATCCACCTCGGCGGTATTCCGGGCGGTTTCGAGGACCTGGAGGAGTATGTGCAGGAAGTGCGCGATGGCATCAAAGATCACCTGATCCGCAATCCGCTCGATCCCACCGACACGCGCTGGCAATATACCTACCATGGGCGATTATTCAAATATGAAGTGCCTTTGAGCCAGGTCGACCGCTATCTCTGCAGTCTTTCGGCGGACCAAAAACAGCCGTTTTATAAAAATGAAACCGCGCATTTTTTGCTGGATCAGAAATATGTGACTGTTGTCGAAAAAGAGGTTGCCGGGAAAAAACAGGAATTCGTTCGGATCGACCAGATGGCGTACATCATCGAAAGTCTGGCAAGGCAGCCATTCACACGGCAGGCTCAGGCGATTACCTGGCAGCCATTCATGGACACGGATATTTACGATCCCGCCTGTTTGCAGAGCATGTGGTTCCGCATCTTGCCTGATGAAAACGGTGTAGCGACGCTGAATATGAATATCCGCTTCCGCAGCCGCGATGCCTATGATGCGTCGTTCATGAATTGTTTCGCCTTCATTCATATCATGGAATATATCGCCGGGGAAGTGGCAAAACTCACGGGAGCGCCTGTCAAACCGGGCAGGTACATGGATCAGTCGGATTCATTCCACATTTACGGCAAGCGCATCCCCGATTTCGAAAGCCGGTTTCTGGCGAATCTTTTCACACGCGATTTCGAGAAGCGCACTTTCAAACGTACGGATGCGGAGCCATTTTTCCTGGAGCGCCGGAGTAAGTTGAAGGGGATATATGGGTAGAAGCGCAGTTTTGAAAATTGGAGCTTTTCTCTGATTATCAGAAGGACAAATCCTGAAGATGCTAAGTATGATAAGCATATATCTGGCTGATAATGGGAACATCAATTTGATAGTCAGCCTTGACAAAAAAAATCAAGCCATAAATTAATGTTTTATTATCTTTAAAATGCTATAAAATTGCTTATATTGATATTATTGCTGGTATATTTATATGGAATTTCAAATGATAATTTTTTAGTAGATACAAAAAAAAGCTTTATGAAATGCTTCCTATAGAAAAACAATACCTAGATAAACTTCTTTCAAAAT
>JAFGMA010000318.1 GCA_016927835.1 Candidatus Zhuqueibacterota bacterium | reverse complement strand
TATGCATTGAAGTGATTTACGAACAGAGATTAACGATTTTTGATTTACGATGTAAACAGACCAAAACTCGTGTTGAGGAAGTAACCTTTGAAATTTCAATCACTTCTAAAATCGTTAATCGCTAATCCTTGTTCTGTGATCAATACAACGATATGTTTTTGAAAAATAAGAGCTAACGTTCTTTGCTTGACGGCTATCCTCCGAATCCCTCAATCGCCTCAACCATGCGTTCCCATGAGTATTTCTTTTTCTCTGTTTTAATATTTTCAGAAAATTCGGATTTCCGGTCTTCTTCGAAAAAGCGGATGACAGCCTGCGCAATCGCCTGCGGTTGTTGAGGCGGAATCACGAATCCGGTAATACCATTCCTGACCACCTCGTGCAATCCCCCCACGCGCGTTGTGATTACCGGTTTGTTGTAATTGTAGGCAATTTGTATGATTCCGCTTTGAGTCGCGGAGATATACGGCAGAACCACGACATCGGCGGCGCTGAAATAGATTCCAACTTCCTCATTCGGAATATAATCGTCTTTCAATATGAGTGATTTGCCAAGCTTGAGTTTTTCAATTTGATCGAGGGTTTGCTCACGACCTTCATAGAATTCGCCGGCAACAATCAGGCGCATTTTCATTTTTTGCATCATCAATGGGAAGGCTTCGATTAAGAGATTCAAACCTTTATATGCCCGGATATAGCCGAAAAATAGAATCACCTTTTCCGCGGCATCGATTCCCAATTTCAACTTTGCGTCAGGTTGCGAATATGAATTTTTAAAGATTTCGTACACCGGGTGCGGTACTTCTTTGAATACAGCTTTCGGACGAAACTTCAATAAATCTTGGCGGACCGATTTAGATTGGACGATAAAATAATCGACACTCAGCAATCCCCACCATGTGAGTAAGCCATCGTAAAATCGTCGCTCGTGGGGAATTATGTTATCGCACAGAAAGCAGGTTTTACTTTTAGAAAAACAGCGCGTTAACAGCGCAATTGTTCCGTAGCAGGGAGCGAAGAACGGCATCCAATATTTATAGATAATGATGTCGGGTTTTTCAGCGCGGATTTTGCGGAAAACGTTTATCCAATTGAACGGATTAATCGAATCGATAAGCGGTAAGGAATCCAATTCAATGATTTCTTTGCTATTATCTTCCTGGGTTTTTCCGGGGAAAAAGCGATCAGGATATTGACGCTTGAATGATATGATTTTAACATCATGCCCGGCTTTTTTCAGATTTTCATACAACAAGGCGACATAATGAGCGATTCCGCCGCGCATCGGATATGCCGTACCGATCAGAATTATTTTCATCTTACCTCCCAGATTTGCAAACCGCGCGGTTCGAAACTGAATTTCACCACTTGCCCACCGGCTTTTTCAAGTGCTGCTGCAACGATGTGTTTTTTTTGAAAAGGGCAATAGAGCAACAGGTAACCGCCACCGCCGGCGCCCAAAATTTTCCCCCCTAGCACGCCGTTTTTCCGCCCGATTTCATAGAGCGTATCAATGATCGGGCTGGTGATTTTATCGTTCAGCTTTTTCTTGTTCTCCCATGCATCGTGCAAAAGCCGACCGAATTCATTGAGCTTTCCTTTTAACAGACAATTTTTCAATTCTACTGTCAGCACTTTCATTTCATCCAGCGCAGCAACCACCTTTGACTCGCGCTCGATATACGATTTTGCCTGGTTGGCAACAATATTCGCTGACAGGCGCGTTTTACCGGTGTAACACAATAGCAAATTGTATTCGAGTTCATTGATGATAGAAGGATTCACACGCAGAGGATTGACCACGACCGCTTTGTCGTAAAATTCAATGAAATTGAAACCGCCAAAAGTAGCCGCATATTGATCCTGTTTCCCCCCGGCGATCTTGAGATCGATTCTTTCAATTTTGTAGGTTAATTCCGCGATTTCGTAATCAGTGAGCGGTTCGTTGAGCCAATGCTTGAATGTTCCCACCATGGCAGCCGTCATCGTCGAAGAAGACCCGAGCCCGGAACCCGGTGGGGCATCCGAATGAATGAATAAATCCAGTCCGCGACCCGGTTTAAAATGGCGCACAACCGCTTTCACCAAATCAAGTTCACCATTATATTCGAGAGGACCATTGATGTTGTATTTGGCTGCAATGTCGTAATCCAGGGATTGGATCCGGAGTTCCGTGTCCTCACGCTCAACCAGGGATGCAAAAGCATATTTGTCAAGTGTGGCATTGAGAACGACGCCGCCTTTTTCCTGGGGATAGGGAGCCACATCAGTCCCGCCGCCGCAGAAACTTATTCGTAGGGGGGCTTTCGCTCGGACTATCATCGTGTGCCGTCCATCGTATCCGGGTGCGAAATCAGCGCGATAGCATCGTCGATGCAGGGAATTTTAGATAAAATTTGCAATGATACAATCCTCAAACAATTTGGCGTTTATCATTTTCGTGCCCTTTTTTTAGCAAAAATTCAGTTTGAGCCCGGCGGAGTCTTTCCGGTGTGCCGATATCAATGAAATACCCATTAGTCACGAAACCATAGCAGTGTTCGTTCCCGGCGATGAGAGGAAAAATCTCGTTTTCAAGCGATACTTTTTTATGTGCAGGAATGAGTTCAAATGCAGATTTATTAAACAGGTAGACACCACCGTTGATTAAATTGGCTCTCGATGAAGGATTTTTTTCCGCGAAAGCAGTGATGCGTTGGTTGGAATCGAGAGAAATATTTCCGTAATCCTGCGTGTCTTTTATTCGGGTGCAAGCGATTGTTACCTGCGCATTCTTTTTGCGGTGAAAGTTGAGCATGTTTCCGTAATCGAGCGCCAGGTAGGAATCACCATTGAGAATGAAATTTTTCTCGGCAGCGAATTGCTCCGCGTGTTTGATTGCGCCGGCAGTGCCCAGCGGCGTGTGTTCCCGTGAGTACTCAATTCGAATGCCAAGTTTTTCACCGGTTCCAAAATAAGACTCAACTCGCTCTGCACCAAATCCGAGGCAAAGCACAAAGTCATGAATTCCTGCATTTTTGAGATCGTCAAGCAGATATGTCAGAAACGGCTTGCCGCCGATGTCGATCATCGGTTTGGGAATATCCAACTTCAAAGAACGCAGCCTTGTACCCAACCCGCCAACTAAAATAAACGCTCTCACAGTTAATTAAATCCCAATTCTGATTTGTATAAAACGCCTTCATGCGATTTTTGCGTTTCGGTTATCATTTCACCCAGCAGCCCGATTGAAACAAATTGAATGCCAACGATAATCAGCAGCACGCCCAGAAACAGCAATGGTCGGTTGCTCAGGTACTGGTTAGCGAAGATTCGCTGAAACGCCAGGTAAATACTGATAACGCTGCCAATGAAGAAGCTAATCAACCCTGCGATACCGAATAAGTGCAGTGGTCGTTTTTTGAATTTTGAGAGGAAGAAGATCGTAATAAGATCCAGGCACCCATTCGTGAATCGCGCCAGTCCATATTTGGATTTTCCGTATTTCCGGGGATGATGCTTCACCGGAATTTCAGTTACGCGGAAGCCTGCCCAATGCGCCAGCACGGGTGTGAAGCGATGAAACTCCCCATATAAATCCAGCACTTTGGCAACATCCGAATTGTAACCTTTCAGCCCGCAATTGAAATCATGCAACCGTATTCCGGAAACCCACGATACAATGCGGTTAAATAACTTCGATGGCAGGCGTTTTGTCAGGAAGGGATCGTAGCGTTCCTTCTTCCAGCCTGAAACGAGATCGAATCCCTGGTTTAATTTATCGATCAAATTTCCGATTTCATTCGGATCATCCTGCAAATCCGCATCCATGGTTATGATAATCCTGCCCTGCGCCCTTTTGAAGCCTGCTGCCAATGCCGCCGCCTTGCCATAATTTTTGCGGAATTGAAGTACCTTCACATGCTTGTCTCTTTGATGTATTTCCTGCAATAATTTGAATGAATTATCAACGGAGCCGTCATCAATGAAAATGATTTCGTAATTTATATTTAGTTGATGAATGGAGTCGTTCAATTTGTGCGTTAACTCTTCAATTGAACCGTGCTCATTATACAGCGGAATAACCACTGATAAATCGGGCACCTCTATTTGGGAATTTATCATAATTTGATCCATCTGGCATTTTCGGGGACATTCATTTGGAACTCATCGGGTGAAATGTTTTTATTCACTTCGTGCGATGTATAAAACAGGCTGAAATATTGATTTTTAGCCGGCTTTTTTATTTGAATGATTTGAGGGAGATAAATGTCTTTGTACTTTTTGAAGCGTCGATAGTGTTTTTCGATTTGCAGCGTGCCGGTCCTGTCGTAAAATTGATATTTCTTGATAACCGACTTATCAGGATCGATCCAGTAGCGATGCAATCCGTTTTGGGTGACTGAACTCAATTTGTAATTGCCATCATCAAGGGCAATTTTAGTGGTTTTGCCGGGGACGATGACGGGTGTGCCGGCAAAGGCTTCGAGCAAATCATCGTAAGTTAAATCGATCTGGAAGAATTTACTCAAATCCAGGGAATCAATTGATCCGGTGTAGAATATGTTATCTTGCGGGGAATAAAGCGCGAACTGCTCCCGATTGCCAAAGAAAAATCCCACATCAATTCCAAATATGACTTCTATTTTTAAAAACAGCGAATCCGGCATTCTAATTTTAACTTCGGAGTTGGCTTCGTACGCAAAATCTTTCATTTGAATCTGGAGTCGGGCTCTTCCCCTGAGCGTTTGCAGATTTAAAAAGTTCCTGTCAACACTGTCTTTCAGTTCACGCGGATTAATTTGATCGACGGAAAGTTTTTTTTTCCGGAGAGAGGGAGAACAGCTTATTGAGATAAACACTGAAACCAATAAAATCCAGCTTACCACCGCAAAAGAATCGCATTTTTTTGTAATCATTTAATCTTCCAATTTTTTCAGAATCCACTTCCGGCTATCATCCAATTCAAGGGCTTTTTTCCAATTATCCCGAGCCTGGTCGATTTCTCCTAGTTTCTCGTAAACATCACCCAGATGCTCATAAATTTCAGCCGAATTCTCTCTTAATTTCACCGCCTGGTTGATGTAATTTAATGCTGCATCATATTTGCCCATTTTGTAATTGATCCAGCCGATAGTATCGAGGTAAGCCCCATTTTCAGGTTCAAGCTCGATGGCGCGAACGACCATTTTCAGAGCTTGATCCAGCCGTTCGCCTCTTTCGGCAAGACTATAGGCATAATTATTCAAAATCAATGGATCATTCGGATTTGCGCCCAGCGCCTGCTCATACAAACGTTCAGATTCCTTGAATTGCTTTAGCTCATCGTAAATCGCCGCCATTGTCCAAACAGAACGCGTTTCGGTCGGATTTAATTCGAATGCCCTTCGGAGATAAGTCAGGGCTTCGTCGTATTCATTTTGTTGCTGCAAGACCGATCCCAAAAAGAAATTAATATCATCCTGCTGCGGAAATTTTTCTACAGCCTTTCTGAACAGAGCTTCGGCTGAAGCGAGTTGATCCGATTGCATGTACGTCAGACCTAGCAGGAGATACAGGCGGTCGATTTCGTCATTCAGTTGGAGCGCTTTTTCCAGATTTTGTTGAGCTTCCGACAGTTTTCTGTCAAAGTAGTAAATCCGTCCCAGCGTGTAGAAGGTTCGCCAGTCGTCGGGGAAGGACTGTGCCAGCGACTGCAATTGCGACATCGCTTCGAGGCTATCTCCTTTTTGCAGTAAAATTTCTCCGATATAAATCCGGCTTGCCACATCGGATGAATCTTTTTCTGCCACTGAACGATACAATTCGATCGCATCGTCCCACCTGTTTTGGGTTTGGTATATAATACGGAGCTCTTCTCTGATATCCGGAAAATCAGGCTTTAGCGCCAGTGCTTTTTCATAAGAAGCGATTGAATTCGTTGTGTCATCGATCAGTTTATATATTTTCCCCAGCGCAAAATGTATCCGCCAATCTTCGGGAAAATGCTTGGCGAGACGTGTAAAACCGGACATTGCTTTGAGGGTATCGCCTTTCAGGAGATACAAATTCCACAATCGTAAGCCACTGACCACATCGGTCGAATCCTTCTCAATCAGCGGTTGGTACAACAAAATAGCTTCATTCCATTTTTTTTGATTTTGATAGATGTTTCGCAATTCATTTCTGACCAATTCCATTTCCGGATTTTTTTCAAGAACCTGCTTGTAATATTCGATCATGCCGATTGTATCTTGCTGGATCTCATAAATTTCACCTATCTCAAAATGAATTCGCTCATCATCCGAATTTAGATTTGAAAGCTCTTTATACGCTTTAATCGCTTCATCATACTTTTTATTCTTTGCATATATCAATCCCAGACGTTCTAATATTTCATCGGAGAGACCATGGCGTGACATGATCTGGTGATATAATTCCGCAGCTTTTAAATCCTCGCCTTTTTTGATATATATACTCGCCAACTCGTTCGCTGCTTCGAAATAGTCGGGATCTAATTGCAAAATAATTTGATATTCTCGTTGAAGTTCGTTGATATTATTATCGCGTCGATATAAAATGGCAAGCCATTCATGCGTCTCGATATTCACCGGATCTATCATCAAAGCGCGTTTCAGCGCCTGGTGCGCATTTTCATATTTTCCGAGACGGGTGTAGCACATTGCCAGGGAATTGTAAATTGTAGCGGATTGCGGATCATAAAGCAATGCAGCATGATAGGCGCTGATGGCTGCTTTATAGTTTTTCTGCAACTCATAAGTTGAGCCTCTGATGACATATCGCAGCGCTTCCGGTTCATAATTCGTTGCAGATTGCACTGTGTCAGGCTTTGAACTCGTAATCGCAGCATTATGTGCGCTGCAACCCAAAACCATCGCCATTAAAATTATAAAAAGGATTCGAACCAAGCATGTTTTCATTTTTAAATCCTGATTTGCTCTGTTTCGATTAAGCTCTGCGTTGTTGCCGGAATCCCAGCTTTTATGGAATTCAACCAAATGCAAACAACCGTTGAGAGCGAAATTGAAACGCGCGTTATCGTTTCCTGTAGAGATGATGAATGATAATACCAAGCGATGTAATAATTAAATAGAGCCTGCCCGCCAAGTGATGATTTTTTAGAATCAATATAAATTCAAAAAGCACCGAACCAGTCTTCTGTCATGCGGGAATGACAAAACCGACGGGCACTAAATATAAGGGATGATAGCAGCTTTACAACATCACAAGGCAAATATAAGATTGAATAATATATCATTATTTTTCAAAAATAACAAGTAAAAAATCCTGAACTTCTGCGGCTTCACCTGCTGCGGATGCATCACCGGATATCGAGCAATATTAAGGCTGGAATCTGTATCCCGCGCCTGAAATGAAGCATGTCAGAGGTGCATAAGATTAAGATTTTTTTGTTGTTAATACACTGATATATCGAACCATTTAAACGACTCAAATACAAGAAGGTTTCAAGTTGAACCAGTATCAGCACCAGGTGTTGGAGCATTGAATTCTTTCTGGTTCATGTTTGAGCTGGATTTCTCGAAAATCAGGCAGGATGAATTTTTTCGTATGAAGGCAATCGGAGCATCCTGTACGCTGGAACTATACGAGCTATCGGCTCTGCTACCTCGTAGGACAATTCTAAAAACTCAGCGGCTGCAAGTGAACAAGTCGGGGATCGCAGCCGCTGTATTGTTTGATTTATTTTGGTTTCGGCATATCTTTGATATCCTCAAGCGCTCTCTGGATTTCAGATTCAGGAAGCGAATAATCGGTTAATTTTTTTGAAAAATATGCATCGTAAGCGCTCATATCAAAGTGACCATGCCCGCTGAAATTGAAGAGAATGGTTTTTTCAACACCCTCTTCCTTGGCTTTCAATGCTTCGACGATGACGGACTTGATGGCATGGGCAGTTTCCGGAGCAGGCAGGATGCCTTCGGTGCGGCTAAACAGGACCGCCGCATCAAAAACTTCCAATTGATGGTATGCCTGGGCTTCGATCAGCTTGTCCTTGAATAATTGACTCACGGCGGGTGCCATTCCATGATAGCGCAAGCCGCCGGCATGGATGGGAGGTGGCACGAACGAGTGACCCAGTGTATGCATGGGAACGATGGGAGCCAAGCCAATCGAATCACCGAAATCGTAGGCAAACGGTCCGCGGGTCAATGTGGGGCATGCGGTTGGTTCGACAGCAATCACCCGAATGTCTTTTCCGTGAATCTTATCATACAAAAATGGAAACGAAACGCCGGCAAAATTGCTGCCGCCTCCGACACATCCGATGACGATGTCGGGAAAATCACCCACTTTTTCGAATTGCTTTTTGGCTTCCAATCCGATGATTGTCTGATGCATCAGCACGTGATTGAGCACGCTTCCGAGTGAGTATTTCGTATCATCGTGTGTGGCGGCATCTTCAACTGCTTCGCTGATGGCGATCCCGAGGCTTCCTGAAGAATCAGGATTCTGGGCAAGAATTTTACGACCTGCCTGGGTTTGATCCGATGGACTTGCCACAACTGATGCACCCCATGTCTGCATCATCGAGCGGCGGTAGGGTTTCTGGTTATAGCTTACTTTTACCATGTAAACTTTGCACTCGATATTGAAAAAATTACATGCCAGACTCAGTGCGCTGCCCCATTGACCTGCGCCAGTTTCGGTGGTGATGCGTTTTACGCCCTCCATTTTGTTATAATACGCCTGTGCTACGGCAGTATTCGGCTTATGGCTGCCGGCAGGACTGACGCCTTCGTACTTAAAATAAATTTTTGCCGGCGTACCCAGGACTTTTTCAAAGCGACTGGCTCGCATAAGGGGAGATGGGCGCCACAGGCGATAAATTGCCTGGATATCTTCAGGGATATCGATCCAGCGATCCCGGCTTACTTCCTGGAGGATCAATTGCATCGGAAAAAGCGGTGCAAGATCGTCAGGACCTACGGGCTGCTTGGTAACAGGATGCAGCGTCGCCTGCACTGGATTGGGCATGTCAGCCGCAATATTGTACCATTGTTTGGGCATGTCTGACTCCTCAAGCAGAATTTTGGTTTGTTCCATTTGGTACTCCTCTTTAATTGGGAATGAATACTATTGGGCTTTCTGCCCGGTGACTTTAAAAAAAAAGCCCACTATCGGTAAACCAATAGTGGGCTCTAAAATGAAATATAAATAGCCAGATTAAACGTATCGTGCAGATAGACTTCGCCCACTATTGGCAATGTGCCACCACCAGAACCATCGCCAGCAAACTGTGTTTGAAAAATTTTTGTGGGAATATGAAGTCATCTGCTTTTGTGCTACCTTGTGATTCGCTGCACTAAAAAATAATTAGCGCCAATATAGTAAATTAATTAAAAGAAGTCAAGTCTTTTTTCATCGGGTTAGCCAAACCGCAGTTGCAGGCGGCTATGTCGATTTTCGGTTTTTCAAAGAGATGGTTGAGAAAATTGGCTGAGGGACGACAATGCGAAGCCAAACCTTTATCGCTGGTGCTGAAGCTCCGGAGCGTAAATCAAAGAAACAACATGAGAAGCCACGCCGGTTTATTTTCAACTTGTAGATGCTTCATTTGGTTGTGTGCAGAAAGGTGCATACATTGTTATACGTAATAATCGAATAGTTAGTGTCTGAAAGAAAAGTCCTTTTCTAAGAAAATATATATTGAAATTTAATGACTTAGGTGAATTAAATTATTCGATTTTTTGATA
>JAFGMA010000317.1 GCA_016927835.1 Candidatus Zhuqueibacterota bacterium | reverse complement strand
GCGCTGTCCACCGCCAGCTTATCTTCGCCCGTTACCGCGGTGAACGGATTCAAATAGGGGTAGCGCCCCATCATCACGAATTCTTTGACCGTAAACGGAAAAACACGCCCGATGCTCTGCGGAACATAGCTGATCTGCTTCGCCAAGGCTTTTTGGCTCACGTTTTCAATGGTCTCGCCCTTAATCCGGATGACTCCTTCGTAGCCGGTATAAATTCGCATCAGGCATTTTAGCAGGCTGGTTTTCCCCGCCCCATTGGGTCCGATGATCGAAACGTATTCACCTTCGAAAACACCCAATGATACGTTATTCAAAATTCTCTTTTTTGAAATGAGAAGTGACAGCGCGTCAATGTCGATGATCGGACATTCCATCAATCATTCCATTCGATTTCGGGGTGAATGATGTGCGCTAAATCCCGCAGCAGGTAAATGAACCGCGGTCCGGGAACAAACGAATAACTTTGACTCAACGCATATAACCGGTTATTTTTCACCGCATTCACACCGGCTACACTTTGCCACTCTTTCAATGCAACCGATTCCGTCAATCCTTTCTGCTCCATGTCAGCAATTAAATCAATAATTATATCGGGATTAACGTTAATGATGCCCTCCGCCGAAAGCATGGGATACGCGGGCTTTTTATCCGAAAACGCATTGCTGCCGCCGGCAGCCACAATAAGTTCATCGTATGAAGTTCCTCTCCCGGCGATATAAACTTCTTCCAATGCGCCCGTATTCAGCGGTCGCCCGATACAAATCATCACACGGGGGCGAGGCAGCGATTTTGTCTGTTCCTGAATCGAATTCATCATCCGGTCGATATCCGCGAGGAGCTTTTGCGCCTTTTCCCTGGCGCCGCATGTTTCGCCAACCAATCGAATTGCGGACAAAATGTCGGCAATGGCTTTATTATCAATGGTGAAATGCTGGATTCCGAGTTCATCCAGAAAGGCTGCTGCATTTTGGTGCTCCGGGAGCAAAATTACCACATCCGGCTTCAGCATGACAATCGCTTCATAGTTCGGATCAAGATACCCGCCGACAGTTGCCTTTTTCCGGGCTTCAGGCGGATAGGTGCAGTAACGGGTAACGCCAACTACCCGATCGCCCAATCCCAGTGCGAATAATATCTCGGTTGTACTCGGCGAAAGCGAGATGATTCGCTGACAAGATGTTTGCACATTTGGTGTTTGGTTGTCACCGGGTTTGTTACCCGATTGCTGACAGGAGAAATTGCTGAATAGAAATATTAATATAAAAAAATGATTTAGTTTCATAAGCCATACTGAATTTGACTGTTAGCTGCTTTTTTTGAGCTTTTTGCCTTTTTTCTCGTTCCCAGTCTCCGGCTGGGAATGTTTGCTTCGAGGCTCTGCCTCAAAGAAAACACATCTGACTACACAATGGGCGGCAATTTGCACTTTGTTTGCCAAGCTTTCCGAATTGCTTTCATTATATAGGCTAGATTGCGTTTGTTTGCGAGTCAAGGCAGAGCCTTAGATATACACTCCCAGCGGGACGTTGGGAGTGAGAGAATCACCTGAAGCCTCAGTTGCGCCATTCTATTGCTTACAAAAATTGCGTTTGAATTACTCGGTCGCCCGGATAATTTTGCACTATCGTGTCAGCATCATTTTACGGGTGAAAATGTGATTGCCGCTTCTCAATCGGCAGATATAAATACCGCTTGATACGGCTGTTCCTTTATCATTGCGCCCGTCCCAACTGATCCGGTGTACGCCCCGCGAGGCGACGTGATTGACCAGTGTTTTAACCAACTGCCCCATAGTGTTATACACATCGATTTGTATATGCCTTTTATAATCGATTGAAAACGTGATCGACGTTTCCGGATTGAATGGATTGGGATAATTTTGCGCTAATTCAAATTCCGCCGGATTATTTGCCCCGCTTATGTCGTCCACCGCCGCCGGGCTTCCTTTTTTGCTATTCACCGCCACCACCGCATCCAGATCAAAATCCCCATTCCAGTCGCCTTCCTGCTTGATATCTCCCAGGTCGGTAATTTTCACGAACCGGACAAAATCCATTCCCACATCCGCGAGATCAAACTGATCGCCCCCTGAGACCGCGGGATCCGTGGGATGGCTGTTATCATTAACAGGTGTTACACCGGCGAGACCCGCCCAGGTGCTGGTATCATACGGAAATTCGACAAACGTAATCCCGTCCTTGCTGACCGAAACGATACCGGCTTCGATGAATGGCTCCCCTGTCCACAAGCTGATGAACACATTCTCGAAAACTGTGAAATCGACGCCATCCCCATCATAAATATAATTATCTGTGAATTCGAGCACGATTTCGCCCCCGTGCCCCAGCGAAAGAATTTCCTGCGGCTTGGTTGAGGGGTTGTAAGCCGAAACTGCGGGATCCGGATCCGGCGGTCCGAGAATATTATCCGGGAAATACGCCTGACCCAATCCGGCTCCTGCGCCAGGCTTGAATTCTGCAACCGCGTCTGCCCCTGCATCTGAAACATAAATTGGCTCTAAAATCGCCAGGCTCTTCGTTCCGTTTCCCAGGACATTTGAGACCCAGACAACCGAATTTGTTTTCACATCGAATTTTTGAACGAAGCCATCTCCCCCCCATGCGGTCATGGTGGGAATCCACAGAACATTCTCCCGGGGATCGAAAAGCAGTTGTGATACATTGGGACCGACGAGAATAGGATCGACAGCGGAATGCAGCATCGAATCTTTGAGGGCATCATACGAGCATAAGAAACCGTTCACGCCATCGCCCCAGGAAACGCAATAGCCGATGCCATCGGTGGTAATCGCCAGATCGCCGGGTGAAAATGGGTTGCTGCCGGATTTAATCCAGCCGAAATCCAGCACCTTGACAATAGCGGGCGTATCATAAAAATCACCGGTGTACATGTCAATTACGGCAATTTTGCCTGATTTTGTCACGTAGTTGCCGGTGCAAACCACATGAATGCGCCCCATCGGATCCACTGCAAAATCCTGGGGATTGGTGGGAACATCCAGCGTCTGGGTTATCGAATCGGTCAATGTATTGATAATGGAAACCGTTGACTGGTCATAAGGCAAACCGTATCCGGCATATCCGGTGTTGGCGACGAAAGCGTTATCTCCATAGACCAAAATTCCTTCCGGCGCCTGCCCCACTTCAATCTCCTTGACCACAGTCCCCGCTGCCAGATCAATCACAGCCACCGTATTGGCAATCCAGTTGGGCACATACGCTTTATCCGCGCCGACGAATCCAATCGCCCACGGATTGCTGCCCTCCGGCAGAGCAATCATTTTTGTAATTTGATGATTATTTACCGGATCGATCACCGTAATATCATCCGTACCCGAATTCACCACGTACAACAGATCATTATGCGCCGCGATTTGATTCGGGAACTGCCCGGTTTGTACAAGATTCGGGGTGATCGAAAAATCATTCATATTCATTCCGGAAATCGTTTCAGCCGATTCATTGATCACATACATGGTTCGGGGCACATCGGCGTTCAACGGAACCGCAAAATTTGCCGTGAATGCTACCAGCAAAAGACTGAAGAAAATTTTACCGGGCATAGACGCCCTCCAAAAGTTTTTATTAACAGGTGTAAATATTTATTTGGTGAAAAAGTATTATGTTCTGATTTACTTAAACCTGGTGTGACGAGATTTTTTCCCCCGGATCGCCGTTTCCTAATAGGCTATATTAAGCCCTGCTCGCCATTCGCGCCCCGGCAGCGGCATATCACGAACTATCGTATAACGCTCATCGCCGGCATTGAAGCAGGACAATTTCATTGCAAGTTCAATCGCTGCCACGCGCCGCGTCCAATTCAGATTGACATCCCAGACTGAGTATGCGGGAAGCGCCTTCGTATTCGCCTCATTGATGTAGCGCTCCCCCACATTGCGATAGCTCGTACTCAGCGCCCAATCCCCCAATTGCACGCCGCAGGAGCCCTTCAAGCTAGTCTGCGGACGATAGGGAATTATTTTATCATACGTGGTTTGATTGGGATTTTTATTCAGCGGCGTCAAATACTGGTAGCTCAATTCCATATTGAAAAGTTGATTCGGTGTTCGAGTGGTCAGCAGGACTTCCTGCCCGGTAATCTCAGCATCATTATTGAAGGGTCGGAAAACCTCAAAACTCCCCAGCCGCCAGACGATTAAATCATCGATGGTATAGTGAAAATGCGTCACCTCAGCCTGCCACACGCCCCATTTATTGAATTCCCAGCCGACACCCAGTTCCACATTATCGCTCTTCTCGGGCAGCAGATCGGCTTTGCCTTCGATGCGCATATCCTGGTAAAATAAATCGGTGAAGGTGGGCACTCTGAAAGATCTGGAAACTGACGATTTCAAATACAGCTTTTGAGTCTTGCCAAACGAAATCCAAAAACCGCAAGCCGGGCTCCACTGCTGCTCGAACCTCTGCTGTTCCCCGCTTTGAATGCGCATTTCATCGTAGCGCACAGTGGGCGTGATTGAAAGCTGCATCCCCAGCCATGGCAAGCCAATCCGCCAGTCCTGGTGCACGAACAATCCGTGTGCATCATCCTGAGCCTGCTGAATCGGCGGCGTGAGCGAAGGCATCAGATTTTCATTTTGATAATTCAAATGGCGATACGTGTGTCCCAACGTAAATTGAACGCTCCGGGAAGGCGTAACCTGCACATCCGAATTTATGATGACATTCTGAAGATCGTAACGATAATGGTATTGGGGATAACGCTTGTAGCGCCGCTCAACGTCCGCGGGATAGAGATTGCGGTTCTCAGTTTCTGCATCGGAAAAATGCGTATTGAGCGAGAATTCGACGGCTGATGTCAGGAACCGGTACTCGATCCCCATCAGCTTTTGCTCATAATCGATTCGCGCAAACGGCGTCCAGGCATCGATCTTTCCGGGGATACCGCGGTGCGAACGCATTTGTTGACCCTGAATTGAAATAGAATGCGCGTTGTGAGAATAAGTCAGGCGTCCAAAAAAATTGCGGGAAAGCATATCGGCATTCGCCCGGTTTTCGCTGATGGTCTCACCCTTCGAATCCACATATTGGTATGGAAAATTGCCTTCACTTGACAGGTACTGGCTGGCAAACATATAGCCGAGTTGCTTGTACTGCCCGGAAAATGCCGGCGCAATCGTCATCATTTGAAACGAGCCGAAACCGCTATTCAATTGAATATCGTTCTGCAAGGTTTTTTTGGTGATGATATTGATGACACCGGCAAGGGCGCCGCTGCCGAACCGGTGCGATTGTCCGCCTTTATGAATTTCAATTCTCTCAACCAGATTCGTGGGGATATTCGTCAGGTCAACATCCCCCATGGATTCATCGTTCAAAGGTACGCCATCCAGCAGAACCAGCACCTGGTTGGATTGGCTGCCGCGAATGGAAATTTTTTTGCTGCCGCTGATACCACCCGCGTCCTGAACCGCGACGCCCGGCACCTGATTGATCATCTCACCGATATTGTGACTGCCTGAGCGCACGATGGATTCGTTCGGGATGACCCACATATCGCCATTCACCTGCTGAATGTAGCGCTCGGCTGAAATCTCAACGCTTCGCAGCAAAATGGGATTCGGCTGCAAAATAAAAGTCAATTTGACCGGGCGGTCTTTCGGAATTCGGACATCTGCAATGAACTGCTTCTCATAGCCGACATGGCTCGCGCAAACGGTATAAATCCCTTCCAGCAAATTTTCCACTGCAAAATATCCGCGCTGGTCGGTGGCATCCCCGAAGCCTGTTCCTTCGAGTACGACATTCGCCCCAAACAGCGGATTGCCGGTGGCGCCATCAAAAACGGTTCCGTAGAGCTTGATGTCAGACTGAGCGTTGACAGCGGAAGCCGATAAAAGGGTCAGTATCAGCGCGAACGCCAGAACGATTTCGACTCGTGTTCGTTTCATGATTTGTTAAATTTGATCTTCATGGTTTACATTTTATATTGCAAAAAGGGCACTTCGAAAAATCCGCGAGCATGCAGCGCGACTGCAAAAAAAAATCCCAACTTCGACTGCCGGCGTTGGGATAGCAAAAACCCCTGCCTTCGCGGTGGAAAACAGGGGTTTGATCATTTCCTCATCCAAACCTCGCCCTCGAAGGTTTTTGTTAGTGTTTCACAAGGCATATCCAGCGCAGCGCGCATCAAAGCGCAATGTACTGCAGATGGATAGTCTTGACGGCAGGTTTCCTGGCTCAGGGCTTCAGACCTACTGACCACGCCTTCCCATCCTGTCATTGCAGAAAAGTGGCTTTCTGATCTCATCGAGGTGAAATCAGCCGTGGTTTTCGTAACCCTTTACAGTAGCGGGGCTGCAACGGTTTCTCACCGTTTTCCCTATTATCCCATTCGGGCACCGCATAACTAATGCAAAGAACGAATAACTGTGGCAATATACTAAACGTGAATTTTAGATGCAAGATATTTTTTCATTTCATTAAAAAATCGACACGCCTGGATTTCATCACCACAGTTTGTTTATTTCAAGTGGAAACCAGGCGCTGGCTACAAGATTCATTTTTTACTTGACATTTCAAAATTTTATTATATCTTCTACTCAGTGAACAATATCAGGAAAAAACAGCAAAATGATTCGTCGCGCTTGTTCCTGGACCCATGTTGTTACCCTGGCGCGGATAATTGACGGGAGAACATCACATCATTCGAAGTGATTCACCCTCATTCCTGCCACCTCGCAATCCCAACGTAAAAAATCGCCTTGCGGGGCAAAATTCTACCTGTGTCGGGAAGTTTCGCAAATGGACATAAGATACGGCGGAAAAACATTTTTAGTCAAGACTGAGAAATATCAACTCGAATCAATGCATCGGAGGAACGCTGTGCATAAAAAAATTAAAATGCTGCTGTTGACGGCTATGGTTCTAACTATTTATTCAACTGCTTTCACGCAAACATCCAAAACCATCATCATCCTCGATTTTGAATTGAAACAACAGGGCATGCAGACGGCGAGCGAGGATCTGGGCAGTTGGATTTCTGCGCAAATACAGGCGGCGCTGGTGAAATCGCCTTATCTGACCGTGGTTGAGCGAAACCGGCTGGATGAAGTAATGAAGGAACAGGCACTCTCGCAAACCGGGATCATGGATGAACGTACAGCGATTCAGGTGGGCAAGATAATCGGGGCGCAGAAGATACTCATGGGCGAATATCAATACAGCCAGAAAAAACGATACAATATCAGTTCACGGCTGGTGGATATTGAGACCGGGAAGGTTGAAGTTCAACGGATTATATCTGATATCAAAAAAAAGGAAGTCAAAAAATATACAAACGAAGTGGCATCTGTTATCATTGCCAGAATAAAAAACCAGGTGGCGCTGGAAAACATCGCAAAACTCGAAAATCCCCATTCTCCGTTCCAGGTCAAACTTAGCACGCCCAAAGAAAGTTACTCACCGGGAGAAATGCTGACCTTCACCATTGAAGCGGAGAAAAATTGTTATATTTATGTCTTTGATATTGGCACTAGCGGGAAAATTCATTTGCTTTTCCCCAACAAAATGCAACAGAAAAATTTCCTGAAAGCGGGTAAAAAAATACAGATTGAAAATATCCGAGTTAGTCCCCCCACAGGTACGGAAACGGTGAAAGCCATTGCCACGATGGATTCCCTTTCTTACCAGCAATTGCTTGAATCTTCCGGCTCACAAGCCACCTTTCAGTCCTTCGGCGAAGATGTTGAACAGTTTTCTCGGGATTTGGAGGTGATGGTTTCGCCTTTGGCTAAGGAGAGGTGGAATTCGGATTTGATTCGGTTGGAGATCAAGGAAAAGTAGTATAAAGCCGTTTTTCTATTATAAAAAACATTCAACGAGCATCTTTGTGAAACAAATTTATTATTCAAAACTAACAAAATGGAAATAGAGAAATTATGATTGAATTTGCATGCAATTAAATGCAATATAAAAAATGATAATTTATCAATTTGCGATTATGGATTGGAGAAGAAATGAAGGATTATTCATCTATCTATAGAGCTGTTATTATACTAATTAGTTTCATATCAATATCTTTTTATAGCTTTGCACAAGATTTTTCACGTAAAACTGAAATTCCTTTTCCCGATGCTGAACTTAATAACGGCGGAACAGGAAATATGATTTCAGGAATTGATATTGATAACGATGGGAAAAAGGAGATTTATCTTGTTAATAATAATTTTCATGATACTCCGAATGAATTGGTCCCACGAGTTTATAAATTAGAATACAATGGATCTGAATGGGATGTCGTCTGGCAAACCGAAGCACAAATTCCTAAACAAAACACCTGGCCGCCTTTATCAATTGCTGACTTAGATAAAGATGGCAAAATGGAAATTATTTGGGGAGTAATCAATTATCTTGAAACTGATAATTTAAATCCTTCACGTATACTTGTGTATGAATCAAAAGGCGATGGAAGTGACGTTTTCGGCATCTTTGACGGCTCAAATGGTTACCGCCCGAATTCTACATGGACAATTACAGCTTTTGATAATGTTGATATCCGACCGATGCGCTGGGTTATTGAAGATATAGATAGCGATGGAATATCTGAAATAATATTTGCGGATAGGAAAGGTATATATAGTGGTGATTATTTTTTTGGTGTATGTTCTGTCGATAACATTCCTGATGATGGCAATGGCACTGAAACTTGGACATTGGAAACAAGTGGTTTGAACCATACTCTATCGACTGATATTGAAAATAAATGGGATTTGGCAGTTATTGACAACAATGCATATTTTTTTGATGAAAATGAAATTTCAAAACTCTCCTGGAATGGTAATTATTGGTCTTATAAAGCATTATCTCCATTGCCAGGAGGGATCTCTGTTGTTTCTGCACAAGTTGTTGATATTGATAAAGATGGTACAAAAGAAATCGTTGTTGGTGATTATTATTATGGCCAAGGAGGAAATAAATGTATTTGGTTGCTTCAGGAAAACTCAAATGGATTAGAAATGACCCAGCTTTTTGATTTATCTAGGTTTTGTCCAAATCGAGGAATAATTGGCGGAAATTTTGGTGATATTGATCAGGATGGATATGTCGATTTTGTTTTTGGGACCTATGGAGCAGTCCCAGATGGAGCAATTTTTTTATTAGCATATCGTGGAGGAGATATTAGAAATAGTGAGAATTATGAGTTATCGATAA
The DNA here is from genome assembly GCA_016927835.1 of Candidatus Zhuqueibacterota bacterium. GTDB lineage: Bacteria > Zhuqueibacterota > Zhuqueibacteria > Thermofontimicrobiales > Sulfurfontimicrobiaceae > Sulfurfontimicrobium. The sequence continues at coordinate 39,725 of JAFGMA010000317.1, read as the reverse complement.
TTGATTCACTTTATGTTGAAAGTGGAATGTTTAGTGTTATTAATATATCTAACATTGATAGCGATAATGAGCTGGAAGTACTTTATACATCGAGTCTTCCAATTGGTGATAGTCCAGATGCAGTAACATCTCCAATTGTTATACTAGACTACAATTATGTTGATGTAACAAAACCATATACATCTAACCACAATCCTGCGAAAAATGCAAATGGGGTTGCAATTACTACAAATATCGTCGTTCATGTTTGCGATGATTATAGCGGTGTAAAACAATCCAGTATTAATATGATAGTAAATGGCAGCACAGTTTCACCGTCAATAACAGGTTCATCTTCGGATTATACGATTACCTACGATCCTATAACTGATTTTAGTCTCAATGAAACCGTCACTGTTTCAATTGATGCAGAAGACAATGCGGGAAACGCAATGTCAACTGACAGTTATTCTTTTACTACTGTCTCTGACCAATCGTCGCCTCAGATAACCCACACAGCAGCAAGAACTGCCAATGCAAACGAATCCAAAATCATTTCCGCTGAACTGACAGATAATGTCAGTATTAAATCCGCCACACTCTACTATCGTTCAGGTGGCGCAACTTCTTATACATCATCCAGCATGACCAACAGTAGCGGTAACACTTACGAAGCCACCATCCCTGCAAATTCTGTAACGGAACGCGGGCTGGAATACTACATTTCAGTTGAAGATAATTCCGGGAATACGTCCACCTACCCCCGGAGCAATCCAGCCGAAAATCCACAGGTCACTCAGGTGATCAGCAGCAATTTAGCCTTTGCCAGCGCCACGCCTGCAATGGCATATCGCATGATTTCCGTTCCCTTTGATCTGGATAATAGCTCCCCTGCCAGTGTATTGGAAGACGATCTCGGCAGCTATGACGACACAAAGTGGCGGTTGTTGAAATATGTAAATGGCAGCAATGTTGAGTACGGCACTTCCGGATTTGCCAGCTTTGAGCCGGGGAATGGCTTCTGGCTGATTACCAAAGAGTCGGTCTCGCTGGATGCAGGTGCTGGCAAAAGCCTCACCACCGCGCTTTATGATACCATCACCCTTCAGCCCGGCTGGAATCAAATTGGCACTCCCTTCGCTTTCACCGTGAACTGGAGCGATGTGTGGAAGGATGCCAACGTGGAGGATAAATTGGTCGGCTATTACGGCGAGCTCAATGAACAAAGTGGCTATGATTATACATGCACCCAATTAGAACCATGGCAGGGATATTTTGTCAACAATTTGAGTAATAAAACTGCTCTGATTTTATTTCCGCCCAAAGCCGCATCGGGTAGTCTGGCGAAACCAGCTAAGAATATTCTATCGCTGTACGATTTCAAAGAAAACGAGTGGGGGCTGCAACTCACAGCGGCATGCGGCAACTCATTTGACAAAGATAATTACGTCGGCTGCCTCGAGGAAGCTTCGGATACGCGGGATCACCACGATTTTTCAGAAGCGCCCTTCTTCGATAAACATGTATCGCTTTACTTTCCCCATGCCGACTGGGAAGTTTTCCCGGGTCGCTACACCGCAGATTTTCGCACAATTGATGCCGATGGCAAATTCTGGGATTTCTGCATCACCACCAACCATGCGCAGGCGGAAGTCACGCTGATCCTGGCAGACATTCAAAATCTCCCGGATGATTGGGAAATCAGGTTAGTGGATAAATCCGGCAATCATTCAATCGATTTCAGGCAAAAAGAAAAATACACTTGGCTGCCCGATGCAGGGGAAAGCGTCCGCAATTTTCGCCTCATTGTCGGCAGGGCTCAATTCGTTGAATCCAACAACCCGGGTGTCCCGGAAACGCCTCAGCAGTTTGCCCTGTCGCAAAATTATCCCAATCCATTCAATCCCGACACCCGGATTCATTACACCCTGCCGGAAGCCGTCCGTGTGAAATTTACGGTATTCAATTTGATCGGTGAAAAGATTTGCGTGCTCCGGGATGGAAAGCAAAGCGCCGGTTATCATACCATTTCCTGGAACGGCGCCAACGAAAGGGGCGAACCAGTCACCAGCGGCGTCTACTGGCTGCGAATGGAAGCCGGTCAATTTACTGCTATACGAAAGATGGTACTGGCACGATAGTGATCGTTCGGAGTTCCGGCTGCAAGTTGAAAAATTTTTTGGCGAATACCTGATCTTTTTCAAGCTTAAGCCTGAACTCCGAATCGGTCATATAATCGCTTGACATTTCTAAAAATAATGACTATTTTTTATACCGGTAAACTAACTTCAATAGAATTCTACGATGATGAGAACGCAGTCTCAACGGCAAGCTGCTGCTTTCAGTAAGATGGTTATATGGATTCATATTTCATCGACTTTAGCCTGATTAGCTAGCAGATCAGGTTTTGATAATCTGCAGTTTAAAAAAAATGCAATGAGGTTTTCATAAAAATGTCCGAATTAATTTTATCTGAATTTTCCCGGAAGGGGGAAGAAATTTATAATACAAAAATCCTCCCAACGTTATCAGTGGCTGAGCTAAAAGGAAAAATTGTAGCCATTGAAGTTGATTCAGGAGATTTTTTCATTGAAGGAACTGTGGTCAAGGCAATCACCCTGGCGCAAAAAACATATCCGAATAAAAAGTTTTATTTAAAACGAATCGGTTATCAGGTTGTTCATTCTCATCGAGGTGTCGTTAGAAAGGAGGTCAAATGATAACCGGCAAAATTACGGAAGAATTGGAGCCAATCATAAATGACGTCTTTATTCGGACAGCAATGGGTAAAGTCATTCCTGTAAGAACCATATTAGATACTGGATTTAATGGTTCCTTCTGTATTCCCAGAAAAATTATCAAAGAACTGAATTTGAATCCTGTTGCACTTGAAATATTTGAATTAGCCGATGGTACTAAGATTGAAGAAAACATCTACATGGGGGAGATTGTGGTTGATAATCAGCCCTTTATCATTGAAATATCGGAAACTGATTCTGAAACAGCATTGATGGGGATGGAAATGTTGTTAGAGAAAGAGGCAATCTTTAATTTAAAAACTATGGAAATAAAGGTAATTTAAACCATACAGGCAAAATCATAGGTGTAAGTAATTTCCGTGATTTAAGGTGCTTTTTAACTCCCCAGACTGGCGCTGGGCAAGCAATATCTGAGGTATTTTGCATACAGTGAGTTTGGAGCCATGATTTAATTTTCAAGCCAAAGCTTTTACTCCGCTCGCGAGATTTAAATTTTATCAATACAGGAGACTGGTATGCCAAAACGCATTATTCAATTGCTGTGCTTGCTTTTCATTGGAACTTCAATTCTATTCGCCAAAGAAAAATATGCGCTGGTCATCGGCATCAACGATTACAAATCTCCCCGCATCCGGGATTTGAATTACAGCGAAGCGGATGCGCTTTATTTGAAGGATATGCTGATTCGCTACGCCCGCTATAAACCGCAAAACGTTAAAATTCTCCTGGGCGAAGCGGCGACGTATGCCCGAATCAAAAGTGAAATTTATTGGCTCGGTCAGGCTGCGGAAAAAGATGACGATGTTTTTTTCTATTTCAGCGGACATGGCACGCGTGTCGAAGACTCGGATCGAAACGAATCCGACGGGATGGACGAAGCCTTCTGCCCCTACGAGACAGATATTGACAATCCGGCAAGCGTCATTCTGGATGATGAAATCGGACACTGGTTCAGGAGGATCAACGCAAAACAGGTGATTGTGGTGCTCGATTGCTGCCACTCCGGCGGTGCTGCCGGGCGCAGTCTGGAGAACGATGGCTCAAAAGGTCTGGAAATGGGCGCCGCCTCAACCGGTCGGGGCTTGCTGAATCCGGATGATGATCCGTATGCCAGAGATTTGAATGTCGATAACAAATTTATCATGACTGCCAGCGATGCCGATGAACAATCATTTGAGAATCCACAGTTGGGACATGGCGTGTTCACCTATTTTATTGGCGAAGCCATGCGGGGAGATGCTGATGCGAATAATGATCGGGAGATAACCACGCTTGAAATGTATGACTACACCAAAGCGAAAACCCTTGAATTCGCCAAATCAATCAAACGCCAGCAGACGCCGAATAAATTTGGTACGCTGGATCACGCGGTGATCGCTGAGGTGAATAATCAAATGTGCGATCTAAAACTTTACGATCCCGATTTCAAAATCATCGGGCTGGGGATTGGCGGGAATATGGTGAAAATAGGCGATATATTTATCGTTAAGAAAAATATGCAAAGCTATGCCCGCGATCTTGAAATCGCAGATCGGGATGTATTCAAAATTGAGATTACCGACGTTAAAAGCGATTTTTCGGAAGGGAAAATCATCGAAGAGTATATCCGGAATCTGGCTATTGATCCCGACCGTTACAGCGATTATTACGCGGTGAAACAGGTTCTGGGCAGCCTTTCCATTATCACAACGCCCTGGTCCACGGTTTATCTGGATGGCAAAGATTGCGGACCGACTCCGCTGACAATTCAGGACGTGCCCGAAGGGGAGCATGAGATCGAGTTCCGGATCGATGTCACCGGCTATCCTCGACGGGTGCAGAAAAATATAACGGTTCAAGGAAATTCAAAGCAGCAACTGGTCGAGCGATTCGAAAAAAAGTAACGCAGCGCAGTTTGCTTTCGGCGTTTGAAATCCCGGGTTTAATTGATCAAGCATTAAGGATGAGGTAAAATATGATTTTCATCAGAAGCAATAAATCTTTCGCAATCATTCTATTAGCTGCATTTATCTCGCTACTGTCTCAAGAACTGATTTGGGTAAATCCTGCATTTGCCCAAACATCCGCCGCCAGTCTGCTGAGGCAAGGTATCCGGCAATATGAAAGCGCAGAATTCGAATCCGCCATCGAAACGTTGAAGCTGTCAATTCAAAAAAATTTGAAAGAAAAGGACGATATTATTCAGGCATACAAATACCTGGCATTCTCTTTTGCTGCTGCCGGAGATGAACAGCAGGCAAAATTAACCTACCTGAAATTACTTGAGCTCTATCCGCTGTTCGATTTGTTGTTATCCGAATCACCCCGGTTGCGGAAACCTCTTAAGCAGGCGAAAAAAGAGTTTGTGCCCAAAGACACCGCGCCACCGACACTTGAATTTTCATCGCCGACGTCGGTTGCTGAAAACACGGCAATCAAATTATCCGCAAATGTCACCGACATCTCCGGCGTCGCATCTGTCATTTTATTCTATAAAAAATCGTCGGATAAAATTTTCAGTCAATTATCCATGAAAAATTCAGGTGGGGATACGTATTCGGCAACCATACCGGCGAACAAGGTCACGGCGGAAGGACTTGCGCTTTACATTCAAGCGAGCGATAATGTAAATAATCCGCCGGCATCGAAGGGTAGCGAGAAAACGCCTCTGCTCATCAACGTCAACCGGGCGGATCGGGAATCACCGAAAATCGCACATGCGCCTGTTAATCAGGCAAAAGCAAACGAACAGGTCAGGTTGTTAGCGCGCGTGACAGACAACGTGGGTGTGGCGCAAGTCGAGATATGCTATCGCACGCAAGGGAAAACCAGCTACCAATCCGGGCAAATGAAAAAGAAATCGGGCAATTTGTATGAATTTGAACTGAGAGCAGACGCCGCGGGAATCGAGTACTATCTAGAGGCATCTGACGTTTCTGGCAATGAGCCGTCGCGCTGGAAAAGCCCGGATCATCCGCAATTGATAAAAGTGGAGCAATCCGAACCTGAGGTAATCGCTGCCGAAACCGCGAAAAAAGGCAGCAAGAAGTTGCTCTGGATTGGATTAGGAACGGTCGCAATCGGCGGCGGCGTAATCGCAGCGGTGCTCATGGGCGGCGAAAAAGAAACCGAAACAACTCCGGAGGATGCCAGGTTACCTGGTCCGCCCTCAGGACCGTAGTTACATCCTTCTTGACGGCGCTTGTCCGCTCAACAAGGAGCCACGACCTTCAAAACATTGTGAACGAGTAGGAATGAATTGGATCGATCCTCTCCCTGATAGAGGAATTCAATTTCAGATGATTCATTTTTTGGCTTCAACGAAAAATGAATAAGCATCTGATAGCTGCAAACCAAATACGCTTAATTCAAGCCCGGTTTCTACGTTCTATCAGCAACCGGGAATTTTAAGGCAAACGGAAATCATTCAACCTGCTTATGAAAGCATTCAACTTTCACCAATTTACATTCCAACGCAAATCTACAACTCATCCCACTAACACCCAAAATCTACAGGATCGAATCATGCAGCCATCACGTCGGCAGTTTCTCAAAAAAATTGGATTATCCTCCCTCGGCTTTGCGCTTCTAGCTTGTGGTCACAAGCAAGCGCACGCCAGACCGAGTATCATTTTTATCATGATTGACGATCTGGGGTATGGTGATCTGGGCTGCTACGGCAGCCGCTTCAACCGAACGCCGAATATCGACCAATTGGCGAATGACGGGATTCTATTCACGGACTATCACTCGAACGGTCCGATGTGCACCCCCACACGGGCAGCATTGATAACCGGCAAGTACCAGCACCGCTTCGGCAGGAAGTTCGAAGGCGCCATTTCGGGAAAAACCGATTATGACGATGGTTTGCCGCTGGACGCGTTCACGATTGCCGAAGCATTAAAGCAAACCGGATATGCCACCGGAATGTACGGAAAATGGCATCTGGGCTACCATCCGCCGTTGTTGCCCGCAAACCAGGGATTCGATGAGTTCATCGGACTGGGTTCCGGCGACGGTGATCACCATACGCACATAGATCGCCTGGGTCGGGAAGACTGGTGGCGCAATAATCAACTGGAAATGGAGGCGGGATACAGCACCAACCTGATCACAAGCCACAGTATTGATTTCATCAAAGCCCATCAACAGGAACCATTTTTCCTGTACGTTGCCCACCTTTCGATTCATTTTCCCTGGCAGGGACCAACGGATCCGCCGCACCGCGTAAAAGGGATCGATTACGCCAATGATAAATGGGGCATTATCCCTGACAGAAATAATATTCGCCCCCATGTGAAAGCCATGATTGAATCCATAGACCGGGGCGTGGGAAAAATCATCAGAACATTGAAGGAATTGCATCTGGACGAGAACACGCTGGTAGTGATCACCTCGGACAATGGTGGCTATATCCATTACAGCGACTCACATTTTAATATTTCCAGCAATGGTCCGCTCAGGGGACAAAAAACTGAGGTGTACGAAGGCGGGCACCGGGTTCCGTTTATTGCGTGCTTGCCCGGCAAACTTCAAGCTGGCGCCAGATCGGATGCGCTGGTGATGACGATGGACATGTTCCCCACATTCCTGGAATTCGCCGGTTCGGAGCCACCACCCGGTCTGTCACTGGACGGGATTAGCATCCTACCCCATCTGTTCCGACAACAAGCCCTGCCAGAGCGAGCGGTTTGCTGGAAAATAGACGACCATCGCGCGATTCGCAAGGGAAAATGGAAGCTATGCCTGATTGAAGAGCGTTCTCCTGAGCTTTACAATTTATCAACGGATTTGGCTGAAATGCGGAATCTGGCGCCGGAAAATCCTGAGTTGGTTTCCCGATTGACTGCTGAATATTTCGCGTGGGAAAAGGATGTGACATCGAATTATTGATACCTGACCTTCAAAAAAGAAAATACCAAATTAAGCGTAATTATAATATTTACTTTGGAGTGCATCGTCTGCGTCGATGCACTGAATTGACGCAGTCAATTCTTCCACTCAAAAAGGAGGTGCTTCAAATGGTCAAAATAAAACCAGTCCGATGGTGCGTTGCAGCACTCGCAGGCATTTTGCTTGCATGTTCTTCCACACCCGAAATCTACACGAATTTACCTGAACTTGCCCAGCCCGGAACCGGTGCCTATTTAGTCGGTGAGTTGATTTATCCGCTGGAAAACAAACCCACGCCGGAATGCCACGCATCCACAATTGAAGAAACTTCGGACGGATTTATCGCTGCGTGGTTTGGCGGGAAACACGAAAGCAACCCGGATGTGAGCATCTGGATTTCAAAATACGATGGCGAAACCTGGTCGGAGCCGGTGGAAGTGGCAACTGGAATCCAGAATGCCAACCTGCGCTATCCCTGCTGGAATCCGGTGCTGTTTCAACCCGGCGAAGGCACGTTGATGCTGTTCTATAAAGTGGGACCCAGTCCTCGAAAATGGTGGGGCATGCTCATCACCTCGACGGATGAGGGCGAAACCTGGTCCGAACCGGTGAAATTGGGTGAGGACAAAAAACTGGGATACCTGTTGGGTCCGGTCAAGAATAAACCGATTCAATTGGCTGATGGCACGATACTCTGTGCTTCCAGCACCGAAGAAGAAGCCATCGCCGGCAGCGATTGGTGCGTTCATTTTGAATTTACACGGGATTTGGGCAAAACCTGGCGCGTCATCAGTCCGATCAATGACGGTTCCGAATTCGATGCAATTCAGCCCAGCATCCTGACTTATCCCTCAGGCAAACTTCAAATCCTGTGCAGAACCCGGCAAAACGTCATTTCGCAAAGCTGGTCGGAAGATAACGGCGAAACGTGGAGCAAAATGACCGCAACGGCTTTGCCCAATCCTTCTGCCGGCATAGACGCAGTCACCCTCAAAGACGGACGGCAATTGCTGATTTACAATCACACCACCCGAAAAGGGGATTTCCCGAAAAGCAGAAATATGTTGAATCTGGCGCTTTCATCGGATGGGATAACCTGGAAACCGGTGATGACGCTGGAACGACAGCAGGGCGAATACTCTTACCCGGCAATCATCCAGGGCTCGGATGGGCTGGTGCACATCACTTACACCTACCGCCGCGAATCGATAAAATATGTGGTGGTCGATCCGGCAAAACTAAATTAATCGAGCCATACAAGCGCTAGTTCGAGTCCAGCATTATTTTAATTTCCGCAGCTTTCAATCCGGGCGTTGCCCGGCGGGCATCCATTGTTCCAGATGGTTGAATGGATGCCCTGAGCAAACAGCCCATTTCAATGAATTTTAGTGAGCTTATACAAGCTTTCGCTGGGTCTGACAGATATCATTCCCTGCCTGGAATTAAATGTCACGGTATCGATGCAGGTCGAATTTTCCCAAAGCTCAAATGAAGGACCAATCCAGGTGTAGGGCAATTCGAACAGGATTGTGAGCGGCTGATCGTATACCTCATTCGGCAAATCATCGGAAAACACAAATTCTATTTTTTGCAAATTATCATACTCGTCGAGAAAGCGAAAGCCTTCGATTACTGCATTTTTGCGTTCCCTGATGTAGAGCGTCAAATCATTGAGCGAGGCACACCAGAAATCATATTCTTTAATCGTTTTAATATTTTTTTGAAATTCAGACCATTTGAAAAATCCGTAATTCTGCTCTTCGCCAATGGCGTGATACGTTAAAATAATCCAGGCTTTTTTGACAATTGCCTGTTCCAAATAGCCTTTCAATTCCTCATCGTCGTTGACGCACTTGCTGCATTGCATGAATGCATAATCCTGCATCACGAGGGTGGGCAATCCGAACCAATCCCTCGGTTCCAGTTGATCATCCGGTACGATATAAGGATTGGTCATATCTTTGGTAAAGTGCATTCTGCCACTTAAAAATCCGGCGTTCTCCAATGCTTCGCGCGTATCGCACTTATGCCCGGCGCCTTCGGGGTACGCATAAGCAATCGGCTTCAGCCCAAAACTGACCATTGTATCATAGCACTCTTTGAATGAAGCCAATGCCTGATCATAATAAAGGTTGTCGTGATTGATGTGGCTATGACCGTGACCAAAATAGCCGAATCCGGAGGGAATCAGGGTTTGCACCAGGTAATCTTTTAAAAACGGATATTTCAGATAACGTTCGGTAACGATCTCATAATCCAGGGTTATTCCATTTTCGAGCACATATTGCTGTATTTGTTTATTCATATCATTGGTTGGTGCACCGTGATCGTAAGCTAAGGAGATCGCGGCAGTATGATTTTGATGCCATTTCGCGACAACTGCCTCATAAGGCAGAACGCTTTTATAAACCGGCTCAGTCGGAAAGTCGTCTCTGCTACACGAGCAAATCAATAAGCAGATAATCGAACAGATGCCGTACTGAGAAAGACGTTTTTTCGACATAGGTTCTCCTGCGATGAGATTTGAATCTGCACTTAATAGCGCGAATCCCGGTGAGTCATGCAGGAACAACAACTCGGTGTCCGTTCATGGCGGGAAGTGCTTGAGATGGATTAAACGCCTGATTTTTAGCATCCCCATTACATAATTTCTGAATTTTCCCGCTGGAGGGAAACTCCAGCAGACGCAGAAAACCTTCGATTGCCGATGAACGGCTGGACTCCTCAGGCTAAATTTATTAAATTGTATGTCTTGAGAAAGTAACTATCATTTTGTGTGAAACGAATGCGTGCGGTGATGCATTATTTTGAAGACCAACCACATCTTTTGGTAATTTGTTTTCCTTGCCTCCGACAGCAAAATTGTCCTGAATGCGGTTTTGGTTTGGTGGATTGTAGTTATTGATAGAACTGAGGTCGAATAATGATGTCTTAGAAATGCTCCCTTTAAATGAATGAGAGATGTACGGTGAAATGAAAATCGATCCGTTGTCGGTGCTGTTGGAATCCGATTCGAAATATCGATACTTAATACAAGAATCACGCTAATTTCAGGCGGCTTAACCGATAGAATGTGCCTTGTTTAGCTTCATGTTTCCATCGAAATGGCCTGCCCTTCACCATTAATTCATTGATTTCAGCGAAATATTAAACATCAACCCATAAATTTTGTTCCGATTTCGAAACAAACGCATGCAACTCGATAAAATTCTGATGTGGATCCAACCGCATGAAACATATCATCTTATTGGCTGGTTTAAAGTCATTATCTGAATTGCTCACAAAAAAAATTCAAATGGTTTGCTTGAAAGCGACACCTACTCAAATGCCAAGGAATTTCAGCTTATGTCGAAGAAAGCCAATATCGCTGTCATATTCGATATGGATGGCGTCTTAGTCGATTCTGAGCCAGTGATCGAAGCGGCAGCAATCCGCGGACTGGCGGAATTTGGTGTGAATGCCCAGCCATCGGATTTCATCCCATTCATCGGCACCGGTGAAATTAAATATATCGGTGGTGTTTCCGAGAAATATGGCGTCGCCTATCAAACTGCGATGAAGAACCGCGTCTATGAGATTTATCTCGAAATCGTCGATGAAAAATTAAAGGTGCAGCCCGGTGCGAGACACTGCCTCGCCAATCTGCGGCGTGATGGCGTCCCGCTTGTGTTAGCCAGCAGCGCGGACCGGATAAAAATCAATGCCAATCTTCGCGTTGCCGGAATCCCGCAAAATACCTTCGAAGTCATCCTCAGTGCCGAAGATGTGGTGCATAAAAAGCCATCGCCCGAAATTTACCTGAAATCCGCTGAGAAATTGGGATTACCCCCGGATAAATGCATTGTGATTGAAGACGCGCTAAACGGGATTCAATCTGCAAAAGCTGCCGGTATGGCATGCCTCGCCGTCAGCTCGACATTCGACAGGAAACAGCTAGCACGGGAAGCCCCTGACCATATATGCGATGATTTGAACGAGGTTTTCGAATTGATTCGACGATTGTATATTTAAATGACTTATGCCTGGGTTGAGCGGTTCAACGTTCAAAGTTCCAGGTTGATGAGCCTGGACAATTAAATTTAACAGAGTTACGCCTTGCCAGATTGTGATGCCCGATTTATAAAAAATAATTTCCGGAACATTGGGCGTTAGAAATGCAATATCAATAGCTTATAGCCATTGAACGGGGAACCCGGAACCTGAAACCGCAAAATTCAGATCATGTTAAAATTCATCTCAATTCAATTTAATCGAAAGCATTCGCCGATTAAAACATGACCTGTAATTGAAATGAAAGGCAATAAAAATGAGGACCTTACGGATAATTACGCTGTTTTTGACGGGTTTGATTGGAGCGACATCGAGCGCTCAAAAGTTTGAATTGCCATTCCCCTACCCGAATGACTCTCAGTCCGTTTTTGAAAGCTTTCAAAAGACCTCGCAATATGTGCCAATGCCGGACGGAACTCAAATTGCGGTTGACTTTTTTTTGCCGGCGCAGGGACCTGACCAGGCAACGTTTCCGGTGCTGTTTTTGTATACGCCTTACCAACGCGCCCAACTCGATCGCAAAACCGGCAAAATCTCAGACCTTTCATCAAAAGGCTGGGCGCGCTGGATGCTAACAAAAGGGTATGCACTCATCTGTGCTGACATGCGCGGAACCGGCGCATCAACCGGCTGGCTCATGGATTTTATGCCGCAACTCTGGTCCGATGGCAAAGAAGTAGTTGACTGGATTGCCGCCCAGACCTGGTGCGACGGCAATGTGGGAATGATGGGAGGATCATATTTGGGGTGGTCACAAACTGCTACGGCTTCGCAACTGCCCAGGGCGTTAAAATGCATTGTGCCGGCGGTTATTCCGCTGGAAGGCTTTACGGGTGAGGTCTACCCCGGGGGAATTTACCTGGATGGCTTCATGAAAAGCTGGTCGCATTACATGTACTATTCGGTGCGAAATATGTATTTGCCCGGGATGCATGTGACCTCCGCCCCGGCGGTGGATGAAGATGGCGATGGCGAGCTTTCCGATGAAATCCCGCTCGATTTAAACGGTGATGGCTCTTTTCTGGATGAGCCATCACCGCCGACATATTCTGATGGCAATCCGAGGCAGCATATCTATTTTCAGGCAACCAGGGAGCACCACGAAAAAAATTATGATTATACAGAGTGGACGCGCGCCTTATATTTTTACGATGGCAAAAGTCCCCTGGGATTTACCGTTTCAGAACTGGGTCCGACGGCGCATATTCACGGAATCATCGATTCAAAAATTCCGGTTTATCATATCGGCGCCTGGTTCGATGGCTTCACCCGCGGTTCGTTTGAACTATTCGCGACGATGCAAAACAGCAATCCGTCCAAACTGATCGTAGGTCCAGGGTATCATGACGTTGCCGCCGGACCTTTTTGGCAGCTTTTCGGATATTCGCGATCTCAGGCAAAAAAAATATTTGAAATTGAACATCTTCGATTTTTCGATCTCTATTTGAAAGGAATCGATAACGGTATCGATCGTGAGCCACCAATCTTGATCTACGTGATGAATGGCAAAGGCTGGCGCTTTGAAAAGGAATGGCCCCCCAAACGCCATACAATTCAAAAGCTGTTTCTGGGGAAGCAAGCAACGTTGAACGCGAAGTCAAAGGATGCCGGACATGATCGCTATCGCGCCGATTACACCCACCGTTCAATGTATGGCTCAAATGGCGGAAATCGCTGGCTGGGGATCGCCGGCAACGAGCCCGATTCGCTGCCCAGTCGCAATCAAGCCGATGCCAGAGCGCTTTGCTACCAAACTCAGCCGCTCGAACGGGATATGGAAGTGACCGGACATCCGGTGGTAACACTCTGGCTCACCTCAACCGCTGATTACGGAGATATTTTCGTCTACCTGAGCGATGTCGATCCCGCCGGAAAATCCGTCCTGGTTACCGAAGGACAATTACGCGCCGGATTTGCCGGACTGTATGATAACGACCAGATGATTGAAACCCACGCCGGCATCGATGTCCTGCCCGACCTACCCTGGCACGGGTTCAAAAAACAGCAGTATACAGACAAAATTTTCGCAAACGGCAACCTGGTGACGCTCACGATCGACTTCCACCCCACTTCCTGGGTATTTAAAAAAGGACATCAATTGAGACTTTCCATTGCCTGTTCCGATTTCCCAACCTTCAGGCTGCATCCCAAATTATGTCCTGCCAACGATCCGGATGATCCGCAAAATATTGTCCCGGAAATCAGCGTGCATTACGGAGGCAGCAGGCAATCTTGCATCGAATTGCCGGTGATTCCGTGAGTTTGGTGCAGGTTCAACGAGCCTGTCTTTTTGCCTTTTGAAATTTCACAGTGTTGATGCCGCTTATACTTTTAAAATTCTGCCAGATCGTTTAAATATCCAGACAAATAGGAAGCAAGCCTTTGCCATACCCCATCATTTAAGGCTTGCATTTTATTTTCAAAAAGCTTAAGTTTGTGAATGTTTAATTTTCTAGTCCATGGTTTTTCTGACCTAGCTCGAATTTGAAACATGCCTTTGAGACCGGCTTCCCAGTCGCCATCGACATGGAATACCGTAGACTGGCATACCTGGTGACTGCTGGATCACTCTTTCCGGCGCCAGTCAACAGGCACTGGTTCAATTTGATAACAAATCCGCAGCCGACGATCATTTGCAGCAGATCATCGGGTATACCAAATCAGCGGGCTTAAACTGGTTCCTGATAAAAAACTCTCCGATATCCAGTTGCCAGGGACCAGATCACGGTTTATTTTATATGCGTGAAGATTACGCCCGGCTAAAGGTGTTCTCATTTTTGATTCATTCCGATGGCGTCGAACCGGCGCTGTTGCTTCGCATTACACCTGAGCGTTAAAATCCGGCACCTGAATTTGCGACTCAAAAATTGCAATCAAGAGTTGCGTTATTTCGAATCAGATACTTGTTCGTAAAGGAAATTTCAATGGAATGTGTGTTATTAGGCAGTGGTGGCATGATGCCAATGCATTATCGAATGTTGACCGCACTCGTTGTGCGTTTAAAGGGATGTAATTACCTGTTCGATAGCGGCGAAGGTACGCAAATCGGAATGAAAGCATCAAAAGCCGGTGTCAAATCCCTGCGGGTTTTGGCAGTAACGCATCTGCACGCCGATCACTGCCTGGGGATTCCGGGGGTACTCATGTTACGGGCACAGGTAGAGAATCCCGGACCATTGACGATTATCGGACCGCCGAAAATTGAGCAATTCATCACACAAACACGAGAAACTCTGGATTTTACGATTAATTATAATATTGAGTTTATTGAATGGTCGCCCGACCATTCGGAGATTGCCTATCAAGATGAATCTCTCAAGATTCTCTGGGCACCGCTTAAACATTCCACCTTTTGCCTGGGGTATCGCATTGAAGAAAACCATCGCCCAGGTAGATTTTTGGTAGAACAGGCTGAAAAACTGGGGATCCCACCCGGTCCCCTTCGCGGTATGCTTCAAAGAGGGCAATCCATTCATCTGGATGACGGCACTGAAATCCGCTCCGAACAGGTAATGGGCGAACCCCGGCGCGGACGTTGCCTGGCGTACGTCGTAGACACCGAGCCTACGGAGAATGTTCTGCGATTGTGTGATCGCGCGGATATGGCATTCATAGAAGGCATGTACCTGCCTGATTTGGAACAGGAAGCACGAATCAAACAGCACATGACTATCGATGATGCAACCCGGATTGCCATCTCCGCGAACGTGCATCAGGCGGTTCTGGTGCATATTAGCCCGAGGTATAAAGCTAGCGATCTGCCAGAATTGGAAAAAACGGCAAAATCAGCCTGTGAAAAGGCTGAAATGGGGATCGATCTCAATCGGTACCACATCCCTTTCCCTGACTGAGAAAATCGCGTGATTTTGTCCAATCAAATTCAACTTCCCCTGGCGGCGAATGCTTTCTTCACGATTACCTGAAAACCGAAGCACGCCCCCCCTGGTTGCCCATGCCAGTAGACAGATCGAAATTAAGAAAATTGTCACAAATTCCTTGATATTTTGCCTATATTTTTGTATTCTATCACCTTGATTTTCTTTGTAA
Source organism: Candidatus Zhuqueibacterota bacterium (assembly GCA_016927835.1). Lineage (GTDB taxonomy): Bacteria > Zhuqueibacterota > Zhuqueibacteria > Thermofontimicrobiales > Sulfurfontimicrobiaceae > Sulfurfontimicrobium. The sequence continues at coordinate 24,018 of JAFGMA010000317.1, read as the reverse complement.
ATTCGATAGATTAGCCATTGGCGCAGCACTCGAGAGGTACCGCATCACTGGCAGCATACACAATTGCGACAACGAATTATCGGATTGATACATTTTCATCACGATGAGCATAAATATTTAAAGTTACAGGTCATTAACTAAATTTTCTGGGAGGCTGAGACATGGATATTTTAACTGAAGCTTCGAACTCGAGCGGATTGAGTGTTGATGATTTGAAAAAAATTGAAGGAATTCTGGTCGAACGCGGCAATTTTCCGGCAGCGCGCATTCGGGAAGAGCTGTACCGGTTTTGCTGCAAAATCGGCATGGTCAAATACTACTTTTTAATCACCCCTTTGAAGCTAATCGCAGACCACATCGAATCATTTCTGGCAGCAGAGATTATCGCCCAAAATAGCGGCGGCAAGGAATTGAATGTCAATTTCCACAGCATACTGAAAAATTCTGCAATGTATCTTCTGAATGACGATCACAATAAAGCTGTTGAAATCGAGCGTCGGCTTGAAAAAAACTTTCCGGTGATGCGCCTTCAAAGCTACCGTACCAGCGGCATGTCGATGGAATCGCATTTCAGAAGCTACTTCGCTGCCAGTCCCGATTATGCCAGTCGCGATGTCTCGCCCACAGAAACGGATATTTATAAAGTTGCCGACAAGCAATTCATTGCCACAACCAGTCAGGAAGCAATCGGGCGCTACCAGAAAGTTCTGAATGCGTCGATTCACGCGTTGAAACCCTTTATCGAAGTGACGGATCCGGTCCGCGATGAAATCAGGATAATGATTTCAATTCCGCAGAAAGGCAGTTTTCGATTTTTTTCAGGAATCTCGGATGTGATCAATTATTACGGGCTTGTTACCAAACATAAATATGTGGAGCCCTTCGCAAACGGACGTATCATCTATTCGTTTTACCTCGATGCCGAAAAAACACGCCCGCATCTCGATAATTTAATAACGGACATCAGCCTGATTTACGTCAGACCGGAGAATGAATTGTCGCCGCTTTTCAGAAATGGCTCGTTGTCCGCCCACGAGCTCTTTTACGCTATGGCTGCTTGGAAATTTACCCACCAATTTTTAACGGGCTTCAGCTATGAATACCAGGTATTGGCAGAGCAACTGAAAGACCAGCCGGAACTGATGGGAATTCTATCGAATTTGAGAATTCACCTCGTAAAAGACGCTTATACTGAACCGCGCATCGTGCTAACTATTTTTAACTATCCGGATGTGGTGAAAACGCTGTATCAGGATTTTGCAGCTCGATTCAGCCCGGCTGGCAACGGACACGTGAAAACAAATCTGGCGCAGGTACTCAAAACAGAAATTCATCATGATATAGATCGGCACATTCTGGAGGGATTTCTGCTGTTCAACCATATAATCCTGAAAACCAACTTTTACAAGAAAAACAAAACGTCGCTGGCGTTCCGGATGGATCCGAAATTTTTGGATGAAATTGAATTCCCTATCAGTCCGTTTGGCATATTTATGATTTTGGGCAGCGAATTCCGCGGATTCCATGTGCGCTTCAGAGATGTAGCGCGCGGCGGGATTCGGCTGGTACGCTCGATCGATGTAGAAACGTATGATCAAAACTCGGATTCGATTTTCGACGAAAACTACAACCTTGCCGCAACCCAGCAAAAGAAAAATAAGGACATTCCCGAAGGCGGCTCAAAAGGAACGATCCTGCTGGGAATGGAAGCGCAGAACGAACCGGAAATGGCATTCAAAAAATACATCGACGGACTTCTGGATGTTCTTTTGCCGGATGACGCAATCAAAGACAATGTTGCTGCTGAAGAAATTCTGTTTTTAGGACCTGATGAAGGCACCGCAGAATTGATGAACTGGGCAATGGAACGTGCCCGTGAGCGCGGTTATAAATTCTGGCGAGCCTTTTCCACAGGTAAATCGCTTGAGTTGGGCGGCATCCCACACGATGTGTATGGGATGACCACCAATTCGGTTCATGAATACGTACTCGGTATTATCGAAAAGCTGAATTTGAAGGAGGAAAATTTAACCAAAGTCCAGACCGGCGGACCCGATGGCGATCTCGGAAGCAATGAAATTTTAATATCAAAAGATAAAACCATCGGAATCATCGACGGCAGCGGCGTGCTATATGATCCCCGTGGACTGGATCGAAAGGAACTGACGCGGCTGGCGAAAGCAAGACAAATGGTTGAGCATTTCGATAGGGCGAAATTATCCCCCGAAGGATTCCTAGTCGCAATTACCGATCGCAACGTAAAACTCCCCAATGGCGAAACTGTCCTGAACGGCACAACCTTCCGCAATGAATTTCATTTGAATCCGATGCTTAAAGCTGATTTGTTCGTGCCCTGCGGCGGGCGCCCCCAGTCAATCAATATTCAAAACTGGAAACAGATGCTCGATGAAAGCGGCAAGCCTCGATTTCAATATATTATTGAAGGCGCAAACCTGTTTATTACGCAGGCAGCGCGGCTGGAACTGGAGAAAAAAGGCGTCATCATCTACAAGGATGCTTCGGCAAATAAAGGCGGCGTCACGTCGTCATCGCTTGAAGTCTTCGCCTCACTGGCGCTTACGGATGAAGAATTCACCCAATACATGTGCGTCACTGATGGCAAAGAGTCAGAATTCCGGCAGAATTATGTAGGCGATGTGCTGAATAAAATCAGGAGCAATGCCCGGATGGAATTTGAAGTGATCTGGAACGAGCACCAGGCTTCGCAAACACCGATGTCGATTTTAACAGATCGGCTGAGTGACCGAATCAATATGGCGACCGATTCCATTCATGATTCCAATCTTTGTGACAATGAAAGCCTATTCAAAAAAGTGATCGCGCAGCATTGCCCGAAAATACTGGTCGAGACGGTCAGCATCGAAACCATCATGACGCGCGCTCCGAAAAACTATCTCAAGGCGATTTTTGCATCGTGGTTAGCGAGCCATTTTATTTACAAATATGGCTTGCATGCTGATGAGATTGATTTTTATGAGTTTTTGAGTAAGGTTTCAAAGATGTAGGCAGAAACCCGATCAGAAATATCTGATGCTACATTTATCCATATCCCCGCAGGGAGTCAGATATCAATTTGACCGAGGTTATGCTTTAGACATTTTATCGAATGAATAAAAAGCGGCGAAAAAACGTTCCCGGCGATATTTGCCGGGAACAGGTTGTTTTCATTTCGTCGGATTAAAGTCCGGCAAGCACGCGCGCCACTTTGCACGCAGCAGACGGGTTGAGTGGGTGCCCGAAAGCAGCTTCCTGGCATGATTGAAGGGGAGAAGCTGTTTCCAATTTGTAATTTTAATTCGAAAAAGCTACCCTTCTCTTGTGTGTGTAATGGAAATTTTCCGGAGGCTCAATTCGCGGTTTTTTCAATGGTATTCGATTCAGTCTCCCATAGCTTCAATTTTTTCAATTTATCCATAAAACTCAGCTTCATGTGCGGTACCTCAACAATCACGCCCGTATTATCATTGAAAAAGAACAAATCACCTATCATCAGCCCGATTGAGCTTCGCAGTGGTTTCCAGTCCTGCCGATAGGCTTCGTTATCAATTTTGGTACCGTCTTTATCCTTCGAAACCAGCCTCACGCGGTTCGGAAATTGCCGGTTTATCATGAATGGCGAGTGAGTTGTATACAGAATCTGATTTCTGTCCGCTAAATCTTCGAGCACTTTCACCAGATCTTTTTGTCCGGCAGGATGGAGATGAATACCCGGCTCATCAATCAGGAAGATGTACTCATGCGATTTGGCTTGCATGGTCTGGGCGATGAAATTGATATAAAATGAAAGGTACCATCTGAATCCCAGGCTCCTCGATTCGGGCGTATCGAAAACGGTTGTGCTATCGCAAATGTCGATATACAGAATTTTGCCATTGACATTCAGTTTTATTTCAATCGTGGGTTCCTGTGACCAGACACGGCGAATTTGATCGGTTATCGCGCGCGAAGCTTCCTCACTGGCGCGCCTGCCCCGGGTGGAATCTTCAAATATAATTTCAAAATTATCAATCCCCCCGATCTTCAACAGATTTCTTTCGGTGATATACGCTTCGCGACCGTCCAGCAAACTCGCCAGATCGACGCGATTTTTTATCAGCGGGATCGAATTGAAGAACAGGATGCGCGGCAGGTAATCCAGCAGCGATTTCATGTCCTCTATTTTTATTTCATTCTCATCTACAAACAGGCGATAATCTTTAATCTTTGGTCCCTCACGCTTGATGATAAACGTATCGGTTTCCCTGAAAGCTTCATCAAATTGAACGAGCACATTTCGATTATCATCGGAAAGCCTTGAGAATTCCACGGCAATTTCAGGGCATCGCCCCTGGTAATAATAATCTGAATACTGGCACGTTAGCGAGTTATCATAAGGGACCTCATATTTGAAGGCTTCCAGCGATCGCAATACATTGGTTTTGCCACTCTCGTTGGCGCCTATGAGCACGGAAATTTTTTCATCCAACGGGAAAACCAGATCATACATCGATTTGAAAGCCTTGATGAACATATTTGAAATGATCATATCTCCTCCAACACGATAAAGCAGGCAACAGAATGTTGACTATGCCCGCATCATAAGGAATCCACCGGTGTGACCCCCAATCGATCATCACCTCGCTTTTATCAAGCGCTGCTTTTAATATATTAATCGGATTAAATCAAGTCAAGCAAAATTTTAAATTGTTTGGAGATTGAATGCAGCCCCGAACGGGTGTCAGGGAAAACTATGCAGCCAATGGGTGTTCGAAGCGGGGAATGTCATTGCAGCCTTAAGAGGGTAATTGCCCACGAAAAAAACACACGCGCATTTCGATTGCTTCGCGGGCATTATTTGATACTTGTACCTACTCCGTATTCACGGTTTGATTAACCCAGTTCTTTTTCTTCCTGTTCCTGGGGTTTGATGATGTCCGTTTCGCGAGTAACAGGTTTTCGTTCGACTTCTACAAATTCCAGATCTTTACCTTTGCGCTTAACCTGGATGTGGCTGCCATCGGCAAAAATACCCTTCAACATTTCCTGTGCAATCGGATTTTCAATATATTTTTGAAGGATTCGTTTCAATGGACGCGCACCTGAAACCGCATCGAATCCCTTTTCCGCGATGAATTCTCTTGCGCCGCGTGTCAGGCTGATATCGATCTCGCGATCCTTGACTTTTTCGAGCATTTCATCGACGACAATATCGACGATCTTGACCATGTCCTGCATATTCAGATGCCGGAAAACGATCATTTCATCCACCCGATTTATGAATTCGGGATTGAAAATTCGCTTCACTTCATCCAGGATTTTATTCTTCATGGATTCGTAGCCGGCGCTTTCGTCATCTTTGGTGAAGCCGAATCCGCCGCCTTTTCGCGTTTCACGCGTACCCATATTTGAGGTCATAATCAGGATCGTATTTTTGAAATTGACCTTACGCCCCAAGCCGTCAGTGAGGTGACCATCGTCGAGAATTTGGAGCAAAATATTGAATACATCAGGATGCGCCTTTTCTATTTCATCGAGCAATACCACCGAGTAGGGATGTCGCCGCACTTTCTCGGTGAGCTGACCGCCTTCTTCGTAGCCGACGTATCCCGGGGGTGCACCGGTTAATCTAGAAACCGCAAATTTTTCCATATATTCAGACATATCGATGCGGATGAAGGCTTCCTGGTTTTCGAACAGGTAATTCGCCAATTCTTTCGCCAGTTGGGTCTTTCCTACCCCGGTGGGTCCCAGGAATAAAAACGAGCCAATGGGACGATTGGGATCTTTGAGTCCTGCTCTGGCGCGCTGAATCGCCAGGCTGAGCATTTCAATCACCCTGTCCTGCCCGATGATGCGCAGTTTCAAGGCTTCCTCCATTCCCAGCAATTTATCGCTTTCCGATTGCGCGACTTTGGTTACCGGAATGCTGGTCATCATCGAAACCACGTCGGCAATATCGGATTCGGTGACTGTAGCAACAATTTTATTTTCCTGGCTGCGCCATCGTCTTTTTTCGGCTTCGAGTTGGTGATTCAATTGTTTTTCTTTATCCCGTAAAATGGCAGCTTTTTCAAATTCCTGGGCTTTGATTACCTTGTCTTTTTCTTTTCGAACATCTTTAATTTTTTCTTCCAGGTGAATGATCTCTTTGGGCACCACGATGTTTGCCAGGTGCACCATTGCCCCGGCTTCATCAACCACATCAATCGCCTTGTCTGGCAAATAGCGGTCAGTAATGTAGCGTTCTGATAGCCTGACGGCAGAAATGATCGCGGCTTTGGTAAAACGGACGTTATGATGCGCCTCATACCGATCTTTCAGTCCGCCTAAAATTTCGATTGTCTGATCGGCAGTAGGAGGATCGACCATAATTTTCTGGAATCTGCGTTCAAGGGCGCCATCTTTTTCGATGTATCGTCGATATTCATCTAGTGTAGTCGCGCCGATGCACTGCAATTCGCCGCGTGCAAGTGCCGGTTTGAACATGTTCGAGGCATCGAGCGAACCGGAGGCGCCGCCAGCACCGACGATTGTATGCAATTCATCAATGAAAAGTATCACATCTTTTACTTTTACCAGTTCATTCATGATAGCCTTCATGCGCTCTTCAAACTGACCACGGTATTTCGTGCCGGCGACAATCGCACCCAAATCGAGCGTTACGACGCGCTTATTATGGAGCACGCGTGACACCTTTTTCTCGATGATGCGCAACGCAAGCCCTTCGGCAATGGCAGTTTTTCCCACGCCGGGCTCACCGATTAAAACCGGATTATTCTTTTTCCTGCGCGCCAGCACCTGGGCAACCCGCCTGATTTCATTTTCCCTGCCGACGATGGGATCGAGTTCGCCTTTTCGCGCCAGTGCGGTCAAATCTCTGCCGAAATGATCCAACGCAGGTGTCTTCGAACGTTTTTGTGCTGATTCTTTATTTGAAGGAGTGCCCCGCAAAATATTATCCAATTCCTCTTTTACGGATTCATAGGTAACATCAAATGTTTGCAATACTTGTGCTGCCACGCCGTCTTGCTCCCTTACCAACGCCAGCAACAGGTGTTCTGTGCCGGTAATATCGGATTTATATTTTTCCGCTTCCACATACGCCATTTTCAGAATCTTTTCAGCGCGCTTGGTCAGGGGGATGTCACCGATGATCATGGTATCGCCAGTCGAACGAATCGCATCCTCAACCGCTTTTTTCATTTCATCGAGATCGCAGCCCATATTTCTTAAGATTTCAATTGCATAGCCTTCGCCTTCACGTATCAATCCCAGCAGCAGATGTTCCGTCCCAATATAATCGTGACCTAATCTAAGCGCTTCTTCTCGTGCATATTGAATCACCATTTGAACTCGACTGGAAAAATTTTTTTTCATTCTGTAACTCCCGCTAGATTATAAACTATCTCCGAATTCTCTCTCTCAAGTCATTCCAATAATTTCGAATATAATAAATTTTCACTCAATTTACAATGGTTAAATTTAATTTTTTCCTGATCAATTCCGCCCTAAGCATGTCGCGTTGGCTTGACGTTAAGACCTTTTTATAATATTTTTGCAGATGTGCCGGTTGTGAGAGAACCATAGCCTCATTGATATCCTTGCGTTCGATTTCGGTGAAAAAACCCGATTCAACGCCGAGCCGGATATCCGATAGCAAGGCGATGATTTCGATGGAATTGATCATTCGTGAATACAAAAGCAACCCGAATGCCCGATATACCCTGTCTTCGAGCAAAAGCCGATTTTTTTCGAGCAGTTCTTTTCTCGCTTCGGTTTCCATTTCAATGAGTCTTTCTGCGACGAGTTCCATCCGTTGGATAATCCCGTCCTCGGCACGACCAAGTGTTAACTGATTTGATATCTGAAAAAAATTTCCGAGAACATCGGTGCCTTCCCCGTAAAATCCGCGAATCGTCACTTCACCAGGCGCCAGATCCTTCATTACTTTTTCGACAGAGCCGGCGAGTGCGAGTCCGGGCAAATGAATGAAGATCGATACGCGCATGCCGGTTCCGGTATTCGTGGGGCAAGCGGTTAAATAACCGAATTGATCCGAAAATTGATATTCGAGATGCTCGCCTAACTCGTCATCCAGCTTGCTAATCGCCTGCCAGGCATTCTTGATTTCCAACCCGGAATGAATGACCTGAATCCTAAGATGGTCTTCTTCATTGATGATTACACTTGACTGCTGATCGCGCATCACAGTCAATCCGCCAGGTCCCTTTGATTTGAGCATATACGGACTGAGCAAACGACGTTCAATGAAAAACTGCTTATCGAGATCAGACAATTTCGTAATCTCAAAAAAAGACATGTCCGACCAGCTTGATACGCTCATCAGTGCCGAACGTACTTTGTGCATAATTTCAGTCAATTCGTAATCTTTTGCGCGAGCCGTATATGGCAAGTCATACAAATTTCTTGCCAAACGAATGCGACTGGAAATGACAATATCAGCATGTTGACCTGTGCCACTCAACCATTGCGCTGGTCGCTTAAATAAATCGTCCATTATTTTTTGATAATGAACGACTACAAGGGAATCCTTTTCATCTTTATTTTTATGAAGTGACTTCATTCGAATTTTCACAGCCTGCTTATAGATTCATTTGTCGTTCTGCATCGTGTATCCGGTCACGCAATTCAGCCGCCTTTTCAAATTGCTCCTGGGCAATCGCCACCTGCAATTCCTTACGTAATTTTTCGACATCAGGACCATGCATATAGATTCGTTTATGCACTGGACGATCGCCAATATGCTTATTAGAGCCATGGATTCTTCGCAGCAAAATTTTCAATTCCTTTATAAAGCTTTCGTAGCAATGTCCGCAGCCCAGCAACCCTGATTGCTGAAACGCCTGATATGTCAAACCGCATTTTGAGCATTTGGCATCAGACCTGGTTTCAAGTGCATGCCCGGATTGCCCCTCTTTTAAAATATTCTCCAGCAACCCGCCAAATAGCTCCGGGAAACTCGCGAGCGGGGCGGTCAATCCCTGTTTCTCCGCACATGCTTTGCAGAGATTGATCTCCTTTTTCGTGTCATTGATGATTTGAGTTATTTTCACCGTTGCTGTTTTCTGGTGACATACTTCGCAGAGCATGCTACACTCCATTCAAAATATTATTTTTTATTCTTCCGTCACTTAACTCAATAACGCGATCCGCTTGCTCGGCTAGCTGCAAATTATGGGTTACCACAATGAATGTTTGATTCCGGGTTCTGCTCAAGTGCCAGATGAGTCGGTGCAGCGCATTGCTGCTGCGCTGATCCAGATTTCCCGACGGTTCATCTGCCAGCAACAGCCGGGGATTATTCATTAACGCACGGGCGACTGCCACACGTTGCTGCTCACCACCGGATAATTCAGCCGGTCGATGATGCGCGCGCTGCCATAGTCCCACTTCATTCAACAGCTCCATTGCTTTGCGGTAGGCTTGCTTTTGAGGCACTCTCGCCATCAAAGCCGGCATCGCAATATTTTCGAGCGCCGTAAATTCAGGAAGAAGATGGTGAAACTGAAAGACAAATCCGACCGTGCGATTTCTGAAAATTGCCAGTTGCTCGTCGTTATACCTAAAAATATCAACGCCTTGTATCAGAACTTTTCCCCTGGATGGGCGGTCCAGCGCACCTAGCAAATGGAGCAACGTGCTTTTTCCGACACCAGACGGACCGATGATCGCAACGATTTCGCCCGCTTTGATTTCAATATCGAGTCCCTTCAGCACGGGCAATCGCGAACGACCCACCCAATAGGATTTTTCCAGGTGCTTTGTTTCGAGTATGGGTATTTCCGGATTCATTCAGTTTTCTTCATTTCACTTTTATTGAATAGCTGGCTCTGGTTGATTCCAAATTCTGAAAATAATATCTGTTTTAAATCTTGCTTTTGAGCTTCTAACGTCTGGTTGAAATTTATATCTGCCCGGTTGACCAATTCCGCTCATAGATCCGAAACAGGGTATCCATAATCCTTTAAGGAATCGCTGGTCATTCGTCAACAGGGATTATGAAACGGCTTAATTATAGCGAATAACCACCACCGGATCCAGCCTTGATGCATGCCACGCGGGGTAAATGCCGGCGAAAATGGACAGCAGCAGCGCAATCACCGATATCAACACAAAATCGAGCACGTGCATTTCGATGGGCAATGAATTGATGAAATATATATCCGCCGGCAAAGAAAACCACCTGAATTTCAATTGCGACCAGCATAAGCCATATCCGACAATGCACCCCAAAATCGTGCCAATCGTACCGACTACTACTCCATGAAACAGGAAAATTTTCATAATGTTCCCGGAAGATGCCCCCAGCGATTTCAAAACCCCGATATCTTTTCGTTTTTCCATTACTACCATTATCAGCGTGCTGATGATATTAAAAGCTGCGACGAATATGATCAAACTCAACACAATGGAAGATGCCCAACGTTGATTTTGAAGCCAGGCGAACAGCGGACGATTTCGCTCGTACCAGGTTTCTGTCGTAGCCGGATATGGATACAGATTACGAATGTCATACGCGACCGGATCGGCGATTTCGTAACTATCGAGTCTGATTTCAATGCCCCCGATTTTATCTCCATATTGAAAAAAATCCCGTGCTTGCGGTATGCCCATAATTGCAATTTTGGAATCAAACTCATCCAGTCCCGATTCGAAGATTCCGGTGACCCGAAACATGTTTATTTTGGGCTGAAAACCGCCGCCGAACTCCAGAATGCCTTCCGGGCTATACATGAAGACGACATCAGACGGACCAACCTTCATCTGTTCAGCCACGCGTTTGCCGAGGACGACTCCAGGCAATTCCGAACCGGTTTCAGACATGGTAATTCCCAGATTTAACTCCCCTTCAACCATGTAATTGTCAATATTGGAAACATGTTTTTCTGCTTCAGCATCCGAACCCTTGATGATGATTGGCTGCGGTTTTACCTTTCGGGATTGGATAATACCCTGCTCGATGATATATGGCGCGCAGGCAACAACATGATTGATTTGCATGAGTTGCTCCATCACACCCGGATAATTTTCGAAACCGGGCTTGCCATGAAATTGGCGCAACCGAATGTGCGCATCGAACCCGACAATTTTCGCTCGCAATTCGCTCTCATAGCCATTCATGATGGCAAATGTAATGATCAGCGCGGCGACACCAATCAGAATTCCGCCCATTGAAAAGATTGTTATCAGCGAAATAAAGCCGGTTTTTCTTTTAGAGCGAAGGTATCTCCTGGCGATAAAAAATTCGTATGACATAGCGCCTTCATTTGTTTTCTGTCTGTTTGTATTCTATGCCCCGCTATTCATAGCGTATGGCTTCAACCGGCTCGAGCCTCGAAGCTTTCCACGCGGGATAAATGCTTGCTAAAATGGAAATTAACAGCGAAGCAAGCGTGATAGATATGAAATCAACAAACTGCAACTCAACCGGCAGCGCCTTGATAAAATACAGGTCTGATGGCAGGGAAAACCATTGAAATTTAATTTGTGACCAACACGCCAGATAGCCGAGGATGCTGCCAAAAGTCGTGCCGATTACGCCCACAATCAACCCGTGGAAAAGAAATATTTTCATTATGCTTTTCGAGGATGCGCCCATGGCTTTCAGAATACCGATTTCAATATTTTTCTCGAGAACCATCATAATCAGCGTACTGATAATATTGAATGCTGCCACGAGAATGATCAGCGAAAGTACAATAAATGCACCCCATTTCTCCAATTGCATTGAAGAAAATAGCGTTTTATTTCTCTCCAGCCAGGTTTCAGTTGTGTAAGATGGTCCCAATTTTTTAATGATTTTGTCGGCTACGAATTGAGCGTCTTCATAATCATCCAGCTTTATCTCGATACCGCCAATATTCCCTCCGTATTTCAAAAAATCCTGGGCTTCCTCGATCCCGATATAGGCGATTTTCGAATCATATTCACTTAATCCCGATTCGAAAATACCTGTCACCCGAAACTGCCTGGTTGCCGGTTCCTGCACCGGACCGCCGGTTATGCTGAGTCCGACGGGACTGATCAGGCGCACTTTATCCCAGATATCGACCACCAGTCTGTCGGCGATACCCCTTCCGAGCAGAATGCCAGGGCGCGGGATATCTCCTTCAAATGGAACCTCCCCGAAATTGAATTCGCCTGCTACCAGGTACTCTTTGATTTTCGAAACTTCAGCTTCGGCTTCGAGATTCACGCCCTTCAATACGATGGTTTTGGGCTTTTCAGATCGAATTATACAGATTTCACTTATGAAAGGTGCGCAGCCTTTGATTCTGTCGATCTGCTTGATCTCCGAGATCAATTCAGGATAATTTGCCAAACCCGGTTCTTTATCGAAATCGAAAAGCCTGATATGCGCGTCGAATCCGATGATTCTGCTCCTGACTTCCGTTTCGAAACCGTTCATAATCCCGAGGGTGATAATCAAGGCGGCGACGCCCACCAAAATACCGCCTATTGAAAAAAGCGTTATCAGCGAAATATAACCCGATTTTTGCATCGAGTACAGGTATCTTTGAGAAATGAAAAATTCGTATGACATCAGGTTTATTCGGTTTGTTGGTTCTCGGACTGCTATGCTCTGTTTATTTGTGACCGTTGCCTGTATGGTCTCGGAACGAAAAGCCTCATCTTTATACTAAACCAGATCGAAGCATAAAGTAAAAACAAAGAGTTATTACCCTTCGACTTCGCCCGGGGTGAAAAAAATTGATCATTCGTTCAGGCGCTTTATATTTGGCTGCTTATATCTCGGCGGCTTCGATTAAGTTACGTTTGCTCGATTTTGAATTTCAGGATAAACTTCAGTCTACAAGCCTCAATCACCATTCCTGCGAGGATTGCTATCCGCAGGAATGCTTTTCTTCACGGGTATACTCGAAAAGGTTAAACAGAAATTTATGATCATTCAATTGGTCGCATGTGGGGAAACAGCAAAACATCACGGATTGACGGCTGATTTGTCAGGAGCATCACCAGCCGATCGACCCCCACACCGATTCCGGCTGTGGGCGGCATACCGTATTCCATTGCCCGGACATAGTCTTCATCCATCATTTGCGCTTCATCATCGCCGGCATCACGCAACTTCATTTGATTTTCGAAGCGTTGTTTTTGATCGAAAGGATCATTCAACTCAGAAAACGCATTGCACATTTCGCGCCCGCCGATCATCGATTCGAAGCGTTCAACCTGCCCGGGCTTGCTGCGATGCTTCTTTGCCAGTGGTGACAGCTCAATCGGATGATCCATAATATGCACCGGCTGGATTAAATGCGGTTCAACAACTTCGCTGAAAATTTCATCGATCAACTTGCCTCTGCCCATAGAGGCATCGATCTCAACATGCAATGCTTTGGCGATGGCTCTGATCTCCTCAAGCGATTTATCCGAAAGATTGTGACCGCTGTATTTCTCAATTGCTTCAAATAAATCCAGCCGCTGCCAGGGAGGCGTCAAATCAATTTCATGTTCGCCCATCCGGATTTTTTGCGTGCCAAGCAATTCCTGCGCGATAGTGCTAACCATTTCCTCGAACAGCGTCATCATATAATAATAGTCTTTAAAGGCAACGTAAAGCTCCATCATGGTGAATTCAGGATTATGAAACCGATCGATGCCTTCGTTTCGAAAATCTTTGCAAATTTCATAAACGCCTTCGAATCCACCTACGATGAGGCGCTTCAAATACAACTCATCGGCAATGCGCAGATATAGCGTCATATCCAGCGCATTGTGATGGGTGGTGAATGGTCGGGCGGAAGCGCCGCCATAAATCGGCTGCAGCGTGGGCGTTTCGACTTCCATGAATCCTTTGCTATCCAAAAAATTTCGCATGAGTCGGATGATCTGCGACCGTTGTTTGAAGATTTCGCGCACTTCGCGGTTCAGCAACAGATCCAGGTAGCGCTGACGATAGCGCAGTTCTTTGTCAGCAAACTGATCGTACACCACTCGCTGTCCGTCTTCGATCTTCTCTTTGACGATAGGAATAGGTCGAAGGGATTTCGCAAGCAATTCAAAATCATCAACTTTAATCGTAATTTCGCCGGTCCGTGTTTTCAAAACTTCACCGCTTATTCCAATGAAATCACCGATATCGAGCAGTTGGAATAATTCGAATTTTTCATCGCCGATATCATTTTTACGAACATAAATTTGAATGCGATCCTCTGCATCGACGATGTCCCCAAAGCACGCCTTTCCATGCTCGCGGATTGCCATCAGTCTGCCGGAAATCGCTACCCTGCTCCCTTCCAACGTATCGTAACGGTCGATTATTTCTCTGGTGGTATGGGTTCGATCATATTTATAAGAATAGGGATTAATCCCCATTTGGATAATTTTTTCATATTTTTCATTTCGAATTTTCAGAATATCGCTCAGGTCATCGGTCTGTTGGTTCACGCTCTCTCCTGTTTGTTTTATTCATATTGATAAATGCGCGGAACGCGATTGGAAATCCCGCATAATACTTCGTAAGGTATGGTATTTATTTTTCGACAAATATCCGTCACCGGGATGAATTCCGACATCTGTTGCCCAAATAGAACAACGTCGTCGCCCTCTTTTATTTCCGAATCATAGCCGATATCGACATGTATCAGATCCATGCAAATCCGACCCACCACCGGAAATCGTTTGCCCCGAATGAGGACGGCACCCTGGTTAGTTAGCAACCGATTATATCCGTCTCCGTATCCCACAGGCAGAGTGGCAATGCGTGTTCTTTGTTGTGCGATAAATTTCCTGCCATAGCTCACACTTTCGCCTGCTTGAATTTCTTTGATATAAAGAACCCGTGTTTTGAACGTCATCACCGGTTTGAGCGCCAGGCTTTCCGAGGTTTCTTCCGAGGGATACCAGCCGAAGCTGACGATTCCGGGACGCACCATGTCGAAATAGGAGTCTGGCATGTCGAGGATGGCGCCGCTGTTGGCAACGTGCTTCAATTGAAAATGAATCCCGATAATTGCGAGCTGCTCCACGATCTGGTTGAAGCGTTTCAATTGCTGATTCGCGAACACTTTGTCGCGCTCATCAGACGTGGCGAAATGGGTGCAAATTCCTTTCAACCGAAGCGCAGGCAATTGAGCGATCTTTTGAATGACGGGAAGCGCGTTATCCCAGCGCACGCCGACGCGACCCATTCCGGTATCGATTTTTATGTGCGCGATTGCCGGCTTGCCCATTCGCTGTGCCAGGCGCGATACGTCGGCTGCGACAGATTCGAAATAAAGCACCATTTCAAGCCGATTTTCGATAAATAAAGCTATTTGTTCGGGGATGACGCCACAAAAAACCAACACCGGCGCTTCGATACGCTGCTGGCGCAGCGCGATCCCCTCTTCAACCAATGCCACCCCCAGGTATGTCGCGCCTGCTTCCAGCGCTGCTCGGGCGCATTGAATCATACCGTGCCCATACGCATTGGCTTTGACAACCGCCATCACTTGTGCCGGAGAGACCCGCTTTTTAATCTGTTCCAGATTGTACCGGTACGCTGATAAATCAATTATGGCTGCGGTTGGTCTCATCGATCTTTATGGTTATGCGTGGGCGCGACGATCGGTTTGCGATCGTTTATGCTTCGAGTCGACTTTGCCCATCAGGTATGCTTTGATGAAATCATTTAATTCGCCATCCATGACCGCCGATGTGTTGCTGGTTTCATTTCCGGTTCGATGGTCTTTGACGAGGTTATACGGATGGAAAATGTATGATCGAATCTGGTGTCCCCAACCGATTTCTTTTTTATCCTTTTCGATTTTATCCAGTTTTGCCAGTTCTTCTTCTTTCTTCAACTGGTATAGCCGGGACATGAGCACCTTCATGGCGCTTTCACGGTTCATGTGCTGCGAGCGTTCGCTCTGGCATTGGACAACGATTCCAGTGGGGATATGCGTAATGCGCACTGCGGAACTGGTTTTATTGACGTGCTGCCCGCCCGCGCCGCTGGCGCGGTACGTATCAACGCGTATGTCCGCCTGATTGATATTTATTTCGATGTCATCATCGACTTCGGGATAAACGAACACGGAAGCAAAAGAAGTGTGCCTTCGGTTGTTGAAATCAAAAGGTGATAATCGTACCAGGCGGTGGATGCCGGCTTCGGCTTTCAAATAGCCATAAGCATAATCGCCGGTAACTTCGATGGTTACGCTTTTTATCCCGGCTTCATCGCCATGTTGAAAATCAAGAATTTGCTTGTTGAATCCATTGCGTTCGATCCAGCGCAAATACATGCGCATCAGCATTTGCGCCCAATCCTGGGATTCGGTGCCGCCCGCGCCTGGATGAATGGTGAAAATGGCGCTCTTTCTGTCATCCGGCTCGCCCAGCATATTTTTAAATTCCAGTTCTTCGAGTTCCGAATTCAGCTTGTCGAGATTTTTTTCGATTTCGCTTTCGATCTCGGGATCGTCTTCTTCCTCTGCCAATTCGATCAATATGTCGATATCATCCATCTGCCGGGAAAGCTTGTCCCATTCATCGATCCAATACTTGCGAGCATTGATTTTCTTCAATATATCCTGGGCTTTATCGCGATCATTCCAAAAATTCGGATTCTGGGTCTGTTGTTCAAAGTTGGCAACTTCCTGCTTCTTTTTTGCCAGGTCAAAGATACTCCCACAATTCATTGATACGCGTTCTCAAATCATCTTTTCGTTCAAATAATTCACTTTGCATAATTTACCTGATCCTTCTAAAATTCAGTGCGTTTTTCAAATTAAGGGGGTGGAATCAAAATAACCTGGACATTTTATTTAAAAATAATTTTGATAAATAGCCGCTTAAGAAACTTAAATGGGTACCTTATTTTATCCCACCTCCTGAAATGCCGATCTTCGCATAAAACGAGATCCGCCGGTACAGGGTTGAATTCATCCCATCACCTAACATCTTGAAAACAGGATATTCCCCATAAAAGAAGGCACTAATATACAACAAAAATAGCAAATTGTCAAGATAGAAATGGGTGGGGAAATTAATGCTTCAGTTTGGGAACCAGAAAGTGAGGCATTACGTGGGGTAATAAAACCTGAGTTTTCGATGAAGTCAGGAGCACATCGCCTTTTATTCGATGCAATTCTGTGCACGGTAAATGCCAATTTCTTTTAATGTCGGGCAGGCGCGCGATTTTTCGATGACTATCCGAAGCTTGCGAGCGGTAATTGACTGAAAGCGGTCGAGTTTTTTATGTCCGATGGTTGTTCCGCGAGCGATTGTCAGCCATGCCCCATCAGCCAACGCATCGATACGATAGGCTTCCACGCGTTGTCCCAGGGAAATTTTCTCTTTTAGCATCGAAATATTGAATGTCGCGAGATGCCCGAAATCGAGTTCAAGCCAGCTATTGGTGACGCTGTCATCAGCAGCCCAGAATGTTTCCGGATCAGCATCCACCGTATTTTGCGGGGCATACCTCTCCTGGTCCCCACGGACGTTGCTCGCTGAAAAATTGGCGCTTTCAGCCAGATTGGTTTTAAATATGGCATCCAGGGCGACTCGGAACTCTTTCAATCGCCTGCTATCCGGTTCAGCAAAAACGCCCTTATCATTCGGAGGAACATTCAATAAAAGAGCGCTGTTACGTCCCACCGATTTGAAATAGATATCGAGCAAGTGTTCGAGTGATTTGACCCTGGTATCTTCAGACGCGTGCCAGAACCAGCCCGGTCGAATGGAAACATCACATTCCGCCGGATACCAGACCGGGTCTTTCATTCCCGCGTGTATCGCCGGAGAAGGTGGCTGCACGCTCCACTCGGTTTCTCGCGCCACTCCGGATTCATTTCCCACCCAACGAATATCAGGACCGCTGATGGCAATCAATGCCTCCGGCTGCAATTTCCGAATGAGCGCATAATAGCCCTGCCAGTCGTATACCTGGCGATTTCCGTTTGGTCCTTCCGCGCAGGCACCATCGAACCAAACTTCTGCAACATCACCGTAATTCGACAGCAACTCCGTGAGTTGATTCATGTAAAATTGATTATAGCGCGGGGAATCGCCATAGGTGGGTTCATGGCGTTCCCAGGGTGAAAGATACAATCCCGCTTTGACGTCAAATTCGCGGCAGGCATCGGTGAATTCCCGCACAACATCTCCCTGCCCGTTTTTCCAGGGGCTGTTTTTCACCGAATGCTCGGAAAACTCACTCTGCCAGAGACAAAAGCCATCGTGATGCTTGGCTGTGAGTATGACCGTTTTGAATCCGGTTTCTTGCGCCACCCGCACCCATTGCCGGGCGTCCAAATTTGCCGGATTGAATTTCGCTGGATCTTCTGTACCGTCGCCCCATTCCACATCGTTAAACGTGTTCATGCCGAAATGGATGAACATGATCAATTCATCCTGCTGCCAGGCAAGTTGTTGCGGGGCGGGAATGGGCAGCAGCGGCTGCATGTCATCCGCCGTCCGTCGAGATTCAGAGCAATTAATTATCATAATGCTAAGCACGAGTATAATTATTTTAGTCGGACAATATATTTTATGGTTCATCTGTGGTTCCGATTGATTTAATGAATAATGCGCAAAACGCTCCCGTGCAGCATGCTATTCAGTCCCACTTTCAATCCACGCTTCGCTGAAGATAACATGCTTGATGGTTTTGACATCGACGCTGTAGGTTGCGTGCAGCCTGCCATCCTGTGCCTGGATGATTGAGGGATAATCGAACCGTGCCTCTCCTTCTTTATGTTCGAGGCGCCGCGTCCAGCGCCATGTCCTGCCTTCATCGTCTGATAGCGACACGGCAAGGCTATTGCGCGGGGATTGGGTGCAATCATTATAAATGAGGATGATTCTGCCGCTCGCCAATCGTAATACTTCGAGCCCGGAACCCGGATTTGGAAATATCGAATTTTCGATGGGGGACCATGTGAGACCGCCGTCATTGGATGTACTGGTGCGAATTCGATTCGCCGGACTGGAATCGCGCATATACGCCACGAGCGTGCCATCCTTGCGCTCGAACACACTCGGTTGTTCCACACCGAATCCCAGCGGAGGCTCGGGAAAGGTCCAGGTTTGACCACCGTCCGAGGTGAGCGCCATCATACTGATGCCGAATATTTCGGATGCCATTGGCAACAGGATCGTACCTGATGAGAGTGTTAGCGGGCGCGCGCGCGTGGTCCAGCCGAGTTTTCTCGCCAGTTGGTTTTTTAATTTCATTTGCGCTTCTTCACACAATTCAGCGGCTTCCGGAAACGAGCTTTTTATCATCATTTTGCAAAGCGCTTTGACTGTCTCATCCAGGTGATTCGGCTTCACCGGCAGATCGCGTTCGATATCCCATGAAATCGGGCGCGAGGCATCTTCGTAATCGGAAGCGATTTTGTAGCGCAGAAATGCCGTATCCCAGGCTTCTTCCGGGCTGCCCAGCAGCGTGTAATAGATAAGCCACAAGCGCTTTTCCGAGTCAATGAACAGGCAGGGATTGTTATCGGACAGGGTCGGCGTGTCTGCCAGCAAAAATGTCTCTGACCAGCGGATTTCACCACGTTTCAGCCGAGCTGCCTGAATGCGCACATCTTCGCTGCGATCAGTTTTTCCCTCATACCAGCACGCCAGAAAATCTCCGTTCGGACATTGGATGATCGAGGAGGCATGCGTATGACCGTGTTTTCCTGCATCCGCTTGAAATATGAATTCACCTTCAATCGAGACCTGGGCCGAACCGGTGTGCGTGAGCAAAATGAAACTCAACCAAAAAAGCAACGCCTGTTTTTTTGTGAACATGTGTTTATCTCCAATTTTAAAATGTTAAAATTTGCCCGTATATTTCGACCATAAATGATCACCCAATTTCCAATATTCATCGACGATGTGGTTGCAAAATTCATTCACAGCTTGCGTTAAAAATTTTGCGGCTGAATCCGGCTGGCTTTTGTAAAGCGCCAGTGCCTGATTTTCCGATTCATTCTGATTCGCGAAAGCCGCTTTTTCAATCCCGATGCGCACCGAATCCACATCGAAGCGCATGTCTCCCCAGCGTTGCTGCGCCAGGTCGGCGACTCGGTTGAACGCCCACCATGCACATTCGCGATTGAATTTCGGGCGACCGCAAATTTTGTACGAATCGGGGACATCGAGGATTCCGCAATAAAGGGGAGCGTAAGCAGTCATCGCCGGATTATCGTACCCCAGCCAGACGAGCCCCCCGATGGGATCGGGCAGCCAATCGCGCGACTGTGTCACCGTCACATACGTGCAATACCATCGGGCAATACAGCGCTCACCTTTAGCGCCCCAGCCGCCATTGATATTGAATAAAGGCATCATGTCATAAGGCATAAATGGATTGGCATAAGGACTTTTTACGGCTTTGCCTTCTTTATCCGTTACCAGGATTTGCCGCGTCATATCGAAATCAGTGCCTTCGTACGTATCGCGGAATATCGCCATGATTTTACGGGCATAAACCAGCGAATCGGGCTTGATTGAAAACGGAAAATTCTCTGCATTCGGATCAAAATTTCGGGATGGCGCCAGCAGACTGAATACGCGCCATTCGCGCCGGCGCGACGCCATGCTCCTGCGACTTTCGGGCGAATAGGCATAGCAAAATTCGAACGGCTTTCCGCTCTGGGGAGTCCACCACCGCATCTCTTCCGCCAGCGAAAATACATTTTTCGACGCCGTAAACATATCGCTGTCATCAAGATCGAGTTGGCGAATCCGGCTTCCATTAGCGACCACGCCGATGTGATCATCCGGGATTCGTCGGGCTGCCCACACAGCACCCACACAGTTTTTGCCGGAACCGAGAATTTCCAGATGCCAGACTTCTTTTTTATCGGCGATGGTCAGGCATTCGCCGCTGTCGCGATACCCGTATTTCGCTGTTAACTCATCCAGCAGTTTTATGGCTTCCCGTGCGGTTGTTGCGCGTTCGAGCATCAGGCGCACCAGTTCATAACAATCGAGCAAGCCTTTTTCACTCCGCAATTCGTTTCTTCCGCCAAACGTCGATTCGCCAATCGCCAGTTGGTGTTCGTTCATGCAAGGATAGGCGGTGTTGAAATAGCGCCAGGTCTGGCTCACCTGGGGAATTTCCCCCAGTTTTTTAGCCTTTGACAATTCGAAGGCGCTGGCGGTAAATTTCAAATTCCGATCAAATATTTCGCACACCGCGCCCGGTTCATGCATTCGATGCGGTACGACTGTCACCCAGGTGCGATCATCGTAGCTGTCGCAGGTGTGCGACGCTATCACCGAACCATCTGTGGATGCATTTTTACCAACCATAATCGAGGTACAGGGGTAACCGGTTCGAATTGCAGCGGTGAGCAGAATGATGACTGAAATGAAGCGCATGTTAAGCGAGTTGCCTGGTTTCATGTGGGAATCCTTTTTTGCAAAGTCGTGAGAGATTCTGTTTGGTTGAAGATAAAAATTATGCGAATGATTTGCAACTGATTTATGAGTTTTTTCCTCCATGCTTGAAATGCACCGATAATATCGCTGCAAGCGGGAATTTATATCATTTTCCAGAATTTTTTAGCACGGTTAATTTTGATGTTGATTCTGAAAAAATATGTTACTATATTTCAATAAAAAGCTTTAAAGTTTAATCCATATTTCCTTTTCCCTCGTATTTCAATCAATCTTTTTGTGTATAGGCGTGTCCTGAGTTTAGCATTGTGCTGTTTGTACGCATAAAGCCTTTCTTTCGCGTAAACAAGTCGTGTGTCTCAAGAAAACAAATATTGACGGATAAGCCTGATTACTATTCGTCTTGAGATCCCTATCAGTCAAATTGCAGTGGAATGGAAGTTGAAAATCTCGCAGGCATCCCGGGAAAATTTCATTCAGCTCACCTGAGACAGCAATCCCGGAATGCAGGAAGCATGTCGATAAAAATGCTCCTTTTAGCAGAGACACACTTTTAAATCCCTTGATATTGACAATACCACGCCGCATCCAATTAATTCACAGGGAGAAGACACGAAAATGAAACCGAATATACTCGTTATCATTACCGATCAGCAGCGGCAGGATCATCTCGGTTGCTACGGGAATAAGATCATTCAGACGCCGAATATCGATCGGCTAGCTGACAGCGGGATCAGATTCAACCGCCATTATGTGAATAATCCGCTGTGCATGCCCGGTCGCGCGACCCTCTTCACCGGATTGACCCCGCGTGGGCATACGGTGCGAACCAATGGCATCAACCTGCCGCCGCAATTTACAGTTTTGCCGGAAATCCTGAATTCAACTGGTTACCAGACGCACCTCATCGGCAAATTGCATTTGAATTGTCACCACAGCAAGGTGCCGGGCATGATCACCGAAACTGAAAATCACCAGGCATTGAAAGCGGGGAAAAGTGTGGGGGGATTCGAGTCGGGAGAAATGTCGATTAGTCATGGCACGCATGTTCGCGGCGCATACCATGACTGGTTGCAGAAAAAACTCAATGGCAGTCCCAATCCCTGGCTGACAATACGCGAAAACCAGGGTTATGGTGCGGAGCAATGCATTTATACAGAGATTAGCGAAGAATTGCACCATTCAACGTGGGTTGCTAACCGCACAATCGACTTTCTGAAACATCGAGATTCGACCCGCCCGTTTTTCGTATGGTGCTCTTTCCCGGATCCGCATCACCCGTTTTGTCCACCGCCGAAATACGCGGAATTGTACCCGCCTGAAAAAATTCCGGTGCCCGTTCGCAGGGATGGCGAACTTGATGACCTGCCCCCGCATTTCAGACAGGCGTATGCGGGTGCACAACAATTTTCCGGGCGCGCGGTAAATATGCCCACGAAAATGGCGGACATCCAATACCGGGAGATTATTGGCTTGACGTACGGGATGATCTCCCTGATCGATGCCAATGTGGGCAGAATTCTCAATGCACTCAACGCATTGCAACTGGAGGATGAAACGCTGGTTATTTTCACCTCCGATCACGGCGATTTAATGGGCGATCATTGGTTGATGAACAAGGGACCCTTTCACTTCGAAGGATTGCTGAAGGTGCCTTTCATCGTCCGCCTGCCATCAAGCCGCGGGGCAGGGCGCGCTGTAGATTGCCTGACAAGCCACCTCGATTTTCCGCCGACGATCCTCGACTTCGCAAACATGGAATTCTCCGAAGAAAATGTGCCCCATCCGCCGGAAGCACCTTTGCAGCGCCCGGCGTTGCCCGGCAAATCGTTAATGCCGATTTTAAGCGGAGAATCATTTTCGCTGCGTGATGCTGTGCTGGTTGAAAATGACGAAGATTATCTCGGGATAAATCTGCGTACGCTCATCACAGAGCGCTTCAAGCTAACCTGCTATTCAGATCGCGACTTTGGCGAATTGTTTGATCTTCAACAGGATCCGGGCGAATTGCATAATCTGTGGGCAGCGCCGGAATTCGCCACTCTCAAAAATGAATTGAAACTCCGGTTGCTGGATGAACTCATGCGAACCGAATGTCCGCTGCCGCGACGTATCGGTCACGCTTAGTACATAATTTCATAATCAGGTGATGCAAAGTTATAGACAGGATTTACATGATAAACAGGATTGACTATGACCTAAAATCGGCGATTGGCTGCTGGCTTTTGGCGCTTCATTTTTGAAGACAGACGTCGTATACATTATTCCACCTGTTGAGTGATAAACTTAGATCATTCTAACTAGTGTCTGTCCGAAAAGGGGTGATTTTTAAAATTAAAAATTAAATCAGAAACCACTAATCTGGTTCTGTCATGCCCGAATGCTTCTGTCGGGGTGCCGCCTACGGGCATCCATTCGACTATCTGAACAATGGATTCCCGTTGGGCGGCACCCCGCCTAAAACTTGCGGGAATGACAAAAACCGACAGGCACTAACTAGAGTCTGAATAAAAAGTTGAAATAAAAAGAAAAAGCTGAAAGTTAAATTGAGCTATCATATCATTGACTATAGTTTAGAATCTCCGGTGCGTGAAATGTTAAATTTTAGCAACATCGAAAAAATAGCTTGACTTTTTCAGAAAAATTACTTCG
>JAFGMA010000316.1 GCA_016927835.1 Candidatus Zhuqueibacterota bacterium | reverse complement strand
TCGGATAACCTGTATATTTTCCATCCGGCGCAATCCTTCCCCAATGATACACTTGTATTTGTGAAATGCCAGGGGTGGGATAATGCCGGCAATTACAGTGATACGCTTTATTATTTCGAAACCATTTCCAGTCCTTCGTTTAACACCCCGCCCAAAATTATCGCAGTATCGCCCGAAGAAAACGAAACCGATGTCGTCCTTAAACCTGAAATAAAGATTGACATCAAGGATGACAAAGGCGTCGCGGTTGATCGTATCCAATTAACAATCAACGGTGTTTCGGTAATTGACGATACAGAAATTGATTCGGAGGATTTGCGGCACGTAAAACTAACCTATCAACCTGCGCTGCCGTTCAATTATAATGATACGATTCACGTTTACGTGAAGGCTTATGACACTGATGGTGATTCGAGCGAGAAAGCATATCCATTTTATATCGTGCGTGATGATACCGCACCGGAGATCGAATTCGTCTCTCCCGAAAAAAATCAGCAAAATGTGTTAACCAATGCGAATATGACATTCCAGGTGAAAGATGATATCTCAGGAATTAATTCGGTAGATTTTCATTTGAACGTAAATGGGATTTTGGAGCAGCGTCCAATAGATACGCAAATATACCCCACACCGGGCACAGAAGGCTTTGATTATCTCTTGAATCCGCAATTTCGGTTCAATCCCGGCGATACGGTATTATTGTGGGTATCCGCCAACGACATCGCTGGCAACGAGAGAATCGACAGTTGTGAATTTTATATTAAAATAGTTGGTCCGGACACCCTGCCGCCATGGATTGAAAACCTGTATCCGGCTGATAAACAAGAAGCTGTTCCCCTGGATACACTAATCAACTTTGATATTCTGGATGATTCATCCGGTGTGAATATCGATACTGTAACGCTGGAACTGGATTACGCGCATGACGATACGGGCTATGTCGAAGTTGACTTCGAGCATTCCGGCGATTCTTCGAAGTACCATATCTGGTATGATCCTGATTTGCGATACAATGATACCGTAAAAATTCGAATCAGTGGAACCGATTTCGCGGGCAATCCGATGCAACCGCCGGTTGAAAGCGTATTTTACACGGTTGTGGATACTTTAGGACCCGTACTGGTTCCTAACGATCCGATTGCAGACGCCACAGGAATCAGCATAGCTGCCAATATTTCGGTTAAGGCTACTGACAGCCCGGCAGGCGTGGATTCAGTTGAGATGTGGGTGAGTCTCGATAGCATAACGTGGACGGATGCGAGTATTTCCTTTATCGGGGAGGATGTCTGGGAACACAATCCACCTCGGGATTTCCCGGCGCAGACAAAGGTTTATGTAAAGAGCCTTGCGATGGATAGCATTGGTAACCAATCGGATACGCTGCGCTATTCTTTCACCACCGGTCCCGGATCGGATACAACCGCTCCCTGGGTTGAGAATTTCACACCACTCGACAGCGCAAAAAATGTCCCGCTGGATGCTCTGATCAGCTTCGATATTCTGGATGATTCCGGCGTCGATTTGGATTTCCTGACGTTGGAGTTGAAATATTCACAAAACGAGACGTTTGTAAAAGTCGATTATAATTCATCAGGAAATCCGTTGAAATACCACATCGTTTATGATCCTGAGTTGCAATACAATGATACGGTATGGGTGAGGATTAACGCAGCGGATACCTCAGGCAACACGATGATTCCTGAAGAATACGTTTTTTATTCACTCGCCGATACAACCCCGCCGCTGGTGAGCAACCTGATTCCTGTGAATTTTGCGCAAGAGGTAGCCTTGAATGCCCTTATCATGTTTGACATGGCTGATGATATTTCAGGCGTGAACTGGGCAACGGTAAACGTTAAATTGGACTACGCGCACGATGATATCGGATACGTTTTGGCTGAGCTGCACAGGATGGGCAACCATGTTTGGGTTGATCCGGATTTGCAGTACAATGATACCGTAAACATTCGCATCAATGGAGCCGATGTTGCGGGCAACTGGATGCAACCACCGGTTGAAAGCGTATTTTCCACGGTTGTGGATACTAAAGGACCCGTGCTGGTTCCTCACGATCCGATTGCGGACGCCACAGGAATCAGCGTGGCGACCAATATTTCGGTTAAGGCGACCGACAGTCCGGCAGGCGTGGATTCAGTTGAGATGTGGGTGAGTCTCGATAGTGTGCAGTGGACGAACGTGCCCATAGAATCCATCGGAGACGACATTTGGGAACACAATCCAGACACAGCCTTCCCTTACGAGACGAAAGTATATGTGAAATGCTTTGCGTGGGATAATATTAGTAATCCTTCGTCGGATACGCTGCGCTATTCCTTTACTACCGAGCCTCCGCCCGCTCCGGACACGACGCCTCCCTGGGTCGAAAATTTATATCCGCCGGATGGCGCGTCCGAAATACCGATCGATACCGTCATCAGCTTTCACATTTTGGATGATCAATCCGGTGTAAATTTGGATTCTGTCAGGGTAGAACTGGATTATGCGCGGGATGACTCCGGCTATTTCGCGGTTAATCTTGACACAATTTCCGGCGATCCCCTGGATTATTTCATTCGAATCAAGCCTGATCGACCGCGCTATTTATATTACAACGATACAGTGAAGGTGCGAATCAATGGTGCCGATTTCGCGGGAAACACGATGGATACCGTCGATTCAATTTTCTACACCGAAGTCGATACAACCGGACCAACCCTCATCGCTATCAATCCTCAAGCAAAGGAAGACAGCGTGAGCGTTTTGACGAACATCTCCGTGAAAGTGACCGATCATCAATCGGGCGTGAAAGATGTGAAGCTTTGGCTAAGCCCGAATGGCGTTAGATGGGACAGCGTGGCATTCTCCGATACCACAGGTGACATCTGGATTTTTGATCCGGCTGATTCTTTGCCGAATTTACACGAGATGTTTGTCAGGTGCCTGGCGTGGGACTCCCTGGGGAACCTGGATAGTCTGAAATACGCCTTTACGACTGAGAACAACGATACCAGACCGCCATGGATTACGCTTATTAAGCCAGACACTAATTACGCGGCGTTTGGCACGCGCACACCGGATCGATATGCATTTCAATTAGAGGACGATTTTGCAGGAATTGATTTGGAGTCGATCTATGTTCTGATAACTCGAAAAATTTACTCAACCAGCGGCAACGAAACCGAAGTTAAGGCGTTCGGTCGCGGAAATAAAATTGACACAACTTCTTATGATTCGGGACGGAAGGTAAGCGTGAAGTGCGAGGATGAATTTGAATACAATCATAATGATAGTCTGAGCATGATCGTACAGGCATCTGACAAAGCTGGTAATGCGATGGCAGATACATTTGCTTTTTTCGCAGATCCCGATTGGGATAAACCGTTTTGCAAAAAGGCGCCAAACGATACGATTGATCTGGATACCGAGGATTTTGTTACTTTCATAATAAAAGATGCTACCACAGATCTAATGCCTGACAGCTTCGGGGTTTGGCTAAAAGCGGTTCCGGATTCCTCAAAAGAGGATTTTGAAATTTCCGATGATCCCGACAGCAATCTATTCAAATCGGGGAAAGTAAAAATAGATTCCACGAGAATAAATACCAGAAATGAAATCGGGTATAAATTTCTGTCTTCAATTTTACGGATTAATCAAATAGTAGGTTTGCGCATTAAAGCTGCCGATAGCGCTACACCGGATCCCAATAAGCTTGATACAACGCTTTATTTCTATACGAAAATCGTAAATCCAGATTTATCCATTGCAGGAACCGATGCCGGCGACATTCATTTTGCCATCAACAAACCTGAGGAAGTGATTACGAAAATAAAAAATGAGTTCACTTCAATAACCGATTCGATTGACCTCAAGTTTAGCTCGGCGGACTGGAAAGAAGATATAATCAAACGAATAGGAGGTACGCTTGAGCCCGGTGAAATCAGGGATGTACCTGCTAATATTGCTTTCTCGTCGCAGGGCATACATAAACTCATCATCACAGTCAATCCTGACCATAAAATTGCAGAAGAAACGTATACCAACAATAGCGATACGATTGAGGTCAATGTTTCTGGCGGCAAACTGGTGGTGAAATCGAATCCGTTTACGCCCAATGGCGACGGGTTAAATGACGTGGCATATTTCTTCTGTGAGAGCTTTAAACTCGAAAACGGCTATATTAAAATTTTCAATCTTCGCGGGCAGGAAATTCGTGAATTAATAGAGTTGGATGGAAAGAAAAGATACACCTGGGATGGCAGAAGCGACACTGGTGAGGCATTGATGCCCGGTTTATATCTATATGTGCTCAGAGATGGTGGCGAAACGCTTGCGAGCGGATGTGTTGTTCTCGCTCGATAATTTTTTCTAAACACAAACGATGTGATCCGACATGAGAAAATATTTTATGACAGGATTTCAGAAAACTCTGGCAGCAGTATTTTTGCTGATACTGATAATAGCCGCAATATCGCCGGCTTTTGCGCAGGATTATATTCTGGAGACAAATCCGGCGGATGTGCGCGATCCCAGGGCGGCTTTCGTTAATCCGGCGATCATTTCCAGGCAGGGAATTCCGGTGGTTGCCGGCATGCGGATTTTGCACCTGGGAATCGCAGATAATTCGTTTGCCATAAAACATAGCTTCCTCGGCGGCAGTTGCGATATACCGGTTTTCGGATTCCATTATGGTGCAAATCTGCAGGTACTGAATCACATCAAAATCCGCGAAATGCGCGGCAGTCTTCTGCTCAGCCGCCCGTTGATTGATATTTTGGCTCTCGGCTTAAACATGAATATTTTGACGCGGGATTATCCCGATAAGAGCGATATGATCGATGAAGAAGACCTGCCCGGTACAGCCGACTTCAGTTTTGGCTGCGGACTCTTTCTGGGTCCTGTGCAGGACTTCACCGTCGGCTTGAGCCTTGATCATATCAATCAGCCGGATGTAACCTCGGACAATAGCGGGTTCCATCAGCCGCTTACGATGGACTTTGGCGTGCAATATACGTATGGTTTTTTCAGCCCATCGCTTTATATGCACTATGCCAAAGAAAATACTAGCGTTATGTTCGGCGTTGAAGGCGCCAAGCCGACGCTGGGTATGTTACGGATGGCTTTAGGTGGCGAAAAATTAGTATTTGAAGGGAAACTCAATTTGTTCGATGAACGGATGGGTATGGGGTATCGGCTGGATTTCCCGCTGAACGAGCTCAATACTGCCTCGTACGGTTCCCATCAAATCGTATTCAGCTATCGTTTCGTGTCGCCCCGTTCAATCGATGCGTTTTTTACCGTCGATGCAAAATTTGATAAGCTGACTATTACCAGAAAATGGGTTTCAATAGTCGCCAATAAAGGAGTGACAATTGATGACATCGACGCATTGAAAAAATACAAAGTGAATATATTTGATGACGAGAGTAGAAAGAGCTTCATCAAAAATGCCCAACAAATTAGTGGGCGAGATTTGACGAATTATGAGCGAGTTGAACTGGATGATACCTTTCTCCAGCATAAGGCACTTCTCAGGAAGCTGGTAGCGCAGAAACGTGCCAAATTGGGTCGACAGGATGTTCCCATCAAAATAATGGCTCCCCCGGGAACCGGAACACGGGCGATCGGCTTGCTGGGATTTATCGTCGATTCGTTGCAGATACCTAGCGATAGCGTGAATATCGTTTTCACACCCGGAGCCGATGGGGAGGATCAAAAGAAATTTGAAGAGATTCTGGAGCAGTTGCGCGCGAAAATTGCTGACCGAAGGGGACTTATGCGGAAAGTTCAGATCAATATCATTGCCGATGAAACGCTTTCTCATGATACCGCAGTCTTCGAAGCGAAGCGACGTGTCGCATCCGCATCCAGCGTGCACTCCTGGCGCCTGACCATCAAAAAAGGTGATGACATTGTAAGTACGTTGGCTGGCACATCCGATCCGAAGCGCATTACGTGGAATTGGAGGGATAAGCAGAAGAAGCGTATCCGCCAGGGAAAATACAAGTATTATCTTGAATGGAAAAATAAAGCGCTTTCAGGCTGGGAACCCGAGAACCCGGAAGTCCATTCTTTCCAGGTAACCGAATTACCATCATCCGTTACCTACCATCTCGGGGATGATGTGAAATCCGCGTCCGAAGAAAGTGTTGAATTTTTTCTCAAGCCTGAAGATTAAACATTCAGTCACGCAGCAAATAGCTGAGAATTTCAAACGATATCTGGCAAATTAATTACCGAAAATAATGATAACTCTTATAATTAAAACGACTCGAGTCGTATTCAGATCGTTCACCTCTTGTATTGTATTCATGTTCATCTTCCCGCTTCTTCAGGACGGAATCCTTTGCCGCGCTTTCGCGCAGGAAGATGATTCGAATGCCGATGCTGTTTTTGACGCAACCACCCAAATTCCTTACTTGACTATTATCCAAAAGAATTATCAAGTACTTGCAGACAAGGGAATTACAATTAACGATCTCCAATCACTGCGCCATTTCGATATCGAGCTATTCGATGAAAACAGCCTGGAGGAGATTAAAAAGGAGAAACATCGACAGGACCTTGAAGCGCAGAAGAACCTGGAAAAATTGCGCGAGCAAAATCCTCAGCTAGACAAAGAAGATGCCAGCTACGAATATTACAAAGAAACATTCAGG
>JAFGMA010000315.1 GCA_016927835.1 Candidatus Zhuqueibacterota bacterium | reverse complement strand
TGTTCCCGTTTTGGTTTTGACGATTTCCCGACTGACGATAGAATTGGCGGAATAGTCAATTAATTGTTCCAGCCGAACTGCTTCGGCTAGAGGGAGCTTTGCGGATTGATTTTTTTCCATGTTTCCTCCAGTTCATTTTATCTATTATCAAAAACAATTGTCATTCCTAATAAAACCAATCAAACGTCTTTACTCAATATAGTAAAAAATGATGAAACGGTCATTGACAAAAGTCAAGTAAAAAGTACCGATGAATTGCAAAATGAAAAAGGCTGCGATCATCTGAAGCCAGATCGATCGCAGTCTTTTACAAATGGAGGAATAAGATGGGACTTGTTAGGACGGAGAAAAAAACAGTTTTTACTATTGAAGCAGCAACATCTTCCTCGTCTCTGAAAAACGATTGCCAACTTTCAGTTGATAAAAATAGACACCATTTGATAACTGACTGGCATCAAAATCAAAAGTATAGTTCCCGGCTTGTTGCATTTCACTCACCAGTGTTTGAATTTCCCTACCGAGCATATTGTAAATTTTCAGCTCAACAAAGTCGGCTTGAGGAATTGAATAAGCAATCGTTGTTATGGGATTAAAGGGATTGGGATAATTCTGTGAAAGCTCAAAACCTTCGGGTCGCTGCTCATGCTTGATAATGATGTCCGTCGTAAGATTACCAATGAATTTACCGATCCTTCCACTAAATCCTGCTCCCCAACCGCCTGTCGGACTCGCAAATGTCATGGGGTAGTAAATCTGTGTACTAATAATACTTTTCCAGGTTGTTCCACCGTCTTCTGAATAACTCGCACCTTGAAGCGACGTAACAAAAAGAACTGAATTGTTGGTCTGTGGGACATAAACAAGGGTTGAAGGATAAATTGGCAAAAAGGAAGAAACGACTTCCCAGCTCTTACCTCCATCAATGGTTTTAACTAATGTATTCGTTATATCGCTATTCGGAATGCCTACACTACCAGCAAAGCCTGTGAGCGAATCTTTGAAAGCAATAGTTTGAATTCCTCTGAAACCACCAAAAGTGGAAAGCGGTGTATTGATGGCTGTCCAATGCTGCCCTTGATCTGTTGTTCGTAAAACTCGAAGCTGCAAGCCATTTGCTGTTGAAAATCCGGTTCCAAACCAGGCATTGTTTGTGCCTTCAACTGCCAGAGATGTGCCGCCATTTCCAGTAATGCCAGCGAATTCATTTGGCAGTGGTGTTGGGATATTTTTCGCAGGAACCTGATTCCAGGTATTTCCGCTATCAGAAGTAGTGACAATCAAGAAACTGCCATTGACCGGATCGCTTACTGCGATACCATGAGCCTCATCCCAAAATGCGATAGAATTGAAAAAAACACCGGGGCTGGTGTTACGGTATTGCAGTGTCCAGTTTGCGCCGTCATCCGTTGTTTTGTAAATACGGCCATCGCCTCCTGTAAAATTCTGTCCCATGAAATATGCAGTGTTTTGATCGATAGCAGCAATGGAATAAAAATCCAATGATTCTGCACCGGAAACCGTGCCCGAGGTCCAGTTCTCGCCGCCATCAATCGTTCTCAGATAGATGCCCTGTGCTGCCCCTGCCCAGACCGTATTTTCGTCAACAGCTTTGATAGAACGTATACCTACAGATATACCAGAGTTCTGAGCAGCCCAGGTTCGTGTTGTCGTCTCCAGTCGTAAACCATCCACCCAGGCTTCGTCAGTTCCTCCCAGCATTATACCGAAAAAAATGCCGGTACTATTTTCAGGAACATCTAGAATAATCTCATATTGTTGCCAGTCGGTGGTACCAATTATCGGTCGGCCCGCCATGTTGTCAAAGCTCAACGTTTGATTTCCCGCTCCGTCAACTCGCATCCACAAAGTGGCATAATTGATAACATTAGCAGTTTTCACATACGCTGACAGTTTCAATCCCTTGCCGAGATAACTGCCGGGTTCAATTTTTGTCATCCAGGTTCCAAATCCGTTAGCTGGATTTACTTTTGACCGAATAAAACCAGCATTCTCAGATCCATGACTTACTGTTGGATTGCCCCCCATCTCATAATCTTGTGGACGACTGCCAGCCGCTAACCAGTTTTGTGCGCACGCCTTTTCAAGATAAAAACCGGATAAGGCAATGCCGAACAATAGCAGCATTCCCATTGTCATGAATTTTTTCATGGTAACATCTCCTTAAATTGGTTAGTAAATTTTCAGCCCATTGGCTGATTGGTTATTTAGGTTTGAATTATGTGCTATTGCTTTCTTCAAAATAACAATAGTTGTGCTTTTTTGCAATCAGGGATTCCCTGATTTTTGCTTCGAAAGGCCTGATATTAAATTAACTGCTGTTTTCATTAAAACGAAAATTGTGCCATAAATTACGCGCCTGGAACAAGATAGATAACCAACAAAAACTAAATGAGTTACCTGCTTCGATCTGTAGGACATAATGGACTGATGATGATCAGTAATTTTCGCAGAAAATTTGGTAGTGAAATTAATGGTTGGATTTAATGAAGTTAGACTCGCTAAAAGTTAGCGAATTTTTATCGGAATATGGATCTAATAGATTTTAACAGATTCATCACTTCATATTTTGCTGCAAAAGATGAGTTAATTTGAAAGAACCAGTACGTAAATTACGTCCACATAATAAATACAACGACGTCGATGGTCACGCCCAGGCGGTTGTAGATCGTAGTGTTGGATTGGTGAAACACGACAAGCTTGCCACTGACATCAAGATTGTCACCTGAATTCTTGATGCCAAATTTTTCGGTGCCAGATATAAGATAGACTTTTTCCGCAGTATCGATAACCTGCCCGCCAGCGCTGATTGGTCCTGATCCATATCCTGAAACGAATATAATAGCTGCTTTCCGGGTATAGCTGGGAATCGTAAGCTGGTCACTATCTGCCAGCTCGCCGCTATAGCTCCATACATGAGTACTACCAAACAATTTGAGCGCCTGCTCAATGCTATCCACTTTCCTCGCAAAATAGGCGGTATCTGGCACTGGCGAAGCGCTCTCGGATCGGTTAAAAGCGATCTTTTCCTGCATGTTTGGCATATTGACGGTGGAATGGATTCCCATTTTGACCTGGTCCAGGTTTAACTCAACCATCGGATCGTTAGACATGTTGTTCACTTTTTTACTATCAACATCCAGCGCTACGCCATTCCCATTATAGCTCACATGATTCAGGGTAATACGGGCAATATTACGAAAGAAAAAGCCATGCTGGCCAGGATCAGTAACCATGTGCTCTATGAGAAGATCTTGCAACAAGGCATTCCTTTCAACGTGAATCGAATGGCCGATTGGATTTATCGTCTGTTCGGTTCGAATGTTACTGAGTATAAGGCCGTAGCTGACCTCGGTTGTTGTCGTATCCTTCCAATAAAGACCATGAGATCCTCTCACCCAGGCCTGAAAACCGCCAAAGACCACATTCTGCAAATCAACGCCATCCTCGATGAAGATACATGGTCGCAATGATTTATCAGGATACCTGGTTTCGTCCAATTCGGACACCAGCAAATATAGATCATTAAAATTGAACATATCGATATCATTAATCGGATTGGCATCATTTTTTTCGATTACGATGGGGCGGTCGGCATAAATATGTAAATTATTGATATGTCCTGCCTCACGTCCACGAATGCGCAATCCCACGCTATTGCCATTTCCGGTCCACGGCGCAATAATCAGGTCCTTGACGATCATATTACTGGTATCTTTCAACTCGATGGCAGTTTTCGTTAATCCTGAATCCAAACTGCTAACGAGCGCCATATCTTGGATGGCACATTGCCAGGATAAACCAGCATTTCCCCTGTCGAACTTGAACATTGTTTGGTTATCGCTGGTGGGCTTAAAACGGATATGCGTGGCATAGCGGCCCACGCCTTGCAATGTTATTCGGATACCACTTATGAGAATTTCTGAAGTCACTTCATATACTCCAGCCGGGAAAAAGACAGTACCTCCTTCAATGCCAAAAGTCTGTGGAACACTATTTATGGCCGCCTGAATAGCTGCAGTGTCATCGTTGATGCCATCACCAACCGCGCCAAAATCTTTGACGCTAATAGTTTCTGATAGTTTGTCGTGAACAGTTCGCGGAATTGCGTTTACAACAGGTTGTTTAAATCCGATTAATGCATCGCCCTGTTGAGGATTGGTGGTATTAGACAAATCGGGATAAATGCAATTTTTTATCCAATTACAGAGGAATGGCATAACTAATCTCCCTTTTATTCTTAAATAAATCCTTAATGTATTCAAAATGCTTCATTAGTTATCAGAATGTTTTAATTTATGGTCAATTGTTAAATTAAAATAGCAAAGTAATGAAATTCACTTCACACTATTTCTGACAATTTGCTTTGCACCAATCAAGTATTGCTCTAAAAGCAGCTCTCTCATTAGGTGTTTTCGCTCTTTTTAAGCATTCGTTATATTGCCTCTCACATTCTTTTAAACATGCAGTGCGAGACTTTGCAGTGTTAGTTATCGTGCAAGTTTTTTTATCTCCATACGCAAGTGTGATCGTTCCGTTTGCAACACAGTCACCCGCGATCGTGGTCGTATAATCAGCAACATTTGTGTTTGTTCCCGAGGTCACACCAATTCTATGAACGCCAGGGCTCAGGCTCACAGTAATTTCTCCGTTGCCGATGTTCGCCTTTCTGGTAATACCATCAATTTGAAGGTTAAATTTGCCAGGATCACTTAATGGCACGACTCTATTTTTCAATGTAATTTGAGGACCAGAGACAGTAGTGGTGCAAGTTGTCACATACCCACCCGGGATAAACACTGGTGTTGCTGGAATTAGAATAGTTCCGTCCGGTAAACAGTTATCGCTGAAACTAATAAAGTAATTTTCAAGATTCGTGTTATTTCCTGCGGTGATAGCAATTTTATGAGCGCCAACGCTGATGCCAACCGGGCCGGTTGTTCCTCCATTTCCCACATTATTTGCTCTTGTAATTCCGTTGATCTGCAGATTGAATTTACCTGGATCATCAGGCGGCAATAGTCTCAACCTGACCGCAAGCTTAGGTTGTTGTGGTAATGGACCACAGAGTTTGGTCAGCCAGTCTTGATAGTATTTTACACAGTCTTTTGGCAACTGAATACCTTCAGCCAAACATAAATCGCGTTGAATCTCGCCCATTACCCTGCACGCAGCCTTGCCAGATTTGGCGAGCATCGTGACGAAGCAAGTCTTCGTTTCTCCGACTCCGATCGAGAAATTTCCATCAGAGTCGCAGTCGCCACCGAAGACAACAACGTAGTCAGAAAGGCGGGTATTAGGTTGTGCAGATACACCGATCTTATGTGTTCCACCACTTAAACGGAATGACATGTTCCGTTTATCGCTGATGTTAGCTGCCCTATTAACACCATCGATTTGAAAACTAAAAACTCCTGGATCACGCTTTGGAAGCACTTTGAATTCAATCATTAGCGTTGCTTTCGGTAATGAACTTAACCGAAGCAAGCCGCGGTTATTGGTAGCCACATAAAGAGCAGGGTTTCGTGGATCTGTAATGTAATCATATACAGCGTTATTGGGACGCATGGGTAGAGCAGAAGTCCGAACCAGGTGATCCCAATTTATACCATCTATGGTATAGAATACTCCGGCAGGACCCATTGCAAATCGATACTCTGGAATTTCTGGATCGAAAACCATGTCCATAACCAGTTTAGTGCCTTTATGCCCATCATAGTCAAAGGGAATATTGATTGGAAATGCACCGTTCTCTGTAAGCGCTTTTTCAAGACCTGTATCCACTTCCCATTTCGTTCCCCCGTCGTCTGAGCGGAGAATATGGTCCTTATCCAAAATATATAGTAGATTAGGTCGGTATGGATCCACAAAGAAACGCTCTGCGACTGCTGGTACTTGATTTCCGTTATCTGGTGGTACAATGCGCTGCCACTCAGTCATGCCCTCACTCCATTTCCATAGCCTTTTCAGCCCGATCGGCGAGGGAATGTTTTCATTTAGCTCATCGTTAACTATTCCTCGATCACTGACGTAGAAAACAGGAGCATCATGTCCGCCGGAAGCCTGTACGACATCAACTGTGGCGTTTGGCAGTTCCGGACCTTGTTGGAACACCTTAATGCTGGGACCATCTGAAGTAGCTGTGGACAGCCAATCATTTGGAGTTGTTATTTGACTCAGCTTAGTTGTGCGAAGAAGCAAAGGATTTTGACCTTGATCTCTGAAGCGTATAGTAACAAAATCACCATCTGGAAGGGGCGATTCGTTCACAGGCGTAAGAATCAGTGGTCGATAACCACCCACATAAAACCAACTCACTGTATTCCAGGGTGCTTTTTTCGGTGCATTCGGTAATGGTGGTGGGCCAGGTATTCGCTGTCTTTGGTTGGTACCATATGTCGCATCAGGGATTTCGTCTGCTTGAACGGCAGAGTAGAGAAAAACCTGACGCTCGACGTTATTAGTTTTCTCGCGTGGGGCAAAAACTACAAGTCGCGAAGGTTGCCTGGGATCGCCGTAACTGATATCGTTATCACCTCCTACATAATCCTGAGTTTCCCAGGTTGCCCCACCATCCATACTATAGAATCCATTGTTGTGAGCCGTTTGGATGCAAATAGCTGGCTCCTTTCCTGGACGCGGCAGAACTGCGACATTTACCAGATTAAGGGTTGAAAGATTTTTTCCAGGTGTCCAGTGAATACCATCTGTACTAAAATAGACACCACCATCGTTCACGATGAAGATACGCCCTGATCCTCCTCCGCCGTACTGAAAATTTGGCGTCATTGCAAGATTGTGTGGATCAACATGGATGACTCCATCAATACGTTCCCAATCACTCACGTCGTTCGGTTCTTCTTTATTCGGTTTTTCTATCCATATATGCGTAGTACGACGATCAGATACGAGCAAGTAGAACTTACCGTCAGGTGCAACATGCGGCACAATAAAATCACCACCACTATCAGTAGTTCCAGCATAATCAGAATCTACTGTTGGAAGCCTGCGCCAGCTTGCTCTAGAATTGGTCAGTACCGTGGAGAAATCTCCACGCCAAATACTTGCAACCGGTGTGTCAGGAAATCTTGAATCTAAACCAACATTAGGAAAAGTTAAATATATAATGTCGGGATTTGTTGGGTGGATAGCTAACGCACGTGAACTAGGTCCTACCTCTCGGCTTCGATTAGACGGCGCCCCAAGATTTAATGCCATTGGGTCCTGATCCCAATTGGCTCCGTAGTCCTGTGAATGCCAAACACTCGAACCAACCGCATAAACGCGCCCCTGTGGTCCTGCCACAACATGCCAGAAGCTGCCGATTCCCGGCGTTTTTTGGGTCCAGGTAATTCCGCCGTCCGTGCTCAACGCCAATGCAGTACCTCCTGCGGCGTATATGTGCTGCGGGTCATCAGGCGCCACTGCTAAACTGCTGGCAAGGGTACCTATAGAATAACTGAACTGATGCACTCGGCTCCAGCTGAGAGCGCCATCTGTCGAAAGATATATTCCGCTTTCAGCAGGAACTCGGGCGTCCCGACCTATTGCGGCGAGTACAATATCATTGTTGGCAGGTGAAATTAATAAGTCGTAAACATTAGGTACGAGCAGAGCGCCCGGCACATCAGTTTCTCCCGCAGGCGGTTGCGGCCTCGTGGGTTGCCACCAGGTCTCACCACCATCATCAGAGCGCCAGACACCGGAGTTACCGCCAAGATAGCATCGCCTCCCATCTGCAGAGACGGCAATACATAAGCCCACCCCGGAAGCAGCGTTATCCCTGGCGCCGAGATCCGTGTTAAAGTTGTCATAATTCGGACTGACGTCTTCAATCTGAATTTGGCAAATGGCATTCATATAACATAATACCACCAACGCAAATATCGCAACAGCAACTGCTCTCATATTTCTTCCTCTACGCTTCTTGATCTAATGAATTCTTTTTCATATTTTATGTGCTTTTCTATCGCCAATCACTCCTCACACAACCTTTTCCGTTCGCCGCAAGGCACTTTTTTGGGGTCTAAAATTCCCCTCTACTCCGAACCAACGTTGTATTATAATTAGTTTCTGTCCGTAAGCCGTAATGTAAGCTTCCAGCTTGTGAGCTAAACCCCCATTTTTCAAGGCGATGCTTGCATTGCGGATAACAGCCCTTTTCAGATAGACACGAATTCGAGTAAAGTTCAAATTCGAAAGGAAATGGCTAGGATTCTTTATTGAAGCCATACCAGCTATAGAATATTTGCCAGTGATTTTGAACCAGAGTTCGGCATACGATCTCCTTTAGATGATTCGAAAAACCAATAATGTGTAGAAAATTCTTCCGCACCATCAATATCCAGCGCTGAGAGTGGAAATTCTATATGGTACGTATTGCCACTTACAATCGCTGTCCCTGAATGAGTCAAGACATCGTACAATCCAGAATTGGGATTGGATTCTTTGGCAACTGTGAAAGAGCTGGCTCCACAACGCACCAAGAACTCGGCATCTCCATTGTTGTCATGATCAAAGTAATAGAAGAACTCCATCGAAGCGTAATTGCTGTAGAATATTACCTCGGTTGTCACATTCACGCGATCGTGGGTGACAGTTGAGCTCTTGAAGTCGATACCATCGGGTACGCCTGATTCGTTAGGATCATCGCAACCTGCTAAGAGGAATGCAATACCAACAACTGCAAAAATGCTTAACATCTTTTTTCTCATGCTATTATTCCTTTCCAGTTTAAGTTAATCCAAATTTTTCTGAAATTTCAAATTTTCAGATATTTTATTCTGAACTTAATAAAAGCGATTTTCATGCCAAAAATTACCATGTTGAAACAAGCTTAATAATTAGCATAAAATTAATGGATTATCAAAATTGCTAAAGGAGATGAATTTGTAAAACTAAGGTGTCAAAAACTCGCAAAAAACTTGCCGGTGAAATCGAAGCCTGATTTTAATAAAATTACACTCGCTAAAAATTAGCGGAATATTGAGGGCTTACTAATTTCAGACACCATAAATATTGACTTCTGAGCTTTCTTAGAAAATTCGATCATGCCCTAAAGCGCGTGGCGCTTGGAGCATGGCGCAAAGCATGTAGTAATCCCGAACAAACTCACACCAGACCCAACGCGCGACGCCCCACGCGCCATGCCCCACGCACCACGCTCACCTCACAATCCCCAGCTTCCCCATCTTATACCGCAGCGTCTGCTCCGAAATCTTCAACAGCCGTGCGGTTTTCGATTGATTCCAGTTGTTGCCGATTAATGAGTCCCGGATAATTTGTTCTTCAAATACAGAGAGTTGTTCGTTCAAAGATTTTGGTGTGAATTGTTCGGGAAGGGATTTATGGAATTTTTTAAATTCTTTTTTTAGCTCCTGGGGAAGAATTGCTTTGTCAATTATTTTGGTATGGAGGGAAGCATGGGTGACAAGTCGCTCGACAAAATTTTCCAGCTCCCGGATATTTCCAGACCAGTGGCGTAGCTGCATAAAATCCGTTATTTCTTCGTGAAACAATTCCACCGGTTTGTTTTGCTGAGAAGAAAATTCCTGCAAGAAATGATTTGCCAGCAGCGGAATATCCTCGGGTCGATCATTCAAATGAGGCACCTGGATGGGGTAGACATGCAGGCGAAAGAACAGGTCTTCTCGAAACTGCTGGCTATCCACCAACTTACGCAGTGGCGAACTGCTGGCAGAGATAAAACGAACATCGATGGAACGGGTCTTATTGCTGCCGATCGGGCGGATTTCGCCTTCTTGTAGCACGCGCATGAATTTCGCCTGCATTTCCAGTGGTAGGTTGGCAATTTC
Source organism: Candidatus Zhuqueibacterota bacterium (assembly GCA_016927835.1). Lineage (GTDB taxonomy): Bacteria > Zhuqueibacterota > Zhuqueibacteria > Thermofontimicrobiales > Sulfurfontimicrobiaceae > Sulfurfontimicrobium. The sequence continues at coordinate 15,529 of JAFGMA010000315.1, read as the reverse complement.
ATCCATGAATAGTGTGCCCTGATCGGCTGCCTCGAGCAACCCGTTTCGGTCGGTTGTCGCTCCTGTAAAAGCACCCTTCACGTGACCAAATAGCTCGCTCTCCAACAAATTGGGAGGAATGGCGCCGCAATCAATTGCCACGAACGGCTTATCAGAGCGGGCACTGAACTGATGAATGGCACGGGCAATGAGCTCTTTTCCGCTGCCACTGGGTCCCTCTAATAGAACACGAACATCGCATCGCGCTGCCGCTTCAATGGCTTGCAGCAATTCTGAAAATTTTTGACTTTTTCCCAGTAAGCCTAGTGCATTATATTTAGCAAACAGTGTCGTTTGCGGGATTGGCTTTTCAAAATACTGCTGTACGCACTGCACATTTCGTAAAAAGGGCGCGACAATATTGGCAAATTTTTCAAGATAGGATAAATCAGCTTCAATTGAAATTAATTCGTTTTTTAAATTGAGCAGCAGAATCGTGCCCAATATGATCCCCTCTGTTATCAACGGTACCCCGATGATAGAATTGATCGGACTATCCTTAAATAAGTTCTTCTTGAAGCGAGCATCAGTTTTAATATCGGTGCTGATAAAAGACAATTTATTTTTTATAATCCAGCCACTCACATGAGTGTGAACCGAACGAAATTGATCCTGGTTGACTTCATGCCCCTGGCGCTGAATGGTCTTCACGGTCTGTCGGGTTTGCGGATTGATCATCATAATCATCGAAGTATCGGCATTCAACAGACCCGCTGCCTTTTGAGCCACCACGCGGAGTACCTCTTGAAAATCATTCTGTTGGTTGAGCATTTGAGCCAGCTCAATCAGGCTGGATAATTTTTCAAATTCCAGAGCATCATGTTTTTTGTTGACTTCTGATTGATCCGAAATAATTTTTTTCTTAAATATAGACAAATTTCTTGCCTCCGAAAACAAAGTTAAACCCTAATTCTCAAAATATAAATAACAATACTTGTTCGATCCACCAACTGGACGGATAAATCTCAATTTTTAAAACTCCCTTACCAAAAGCTGGAATCCATTCAGTTGGAGTCCACTTTGGAAGTGGACTCCAACTGAAACTGAAACTGAAACTTGTTAGCACGCTGCAAATCACTCCTGATGCTTTCACGCTCCGGTGCAATTTGGGCGGCCTGCTCCAGATATTGGATTGCCTTTTGATAATCGCCTTTTTTTAAATAACCCCGGCCAATCGTATGTTCCGGGACGGCATAATAGGGATAAACACTCACCGTATGCGCCCAGTCTTCTGGTTTTGAATCCAGCGCTTTTTCAGCAATAGCAATGCCCCTTTCAACGTCAATATCTCCCGCGACCAAAACCCAGGCAAGCAGGTTTTGATTGGTGAAACTGGAGTCGAGTGAGACGGCTTTTTGGGCAACCGCTTTCGCTCTGCCAAAATGCTGTTGAATTGCAAAAAAATAACCCAATTCAGAACACGCCGCGACGTAACTTGAATCAGCATCGAGAGCATCTTTTAATCGTAGTTCTGCTAAAGCGTAGTTTTTTTGTAGCAGGTAGATTTTTGCCACTAGCAACCATCTATTTTTTCGGTTTCGAGGAGATGATGATTCTAAATATTTTTCAGCATAGCTTTGGGCAGCACTATAATTTTTGGTCTCAATATTTAGGATTGTCAATCCGTACATACATGTCGGATCGACTGAATCTTGTGCCAATCCTTTGAGAAAATATGCTTCAGCTTCATCATATTTCAATTGGTGGAGCAGCACAAATCCTAGCCTACCCAGAAATACCAGATTTTTCGGTTCTTTCGCCAGTCCTTTCCGATAAATTTGCTCAGCTTCCTTATATTTCTTCTGTACGCTTAGCCTTTTAGCCAACTGATCCAGTAACAATGAGTTCTTCGAATTTAATGCCAGCCCATCGCGATAGACCTGTTCCGCTTCGGCGTACTTTTTCTGGCGAATAAAATTCAAGCCATCATTTAAATAGCTGAGTTGCTGATATTCGGGCAGCACAGGTATTTCAAAAGGCCGTTCCAGTTCGTTTTCAGGATCAAACTTTTCCATCAGCCACACATCAGATTTTATTTCAACAGCAGCATAAACAATTTGTTCACCATCAGGTGTCATGGTTAATCCATCTACTTCATTAGCAGAAATGGTTGCGACGGTCTTTATTTCACTGCCGTTTACAGCAATTTTGAACACTTGAGAATTTTGTAGAGGAGACCAGGCATAAATCCACTTCCCATCGTCTGACCACACAATGGGCTGATAATCGCCTTTGCTCAATAATTTCCGGGAAGAATCTGACATAGAAATGGACCAGAGACCACTTTCTGATTCTTCAAATTGCATGTTCCAGCTTATTGCGACCCTTTTTCCACCAGGAGAATAACGGGGCGCAAACATCCAGCCAACTGCTTCGTTCTGAATCAATGGCTGTTCTTTTGCTGTATGCGGAGCGATTCGGTAAAAATTTCGGTGCCCCGGTCGCTGGTACAAAATCTGGTTACCTGGCGCCCAGGTCATCTCAAAACCAAAGCTACTTAGCATACTGTTATGAAAAGGCTCAGGATTGCCTCCAGCGGCATCAATTATCCAAACTCTGGTGCCGTCAGGGTGAAGTGAGCCAAATGCGATTTCACTCCCATCCGGACTCCAGCAAGCGCTGGTATTATAAGCATTCATAAAGGTCAACTGTCGCATTTGTCCACCTGTCAGCGGCATCACAAAAAGATTGGCATTGGTTCCTTTAGCGAGACTGAACGCTAACTTTTCACAGTCGGGAGAAAAGCTCGGAGCAAAATAGGCCATGGTTCCGGTGGTCAATGCTATCGGCTGAATGAATGGTTCAAAATTCTTATTATTAAGATTGAGAAGCCATAAATTAGAATAACGCAGCTCACGACAGTAAAATAGCTTTTTGTTATCTCGCGAAAGGGCGAAATTCTCGCCGACCTCTAAGCCGTTCTGCAGGATTTCAGGTTGTGTTATCGCCTTCCCGGTTCTGGTAGAGACATTAACTTTCATCAGTTGTTTGATACGGCCAACCGTTCGAAAATAATAAATTGTTTTTCCATTGGCGGCCCAACGAGGCGAAAAAAGCTTGTAGCTATCTTCCACTATCTTTTGCTCTTGGCTACCATCGAGTTTTATAGTCCAGATCGCCGATCCTTCATCTCCATAAGAAAGGTATAACAGCCGATCCGTTAATGGCGACCATTTCAGGTCATTCAGAAAATGAAAAGATCCATAAATCGGAATCATGGTTGCCAATTGATCCGTGTCGGTTTTAGTTATGTGAATGCCCTTCCAATTCCCATTGGCGCTGGCGATATACGCGCCGTCAGGCGACCAGCTGAAGAAAAAGGCTGCAGAAATACGCCGGGGAGTGCCACCGAGCCGGGAAATAACATAGCTGCCGGGTGCGATGTCTCTAAAGTTGCCACTAAAAGCCAGCTCTGAGCCATTGGGGGACCATTCCATAGCTGAAATGATATTGATACCTGAGAAAATCTCGATTGACTGACCATTGGTTAAATCTTCCACCAATAATCGCTGATCGCCCACCTTTCCCAACAAATAGGCAACAAACTGCCCATAGGGCGAAACTTGTGGCTTGCTGGCATTCCCTTTGAATGTGATTTGCTGATGCGATGAGGGAAGCCATTCACGTTGTCGTTTATTGAGAGTCGCAAAGGTGAAAAGGATAGCCAACATAGCAACCAGGATAAAACCAACAAATATTAGTGACTTTTGTTTCGAGCTTTTGCTTTTAATCTTTGCCGGCGGTTTAATGAGCTCATGCTCGCCGCGCTGTTCTAATTTCAAATCGTCCAGAAGCTCGCTAATCTGTTGATACCTTGTTTTGGGATTTTTATCCAGCGCTTTACCAATAATTCTTTGAATACCTTCTGAAATATCCATTCTGAATTTAATAATTGGTTCCGGATTTTCATTGACAATGGCATAAATCATCGCGGCTTCGCAATCGGCTTGAAACGGCAGAATCCCGGTCAGTATCTCATAAAGCACCACGCCCAGCGACCAGATGTCGCTACGATGATCGACTTTTTGTTTCTGCACCTGTTCTGGAGACATGTAAGCCAGCGTGCCCAGCGTGATGCCGGGTTTCGTCAGTCGAGAGACGCCGGCTAACTTGGCGATGCCAAAATCGAGGATTCTCACCTCACCGCGATGGGTGATGATGACATTAGTCGGTTTCAAATCGCGATGGGTAATGCCCGCTTCGTGAACCCGTTCCAGTCCCTGCGCAATCTGCCCGATAATGTCAATCGCTTGTTCAACCAGCAAGTGACCTCGCTCGATTTTTTGCGCTAAAGTTTCACCCTCATAATACGCCATACAAATAAACAACTGGCCATCTTCTGTTTCATTGATTTCGTAAATAGTACAGATATTGGCATGGTCAAGGGATGATGCAAGCTGGGCTTCATTAATGAAGCGATCGACAGCTTCCTCATCGCGAGTTAATTCTTCAGGCAGGAACTTTAATGCCACGGTTCGCTTCAGCTTGGTATCCTCAGCTTTGTAAACGACACCCATGCTGCCAGACGCCAGTTGCTCGAGAAGCTCATAATGTAAAATATTTTTGGGGATCATATTGGTTCCAAATCAAAGATTAATTTATCATGATTCTCTGATAAAAATTTGGGTTATATAGTATCGGTCCTCAGCATCTTTTGCGATACCAATTCCTGTTAAATTATAATCCCCCTTGATAGTCTTTCTATGTTTGGCACTTTTTAGCCAGAACTGAACGACAAGTTCTTCACTGATAGGATTTCCCTGGTATGCAGCCACATTTTCTGAGGCTGCTTGATAGGGCAGAAACAAGGCTATTTTTCTGGTCCGTTCCTTAAACCCACCATTTCCAAATGGCAGCTTTTTATTTGCCATCGCCTCGCTGTGTTCTCGTGCCAGTTGCGATATTTTCTCATCAAGCTCCAGAGTCGGCAGGTTGATGGAGCTTCGATATTGATTGATGAGTTGATGGATTTTTTTCTCAGTATTCAGCATCATCGTTGATTGTTCTTCCATCTAAATTCGGTTTTTTTTAATTATTTGTTTTTATCATGAAAAATAATTGGATTCTATTTGATGATAACAACTCTATGGGTTGACTGCCAGTTGTTTCCAGTTATTCTCAATAGGTAAACGCCCGAAACCATTTCGTTCGTTTTCATGGTAATAGCTTGTTGATTTTGCGTTATCCTGTTCACTGTTTGGGTGTGAACTACCTGCCCCAGAATGTTATACAGTTTAACAACAACGTCTGATGGGGGCAGATTTAATTCTAAATTCAGTAACCCTCCCCTGTTTATCGGATTGGGATAAATCTTAGCCACAGGAGCTGTTTCAGATGAAGGCGTTTGTTTTACACCGGTGATCTGTCCTGAAAAATAGCGTTCAGCATGGTGGAAAGCATTGATGCCTACTTTCTCACCGATCAAACGTCCGGGCATGTCATCGCCTGGGGGGTGGATTCCGCCCCAGATGCGGGACAGGCTACACTGATCGGATGCGTCCCGGTAGGTTGCCCATTGCAGGGTCAAGTCGACGCTGGGTCCATCTTCATGGATTAGAAACTCGTTCTTTTTGCAATGGAATTCTCCCATCCCACCGGGAAAATATTCGTCACCGGTAAGGAGCGTCAAGACCGCGGCTGCTGCACGAGAGAAGGTGGAGTGACCGGACACATAGCCGGCAAACGGTGGTGTTACGAAAGTTGGTCGCTGGTAGGGCCACCAGTTTTCAGCCAGAATCCATCCCACGCCCGCAACATCAGTCTTTGGATCGGAAATGTAAGTATGTCCCCGCCAGGTATATAATTTGATCTTGCCTATATTCTCTTCGAAAAATCCAGCTATAGAATCTCCTTTTTGAACCATTTCAATGAAACCTTTTATTAACGGGATACCTGCCGGATGATAGCGTGGCAATCCGGGATCAGAGCTTTGCCCGCGATCGGCCATCGCTCGTATCGCCGAAATTGGCCGGATAGAATCGTACCAGCCTTTAATACCCCAGGCAGCGACCGCAGCATCGTGAACTGCTCCGCCTAAGGCAAAATAAGCTTTTACATACCACTCGAGCTCATCTAAAATCGGACCATGACCTCTGAATCGCTTTTCGAATGAAGGATGGTCGCAGACATAATTGAAAATTGCAAACCAGTGGCCTGGCGGTGTTTCAGATTTTGGTCCGTCTGCCCAGAACTCAGCGAGTGCCCGGGTATAGTCGCCACGAGGAACCATCTGTGGTTCGTAGGACAGGCCCGTGTAAGGATTCATGGAGTGTCCCCTGCCAGGATCACCACCGTCCAATAAATTGTAAAAGTCCCGATATTGCTCAATCGTTTGAGGGAGTTGCTGGATATTTCCCATAGCTGCCGGGGAAATGTCCCATACCACGCCATCAGTTGGGTCAAGGTGGGATGCCCAAATAGCGACTAACGCGTAGCCCCATTTGTATTCTTCCGACAAACCACCAACATTCATGGTATCAATGAGTGGCGGTCCGCCCTGATCATGATAGACCCAGTAATTGTAGCCCTCTCGGTCGTAAATAGTCAGGTCCGATTTGCTCAACGCAAACGCGGAAACCTCGCCCCATTCCGGGCTAAGAAATTCAACTGAATCGCCGCTTATAACATGGCCACCCTGGTCGATGAATACGTTGAGTAATAGCGGTTGCCAACGGTTCGGATCGACAATAGTTGGATTGCCAGGTAATGTTGGAATCAAGGGAGGGTTGAACGGTTTGTAATACCGATTTTTGTAGCTGTTTTGTTCGTTCGATCCATCCTGCAAACCAAAATCGATCAGCCTTTGTGCGATATAATTGCCCAATGAAGCTGGCGAGCCTGTTGAGTAATCCTGTGAAATAAAAGCAGCATCGTACCCTAATACAACAAAGAGTGAATCAAATCGGGCTTGCGATTTGATGGCTCCCGGAGAAGGGCTGAATCGGTGCGTCAACAAGCGATAAACAGCATAACTAATAGCTTCTTCTCGAGCAGCTTTCACATTAGCTGGCTTATCTACGCCGCCAAAAGGACAGCTAAATCCATTGACTGTTTTGCCCAACAGATAAGTTGCTGCTACATCATCATAAGCAGCCCAGGCATCATACATGGCAATTGAAGTGTGAAACAGATTGCGAGCGTGAATGGTCGGGCGCGCAAAATCTGCTCGAATCGCATCGAGCAATACCTCATTCCACTGGCGGGCAACAGATTGCTGAGCTTCAACCGGGGATGAGATATTGAAAATACATATTATTACTACTACGAATAAAAGCTTCCATTTCATAAGATTTTTCATCCTTCAGCTTGAAAATAAAATCGAATTTTTCATCTTAGCTGTTAGCAACAAATTTTTCGTGCATAAATAAGGTATAGCTATTTTTAATTTAATTCTTTCATAAGATAAGAATAGATTTGCTATTGCGCAATCAGGGAATCCCTGATTTTGATGTTCGAAAAACCTGATTTTGATTAGAAAAGGATCAATTAAAAAAGGCTGTACCGCTCAACGATAGAGTGATTACAGCCTTCTTATAGCCATCGAATAAAAATGATATCAACTAAATTAAAAGAATCGTATGGTGCTATTGCAACAGTAACATCTTTTTGGTCTCAACAAAACCTTCAGCCTGGATCCGATAAAAATAGACGCCTGAGGGGACTACCTGTCCCAGGTTATCTTTTCCGTCCCAGATCAAATTAAACCGTCCTGCTTCAAGATTTCTGTCGATTATTGTTTTGATTTCTTGTCCCAGTAAATTATAGACCATAAGCTTTACGCCACCCGCATGTGGCAATTGATATTCAATAATTGTCTGTGCATTAAATGGATTGGGATAATTATCATACAATATAAATTGCTGTGAAACAGGACTAATCTCTTCTTTGGTAACAGCAGTCTGTGCTTCATAAGGAAATAGCTTTATATCGTCGAGGTACCAACCCGAGGCCACTCCTGTTGCATCAGTTACCAATCGAAACCTGATTCTAACATCAGTAAAACCCGGTCCACAAAACGCTGTTAATGACCGTGTGTCTTTTTTCCAGCTATCCACCGTTCCTGTATAAGGATTGCCAAGCTGTTGCCAGGTCTGTCCCCCATCGGCGCTGGCTTGAACGTATCCGAAGTCATGATCGAGCTGAATAGCATACCACGTATAATATGAAATATGTGCTTCCCGCAGTTGTGAGAGATCAAAACCGGATTTATATTCGACCCAGCTATCAATATTGTTCACATAATTCCCCTGGCTACTTTTTAGGCTCAATTTTCCATTGGACGCATTGGATTGTGTTACTACCCATCGATTATCCGATTGCCACCTTCCGATACCGTTTTCGAAATCGTCTATTAAATTAGAGACAATGATGCTTGTTTTTAATGTATCATTGGACAAGTTTTCATCATTCAATAGTGACGTATAGCAAGATACCGAATAGGTCTGTGCCTCAAAAGTATGCCAATTTTGAAAAGTGATTTGCTCGTTTTCAAAACGCTTCAATGTATCAATTATTTGGGTTTTAGAATAAACCAGGATTCCAGCGGAGTCGATGTCGCAGCTTACAGAAAAACCAAACTCATCATTTGCGCCACCGTTCCTCACCCCCACTGTGTTTATGAAATTATTGGCGAAAATCGGTGCCTTGATGACTTGCTTTGGAAATACCTTAACTTTTAAATCATGTTGGGGTGTTGAAAATTGAGATAGCCGATAGGATTTAAAAAAATTCCAAATTTCAACGCTTGCATTGATGTCCCTGGTAGTTTTTGCAACCCAGGCCTCACTGGGTATATCAGCGGTTCCAGGCCAGGTATGACCACCATTATTAATTTTATAAAAAATAACCTTGCTGTTATCGTTGCCATTTTGGAAGGTCATCTTTTCAACGGTGCAGCCATCATTGGGATCTAAATCTGGCACCGATGTGGTGTCTGCTTCAAAACAGTTGTTATGGTTAATCCAAAAATTCAAAATTTGTTCGCCGTTATACCAACCGGACGGGGCATTTGTAGCATAAGGAATGATAGGATCTTTTGTGCCGAAGAAATACAAAAGCGGCGCAGTCCGAAGATTGGTGCAATTGTTTGCCGTGGGTACTGAGAACTCTGGCCCCACTGCTGCTATTGCAGCCAATCTGTCACTGATCTGACATGCCATTTTAAAAGCCAAATAGCCACCACCCGAAAGACCAGCGGCATAAATTCTGTCCAGTTCGATTCTGTAATGACTATGTAGGGTATCAATCAAAGCATCAATGAAGCCAACATCCCTGGTATCTGGATCCTTAGGGACAATCGACGAAATTATAGCATCCTGATTGAAGCTTACATAGCCTGCCACACTGCTGTAATACGCATTCGGATAAACGACAATGAATCCTGCAGTATCAGCAATCGAATTCATCCTGGTATAATTCGAGTGCCATTGAGCATTTTTGCCATCACTATGCAAATTGATCACGACTGGCAAATGCTTAGACTCGTCATAACCCTGCGGCAGAAAGACGATATAACTTCTTGAAACGCCCCCATAATTGAAAGCGCCTGTTTTTACTTGACCGGAGAAAGCGGTTGCTGCAAACAAAAAAGAAAATAATAGCAAATTAAGAACGAGGTATTTTCGCCTGAAAGCAAAGTACAAAAATAGCGATTGTTGAATCTTAAACATTGTATTTTCCTCCTGATTGGTTTTAAGATAATTTTTATATTTTATTTTGGAACATGATTTGTTACCACCGGGAGCATATTGTATTTTGCATTTGAGTTGTCATTCCGAACGTAGTGAGGAATCTGGCTGTTAAGCAACTATTGAATTTACAGATTTCTCCCTTCGGTCGAAATGACATAGAAATGTAAACTACTTAATGCTCTCCGTAATAATTATAACTATAAATCCATGTGGCAATATCGGAATTATTAATCATTTTTACAATCAGGGATTCCCTGATTTTGGGGTTCGAAAAACCTGACAATCATGTAAGGGAATTCCTGACCTGCAAGGGATTCCCGATGAATCATGAAAAATTCTAATGATGAAGAAATTGGATGTGATTGTCTAAATGAGAAATTCTGGCAAGTATTCTCGGAGCAGAAAAATTATATATTTTTCAATTGTCTTAATAGATTTAGGATTCCAGCGAAGTCAAGCCTTCTCGAATAGCAAATTTAATCAGGTCAGCCAGGTTGTGAATATCCAGCCGATCCATGATTCTTTGCCGATAGGTTTCAATGGTTTTCACGCTGAGGAAAAGTTCGGAGGCAATGTCTTTGGTCGTTTTTCCTTCTGCCAGCAGTTGTAATACTTCACGCTCTCGTACCGACAGGACGGAGAAGGCTGAGATCTCATCTTTCGATATTTGGGGCACATAATCTTTAATAACGACGGTTGCAATTTTGGGGCTGAGATATGTGTGGTCGGCAAGAACGGTTTTGACTGCCTGCTCCAGCTCATCGAAAGCGCAATCTTTCAAAAGGTAGCCAGCGGCGCCAGCTTTGAACATGCCTAACACAAATCGCTTGTCCGAATGCATGGATAGCGCGATTACTTTGACGCCAGGGATATCCGCCACGATCTGCTGTGTAGCATCAATGCCATTCAAATCCGGCATCGAAATATCCATGATCACCACATCGGGTTCAAGCTCTCGGGCAAGCTGTATCGTCATCCGTCCATTATCCGCCTCGCCAACAACCTCCATTTCGGGACATTTCTCAATCAAGCTGCGCAGTCCGTCACGAATGATTTTGTGATCATCTGCCAATAGCACTTTGATATTCATATATTTTTCCTTGCAATAGTTAATTCTACTTAGTCAAATTTACATTTGCAGGAGTGCGGTGCCTTTATGCACCGCAACATGCATTCCATAAAGGGAATGCACTCCGCTCACTCGAATTTCTTCACTTATATGGAAATTTATAAATCAAATCTGACTAAGTAGTGTTAAATAGAACTAAATTTTTACCTGACTGGCTATTTTATCAAAATTCCAAATCTCAAAAGACAAATGACTAATAAAATCCAATATTCAATAATCAATTTGTTTTTGATGTTTTTGGTCGTTGAATATTCATATTTGAAATTTATCCGCCTGTTGTCGGACAGGTTTGTAATTTTGAATTTGTTTTTTGGAATTTCATTCACTCAGCGGAGCTTCCAGCGTCACCCTGGTTCCATGTCCGACTTTAGATTCAACGGTGAAACGACCGCCTAAAAAATCCAGCCGTTCACAAATACTAAAGAAACCAAAGCCACCCTTCATTCCTTTAACATTTTCAATATTTGACAGATCGAATCCAATTCCATCGTCGCTGATGTGGATGAGCAGTTTATTCCCTTTTCGTTCGATGGAAACGATCACATTTTTTGCAGAGGCATGTTTGACAATGTTGATCAATAATTCACGGACAATTCGGAATAGCACAATGCGAATGTCGTTATTCAGCGGTTTGTGTTCCCCGTCGTCTCTAAAATCTACCGGGATGTTGTATTGTTGCTGAAATTTTTCTGCCAGCCACTCGATGGCCAATTCAAAACCAAGCTCATAAAGAATTGGTGGACTGATGTCGAAAGTCAGCGACCGAGTGTCCTGGATTGTCTGTTCAAGAAGCTCATAAATTTCGTCGAGTTCTATACGATGCTCGATTTCAGCAGTCGAAGTTCGAATTTCAGACAGCTTTATTTTTGCCATCGCCAGCGCCTGGCCAATCCGATCATGCAGGTCGGTCGCAATGCGGCGTCGTTCTCGTTCTTCAGTTAAAGTGAGATCGGACGAAAGCGATCGGAGCCTCTGTTGATAATCGAGCAATTTCTTCTCCGTTCGTTTTCGCTCGGCAATCTCCTTTCGGAGCGCTTTGTTTACGGTCATCAATTCCCGCGTTCGCTCTATTACACGGCTTTCAAGCTCCTCGTGAGATCTTTTCAGTTCTTCCTCGATTATTTTTCGCTGGGTAATATCCCGGACGATCCCTGTAAAAAACAGTTCATGTTTTGTCTTCCAGGACGAAACAGTGAGCTCGACCGGGAATTCACGACCACCCTTTCGCAATCCAATCATCTCATAAGTCTTTCCCAGCAAACTCGATTTTCCAGTTGAGATAACCCGATTCATGCCTGTTAAATGAGCTTCACGGAATCGTTCCGGCATTAATGAAGTAACCGGCTGACCGATAATTTCGTCTTTCGAGTAGCCAAATATTTTTTCGGCCGCATTATTCCAAAAAATAATATTTCCCTCGCTATCAATGGAGATAATGGCATCACCCGCTGATTGAGCCGTCGAACGAAATCGCTGTTCACTGGCTTCTAACGATTCTAACGAGCGACTGTTCATCAGCGCCACTGATGCTAACTCGCCAAATGCCGTCGCCATGCGGACATCATCTGCAGTGAAACCACCAGACTTGTTGGCAAGCCCCAATAATCCAACTGCTTTTCCATTCAATTTTAAAGGAGCAAACAGAACGTTTTCAAGCGGGGCATGTCCTGATGGTAAGAATTGAGTCCATTCGCTGTCTAAAAAATCGTTTTCGTAAACGGTTTTCCCGGTACGATAGGCTCGCTCACGCAAGCCACGGATCGGCATCGGAAGCGTGGGATCTACAAAGCAATTCAATCCACCTGAATCTAAAAAGAGTAATTCATTGGCTGTTTCTTCTTTGTTTAATAGCGCAACATAGCCGGCCGTCGCCCCAATTAAGCTTTTGCAGGAATCAAAGATCGAGCGTGCCGCGTGTTCAAATTCACTATATTGCAGAACAGCTCGTGAGCCTTTCAATAAAGCCGATACTTCAGCCTCGTGCTGTCGGGAAATTTCAAGGGACTTTCTTAAGCTTATCTCGGCTTGTTTGCGGTCGGTGATATCTCGGCTACTGACTGTTAAACCAACAGTTTTACCATTCTTGATGACCGGGCCAACATAAGATTCAAAATATTGAATCCTACCATCTTCATACTGATAAGTGCTTTCAAATTGACCGGGCTCGGCTGTCTTCAAAACCCGATTGAAGCACGTCCGGGTAGCTTTTTTAAATTCAGGCAGCGCATAGTCGAAAAACGATGTGCCAATCACCTGTTCACGGGTCAAACCCAGGATGGTATGATTGATGAACAGAATTTTTACATCTCGATCAAGCAACATAATGTAGTCAGGCGAGTTTTCAGTAAGTGATCGCCATTTCGCCTCGCTTTCCAACAAGGCTTCTTCTGCCTGTTTGCGCGCGGTGATATCAAGGGAATATTCGATCATCTGGACAACATTTCCTGCATCATCAAAAATGGGAAATCCATGAATTTCAACATGTCTGGCATTACAGTCTTTATCGAGATGAATATGTTCCAGCGTGACCGGCTTTTTCGTTCTCTTTACCTCTTCCAGTGGACACGCATATCTCATGCCTCGACAGGGATGGTTGAGATTATGCGTGAGGGCGTGACAGGTGGTATCTGCTGATATCGAGTTGAAAACAGTCGTGGCTGTGTTAGCCATCTTTATCTGATAATTATGCGCATCAATGACATAGAAGGGATGGGAAAGCGATTCGATTGTTTTTTCAAATAATTGATTCTGCAAACGGATTTGTTCTTCAATCTGCTTTCGTTCTGTGATGTCGCGCGCGGTTGATATGACGCCTATCACGTTTCCATTAGCATCTTTCAGCACCCGACACCACCAGGCAAGCAGGCGTTTTTCGCCATCCTTGCGCCGCTGCCAGCTTTCAAGATAAATAACGTTTTCATCACCTTCAAAAATGGGTTTGACCCGATTGTAGGTTTCCTGCTCGCCCTCGAAATAGAACGATGCTTCCTTGCCGATCACCCCCTCACCAAAAAATTCCAGTCCCGCCTGGTTTGCCCAGGTATAGATTTTATTGGCATCCACTTCCATAATGATATCTGGAACAGCAGCCAGGATCGCTTCGTATCGTGAAGACAACGCTTGTAGCTCTTCTTCTGATGAGTTTAAAGATTTGGCAAGCTTGCCTGATTTCGTCTCACCCCAATTCATTTTAGTCACCTTTTGAGGATTGTTAAAATCAAAAATCTTTAAAAATAATTACGAAAAAAAGATAAACAAAATTTAACATAATGTCAAGAAATTTCTGGATGTGAAGGTAATTGGTTAGCTACAGATGGGCGACTGGAAAAGCTTTTCTAAACCATAAAGATTTGGGAAAGTTTCAAAATAAATGATTAAGCGATTAGTAATGTCCTTGGTCGCTGATTAATGGAAAGAAAATTATTAAGGCGATTGACAATTTATTGCACCCTTGTTTTACACCACAGTAAATTTTGATGTTGATCCAAAGATACCAATTGTGTCAACCCCATGATGAATCATTTGGTTCGGGTAATGGTTGATTAAGAGCTGATTCCACCTGCCTCAATTGGCGAATGGAATCAGCAAGAAATTTTTATCCACAATAGAATTAGATAAAATCATCAAACGCTTGCTAAGCTAATTTTTTAAAAAACGACATCCACACCGCTCTAATCAAAAAGATGAACAGCAAAATCGCTCCTGTCGCAAACACCAAGTCAGGAAAAACTCGCATCCAGGAGAAGAACTGGATCGTTTTGCTGGTGGCGACTTCGGGACTGCGGGCGTACCAGAGTCCATCTCGCACGGCATAATAGAATTGATAAAATCCCGATGGGATCAGACTCAGTACGGTCATCAGCATCAAGCCGCCGTTCAAGCCCCAGAAGCTCCATTTCAATAAATTATCGGACCAGGCCGCTTTTTTGAAAATATGCCTGACGGAAAACAGCATCAGGGCAATTGCCAGCAAGCCATAGACGCCGAACAGCGCCGTGTGTCCGTGAATCGGTGTCGTGTTGATGCCCTGGATGTAATAGAGCACGATGGGCGGATTGATCAGAAATCCGAACACGCCTGCGCCCAGCATGTTCCAGAACGCCACCGAAATGAAGAAATAGATGGGCCATTTGTAAGCAAATGCTTTGCCGCCCTCCCGAATGATTTTTAAATTATGGACGACTTCAAACGCCAGCAAGCTCAGCGGTACGACTTCCAACGCTGAGAAAACCGCTCCCAGCGCAATGATCGGTGAAGGCGAGCCAGCCCAGTACAGGTGATGGAACGTTCCGATGATTCCACCACCGAGGTACAGAAAGATGCTGAAATAAACCGTGTTCAGGGCGAACTTTTTGCTCACTGCGCCGATGTGTCCCAGAATGAACGCCATAAAAACTGTGGCAAACACCTCAAAAAATCCTTCCACCCAGAGATGAACCACCCACCAGCGCCAGTATTCGGCTTCGGATAGATGACTGCCCTTGCCATACATCAAGCCCGCCATGTAAAACAGCGGAATGGTGATGGCGCTATACAGCAGCATGTGCGTGATGCCGCCAAAATCCTTTTCATTTCCCAGAGCTGGTCGAATGGCTCGAACAACCAGGAACAACCAGATGATCATGCCGGCAATCAACAGCAATTGCCAGACTCGACCCAACTCGATGTATTC